>JAILHW010000165.1 GCA_024695605.1 Lachnospiraceae bacterium | reverse complement strand
CTGGAAGAGTGCCTGATCCCTGTGGATCAGATCTTTGAAGACTGTCCGAAGGGTGTTGTCGAGGAGGCACATATCGTGGCGGTAGCAAACGGCAACCGCCTGCAAAGGGACTGGCTCCGGACCATGCAGGAGGATGCCGGTACGGACAAAGAGATGCTTTTTCGCATCTATGATGCTGCCGGACGGTTTTACGGATTGTATGAGAAAACGCCGGAGCCGGGCTTTTTGAAACCGAGACAGATGTTTATTTAAGGATAGAGAATGGAACTGATCAATCAAACCACTGAATTTCATATTGACGAGCCCTGTGCGGTGGCCATCGGCAAATTTGACGGGATCCATTTAGGACACAGAGCACTTTTGTCCGAGGTTATGGCGGCACGAAAACAGGGGCTGAAGACAGCGGTCTTTACCTTTGATCCTTCGCCGGGGGCCTATTTTCGATCCCTTAGCATAGAACCCCTTGGCCCCTTCAGAGAGCTGCTTACGGTAGAGGAAAAGCGGAGCCTGTTTGAAGAGATGGGGATCGATTATCTGGTGGAATATCCCTTTGGAAGAGATACGGCGGCCGTGACACCGGAAGATTATGTAAACCGATTTTTGCTGGAACAGATGCATGCCAGACTCATCGTAGCCGGTGAGGATGTCAGCTTCGGAAGGAACGGTGCAGGAGATGCCGAGACACTTGAAGAGTTAGCAGAGGCTTACAATTCGAATCCTGCCCGAAAAGATGGGGATACCGTCAGTATCAGGATCATTCCCAAGGTGTGTCTTCACGGCAGGGAGATCAGCTCCACACTGGTAAGAGAGTGCGTGCATGACGGCGATATGGAAAGGGCGGCTGAATTTCTGGGACAGCCCTTTGTGATACGAGGCACGGTGCAGCGGGGGAACAGGATCGGCCATTCCCTGGGAATGCCTACGGCGAACCTGTATCCCAAGGAGAATAAGCTGCTGCCGCCAAACGGTGTTTATTTTTCCGAGAGCATGACCCGGGACGGTGGGATCAGACGCGGGATCACCAATATTGGCAGTAAGCCCACCATCGGGGAAGCCGTGCCGAGGATCAGCGTGGAAACGTATCTGTTCGATTTTGACCGGGAGCTCTATGACAGTCCCCTTGAGGTGCGGATCCTGCATTTTTGCAGACCGGAGCAGAAGTTCTTCGGCCTGGATGAGCTGAGGGAGCAGATGCAAAAGGATGCGGATGCCTGCAGGGCGTATTTTGAAAACAAGACGAAGCAGTAGAAGCATAGTTGGTTTGATGGGTGAAAGCCATATGATGGGCAAGTCCAATGAGGAAAGAAATGAAGCCTGAAGCCATGGGGAAAAAACAGATAGAAAAAGCAGCTGACAACAGGGCCCTTCTATCGAAACAGGAAGAAAGCTATGATGTGATCGCCATCGGCAGCGGGCCGGCGGGGCTCATGTCTGCTATTACTGCGGCGAAAAACGGACTTCGGACGCTGGTGCTGGAGCAAAAAAATGAAGCCGCAAAAAAGATCTATGCAACCGGAAACGGCAGATGCAACCTGACCAATGAGGTTTGGGAGGGAGACATCTACAGAGGATCCGGAAGCGCTTTGGCTGAAAGGATCACAGCAAAATATGATAAAGACCGGCTTTTGGGGTTTTTCCGGGAGCTGGGACTTTTGACAAAATCCATCGGCGATTATTACTATCCCTATAACGAACAGGCATCGGCAGTGGTAAACGTACTGCTGGCAGAGGTGCGTCGTTTAGGGATTGTTTTGCATACGGGGGAGCGGGCGGTATCCATTCGGGAGTGTGGAGAGAGCGCTTATACTCCTGCGAAAGAAAGGCCTAAGGGCGTTGTGACCGGCCGGGGAGCAAACGCTGGTAGATCCTATGTCGTAGAAACCGATCAGGCAGGATACCGGGCCGGTGCGGTGGTGATCGCAGTCGGCGGAAAGGCATCACCCACCCACGGAAGTGACGGAAACTTCAATAAGGTGATCCGCGAACTCGGGCACCACATAGTGATGCAGCAGTCTGCACTGGTGCCGCTGGTCATGGCGGATCAAAGCCTGGAGCAGTTGTCCGGCGTGCGGGTC
>JAILHW010000164.1 GCA_024695605.1 Lachnospiraceae bacterium | reverse complement strand
GTTGTACTCCGCTCCCGGCTCCGCGATCATCGATCAGTTATACTCCGCTCCCGCCTGCGCAATCATTTCCGATGTCTCCAATACGCCTGCGGCCGTAAGTCGCATCGGAAATAATTGCCTCCGGCTCGCGCTCATCGACCGATCATACTACGCTCTCGAGTTCTGCGATTTCCTCTGCTGACAACTCTCTGTATGTATCCGGCTGCAGTCCCTCCAGCGTGACCGTCACCACGCGGACACGCTTCAGATCCACAACCTCGCAGCCGCATTCTTTGCACATTCGCCGGATCTGGCGATTGAGGCCCTGGGTCAGAATGATGCGAAAGCCGTTCTCTGTTGTTTTCTCTGCTTTGCAGGCTCTGGTGGTAACTGTCAGCTCGGGCAGGTAGATTCCCTGTCTCATCCGCTCCAGAAAGTCCTCTGTCACCGGTCTGTCGATGGTAACCTCATATTCTTTTTCGTGTCCGTTTGCACCGCGCATCATCCTCTGGATCAGATCACCATCGTTGGTCAGTAAAAGAAGTCCTTCGGAGTCTTTATCCAGACGTCCTGCATAGTTGAGTCTTTGGGGATAATCAATGTGGTCAAAGACGGTCTCCTCGGCATGGGGATCGCTATGGGTACAGACTACGCCCTTTGGTTTGTAGTAAGCCAATACCACTTTTGTGGGAGCCTGTCCTACAAGCCTGCCCTCTACCATAATCACATCTGTATCCTCCACCTGCATACCTTCTGTTGCAGGGGCACCGTTGACCGTCACCTTCCCTTCCGCGATCAGACGATCTGCCTGTCTGCGGGAGCAGATCCCGGCCTGTGCCAGATATTTATTTACTCTCATAGATCAAATTCTTTCTGTAATCGAAAAAACCGGGAAAGCAGATGCTTTCCCGATTCCTTGTCATTCTTACGTCGCAATTACAACTTATTTCTTCTTCTTTGCTCCGTTAACGGTATCCTTCAAAGCCTGACCAGCTTTGAACTTAGGGCTCTTGGAAGCTTTGATCTTAATCTTCTCGCCGGTTGCAGGATTGTGGCCGGTTCTGGCTGCTCTCTTAGCAACTTCAAAGGTACCGAAGCCGATCAACTGAACCTTGTCACCCTTCTTCAGAGCACCGGTTACTTCCTCAACGAAAGCCTTGAGAGCCTTCTCAGAATCCTTCTGGTTCAAACCACTGTTCTTTGCCATTGCTGCTACTAACTCTGTTTTGTTCATATTGTTCTCCCTTCTTATGCGATGCCCTCTATTGGGCAATCCCCATTACTTATCAGCTTTTTGCTGACCACATATAGAATACAACAGATTGGTCTATCTTTCAAGTAAAACAAGGCATTTTCAGCGATTTTTTCATCATTTTTCCAGGATGATCGTTACGGGACCGTCATTGACGGAGCTTACCTTCATATCAGCCCCGAACTGTCCGGTTTCTACCGTGAATCCGCGGCTTTGGCACTCTTTGATTACAAGCTCATAAAGGGGGATCGCTTTTTCGGGTCTGGCCGCCTCTGAAAATCCGGGTCTTCTTGAAGAGATATCCGCATACAGGGTAAACTGACTGACGATCAAAAGCTTCGCTCCGGCATCCGTGGGAGATACATTCATCTTTCCGTTCTCGTCCTCAAATACCCGCAGGCCGCAGATCCGGTCTGCCATCCATCTCGCGGTCTCTTCGGTATCCTCCCTGTGTATGCCAAGGAGCACCAAAAAGCCTTTTCCGATCTCTCCAACCGTGTTACCGTCTATGGATACCTTTGCCTCCTGCACTCTTGTCACAACGCTTCGCAATTTCCTGTCTCCTAACTGTTTTTACTTAATAATGATGGTCTTGTTTCCCTTCTTTTTCAGAAACCTCTTATATGCTTTTTTACACTTTTTCGGCACCTTGATGATCAGTTTGGCTCTGGTATTGCCGAAGGCCTTGCTACCGACCGTCTTGGCGGAAAGCTTTGTGCTCTTGATCGTGATCTTACGGATGTTCTTGCATCCGAAGAAGGCTTTGGGGCGGATCCTCTTTACCTTTGCAGGTATGATGATGGTCTTTAGCTTACTACATCCGCTGAAGGCTCCGGTGCCGATCTCCTCCACATTTTTGCCGATGGTAACCCTTGTCAGGTTGCTGCAATCTGAAAATGCATGATCCTCTATCTTGGTAACCGCAAAGGTTCTTCCTGACACAGTCACGCTGGCCGGTACAGAGAAGGAAGATACATCCAGATCATCAGGTCCCGTAAAGGAAACGGTTTCCTCATCCTCGTCCAAAATCTCGTATCCGATCTCTCCTAAAAGCTCCTCTGCTTCATCCCAGTCTTCTTCATCCCAATCATCTTCATCATCATCCCAACCGTCGAAGGTTCCTTGGCCGGGTTCAGGATTGATAACCGATGTTGAACCGGTGGCGGGAATTGTCTTTACCTCGATATGACTTGCATCATTCTGGCAGTATCTTGTCTGTATTCCGTTTTCTGTCTCAGTAGGATACTGAGAAACGAACCATTCTCCCCACAGATGCCCATAGGGAGCGACATCTTCTGTTTTCGTCTTTCCACATCCGCTGTTGAGACAAGTGAAGGTCAGCACCCCTTTTGTTTCGCAGGTGGGATGTGTTGTTTCCATACCGCCATCCCACCAATGTCCGATGGGATCAATGTCCTCTGTCTTCGTTTTTCCGCATCCATCGTTGAGACAGGTATATGTCCTGACACCTTTTTCCTCACAGGAGGCCGGCGTCGTTTCCACACCACCATCCCACCAATGTCCGATGGGATTGATATCCTCTGTTTCTGTCTTTCCGCATCCGTCATGGAGACAGGTATATGTCCAGACTCCTTTTTCTTCACAAGTAGCGGGCGTCGTTTCCATACCTCCATCCCACAGATGTCCGATGGGATCAATATCTTCTGTTTCCGTCTTTCCGCATCCGTCATTTAGACAGGTATATGTCCTGACACCTTTTTCTTCACAAGTAGCCGGTGTTGTTTCCACACCGTTATCCCAACTGTGTCCCGTCGCGCGGATCACTACATTCTCCTCGTTTAAGATCACAGTTCCCTCTTCATCGGAGTAATCCAGTCCGCAGGATTTACAATGATAATGCTCGTTGCAGCCATCATCTTCGCAGCTTACCGGCTTTGCTGTTACATGTTCCATCACATGGGTATGACCCAGAGGCGGAATGTTTCTGGTTTCGATATGAGATGCATCATTTTGACATACTCTTGACTCTGTTCCGGACTCATACTCCGTAGCTTCCTTCGTTATCTGCCACTCCGTCCAGTCATGACCGGTTGCGGTAATCTTTTGCGTATAGCTATGAGTTCCGTCATTCTTACAGGTAAAAGTCTTGACGCCGTCAGTTTCGCAAGTGGCAGGCGTTGTTATCACGCCCTCATCCCAGTCATGACCGGTTGCGGTAATCACCAGACTGGCGGCAGTAACTTCCTTGCTTCCTGTTTTGTCTGAAAAAAGCTTGTGGCAGTTTTCGCAAACGCAATATGCTTCCCTTCCGTCTTTCGTACAGGTGGCCGATATTTTGGCATATTCTGTCATACTATGCCCCGTCGCAGGGATCACAAGCGCTTCCTCTGATACTTCCGTTGTACCTTCTGCATCCAGATAAAGCTTTTCACATCTGTCGCATTTCCAATATGCTTCTTTTCCCGGTTTTGTACAGGTAGGCTCTTCCCTCTGGTAGCCTGTCATATTGTGCCCCAGAGCGTCAATATATTCAATCCTCGTATGGCTGTCGTCATGCCTGCAGGTAAAGGTTTTCTTGCCCTTAGTTATGCAGCCGGGCTCCTGGGTTACGACTCCTTCGTCCCAATCATGACCTTTCGGAGCAATTTCTTCCGTCTTTTTATGGCTGTTGTCATGATTGCAGGTATAAGTTTTTACTCCCTTGGTTTCGCAGCCGAGTTCTTTTGTCACGACCCCATTGTCCCAATCATGTCCGGTTGCCGGGATCGTTTCCGTGTAGGTATGACTCGAATCATTCTCACAGGTAAAGGTTTTGGTTCCCGCACTCTCACAGGTTGCGGGGGTTGTTACCACACCATTATCCCATTTGTGTCCGATGGGATCGATATCCTCCGTCTTGGTATGAGCAGAATTGACCAGACAGGTATAGGTCTTCTTTCCCTTCGTCTCACATCCCGGTTCTATAGTAACTGTGCCTTCATCCCAATGATGCTTTTTCTCAGTGGTAGTGTAGGTAGCCTTATAGGTGGTGGCTCCATACACATAGGAGATTCGAGGACTCCAGCCTGTATGTGTCACCTTGCAATATTCATCTTCACTCCCCAATTCAGGACCACTATAAACCGGTTTTTCTAACTGCAAAACAAACTGCGTCTGCAGCAGAGTATCGTCTGCGTCAACAAACTTGACGGTACAATAATTTACTGTATAGGTGTATGAAAACTGGGGAAAATCAGATACGTCATATTCCTCCCCCGTGGGCTGCCCATCAGCGAGAAGTTCTACCTTCCCCGCTTCAACAAATCCTCCACTCGGATACACGATCTGACTCTCCTTATGTCTGAAGGAAAACTCCGGCTGTGTTCCGTCATTCCAGTCTTCCCCATCTTTCTTACACGCAATACTCAAAGTACAATAAGCTGTTAATACAATAACGTTGCATGATGCGCTTACAGAAGGTTTATCCTTTGATGTCGCTATAATCCTGCAACTGCCGCCACCGACAGGGGTTACAACACCGTTATCATTCACTGTGGCCACGCTCTCATTCGTGCTGCTCCAAACCACCTTCGGCGAAGCCCCGGAAGGACTCACGATTGCGTTTAGTTTTTTTGCACCTCCTCCTGCTCCCATAATAAGCGATGTCTCACTCAGCGAGACTGATTCCGCATACATACTGTTTTCCACTTTCATGGTGCTAGTTGCGCGCGAACCCGAATCAAAGGTAGTTGCCGTAATTACAGCTGTTCCCTTTCCCCGGACCGTTGCATTCACTTTGGCTCCGCTTGCGATGCGAAGATGCGGATTCTCAATAGAGAGAACGGTGGGATCGGAGGATGTCACATAAGCATAGGCGTCTGTGCTGCCAGCGTTTGTACAGGAAAGCGGAATGGAAATCTCATCCTCTGCTTCACTGATCGTATTCGATGCCGGCATAAGAGAAAGGCCTGTCGCCGGAGTCGCGTAACGTGTATCACGTAATAGCATCGTTTTTAGATAATATTGCACGCCCTTATAAGTCACTTTATATACACTATCATGCCCAAAAACAGGTCTCAAATTATAGTACGTATCTAAGCTATCAGTTA
>JAILHW010000144.1 GCA_024695605.1 Lachnospiraceae bacterium | reverse complement strand
TTCTTTGCATTTTCGAATTCAAATACGCTACGTTCACCGATCGTATCATCAGAAAACTACGATCGCAGATCCTACGGTTACAGAAACTATTACAGACCCTCTGCCCTACTGTGCCAGATCCAAATGCTGCATGGTCCCCACACCGCCGTTTTCATACAAAAAGATCCCTGTTTTGCGGATCCTGGCATTGATACCGTCCGCAGATCCTGACATTAGATCAAAGTCCGTCCGGGCATTTTGCAGGCAGATGGCTCCGACGCCTGCTTCCTTTAAGGTATAAAGCACATCACAGCCGTCTTCGCCCTTACACCAGATCTTCAGCCTGTCAAAGACCTCATCATTTTCATCGATCCAGCCGTTTTGGTCATGATCGTAGCGGGACAGATCATAAAATCCGTCCCCGCTTTTGGTGCCAAACAGCTCCGACCCGTCATTGATGATACCGTCCCCGTTTTGATCCAGTGCAAGAAAACCGCTGCCGGCGGAAAGGGTAGAAATCTGCTCTTTCCTTCCGTCCGCATCGACGTCAAACACAAACTTCTGATCCGAAACCTGCGCAATGGGCGCATCTATATTGATGATAAGAGGATCGGTCATCAGCATCGGCGCCTGCTCGACGCGAACGCCGGTATATTCGCAAAAAGCCCTTGTCATCGAAAGGGACAGGTTAAAATCAATCTGCCTGCCATCGCTTGTTTTGACGATGCCTTTTGCATCAAAAGAGGTGCTTTCCGTCTCGGCGTAAAAATGCTCAGCCGAAAAGCTGTTTTTTGCAGACAGATCCACAGGGACCGGCTGCAGGGAATCTGTCTGATACAAGGGCAGCTCTTTGCCCTTTACCTGCCTGCTCCAGGAAAGGCTTCCTGTCAGCCACCTGAGCAAAAACAAAATGCAGGCTCTGCGGATCTGCTCCATCGGACCCTGCAGCGCATCTGCCTGCCGGGCCGGGGCTTCAATCCGTCCGAAGAGGGGAGTAGTATTGTTTTCTTTGATTTTTTCTTCGAATGAATCCTCCCCATCCTTAGCAAAATCGAGAAGCTGAGAAAAACTGTAGCCTCCCGTATCCCATCCTTGGGCGCGTCCCGTCTGATCAGTCACAGAGCGGGTTATATCCTGCGCATAAGAAGAAAACCTTCTCGCGGAATCCATTCCTATCATAGCGGAATCGATCTTCAATAAAATATGCCTCCTAAAGATTATTCCCGCGGGTATAGAATGAGCGCTCATAACTGTTATCGGCAGAAAACAGATATTATTTGATATCCGCTCGTTTTTTTGGTATATTCAATATGTGCGATGTCGAGAACGTTCACGGGCACGCAAGGAATTTTACGGAGGAAAAAATGATGCGAAGAAACCGAGTGGTAGTGACCGGCGGTGCCGGATTTTTAGGGTCTCATTTATGTGACAGACTGATCGCAGACGGAAATGATGTCATCTGTGTAGATAATCTGTTTACCGGAAGCAAGGACAATATCCGCCATCTTTTGGGCAATCCCTATTTTGAATTCATCCGTCATGATGTCACCCAGCCGATCTTCCTGGAGTGTGACCAGATCTACAATCTGGCTTGTCCGGCCAGTCCTCTCTGGTACCAGAAGGATCCGATCTATACCACAAAGACTTCCCTTTACGGGGCCCTGAATATGCTCGGACTTGCGAACCGGACCGGTGCCCGCATCCTGCAGGCTTCCACCTCCGAGGTTTATGGTGATCCGGAATGCAACCCGCAAAAGGAAAGCTATCGCGGCAATGTCAATACCATCGGCCCCCGTTCCTGCTATGACGAGGGAAAGCGTGCGGCAGAGACCCTGTTTTTCGATTACCACAGGCAGCACGGTGTGGATATCAAGGTGATGCGGATCTTTAACACCTACGGTCCCAGAATGGATATCGGAGATGGCCGCGTGGTTTCCAACTTTATCGTTCAGGCCCTCAGGGGAGAGGACATCACCATCTATGGAGATGGCAGCCAGACCAGAAGCTTTTGCTACGTGGATGATCTGATCGAGGGGATGACCCGCGTGATGAACTCCCGCGACGGCTTTACGGGACCTGTCAATATCGGCAATCCCGGTGAGTTTACCATCCGCGCCCTTGCGGAAAAGGTGATCGAGCTGACAGGAACCTCCTCCAAGCTGATCTTCCAGGAGCTTCCCGTGGATGATCCTACCCAGCGCCGTCCGGACATTTCCCTTGCAAAAGAGGAGCTGGAGTGGCAGCCGCACGTTATGCTCGAGGAAGGATTGAAAAAGACCATCGCGTACTTTGAAAGGATTTTGTAATTATGCCTACGATCAAAGAAATCGCAGAGCTTGCCGGCGTTTCCCGGGGGACAGTGGATCGCGTGCTGAACAACCGTGGCAGTGTCAACGAGCAGACTGCAAAAAAGATCCTGGCCATTGCCAAGCGCCTGGATTATAAACCCAATCGTGCCGGCCTGGTACTGGCGGCGCAGAAAAAGAACCTTCACCTGGGGGTGATCCTCTTTGGTGAGGGCAATCCTTTTTTTGATGATGTGGTAAGCGGCATTCGGGAAAAAGAAGCGGAGCTGGCTTCCTACAATTGCCAGATCCTTTTGCGCTGGACAAAGGTGGATACGAAGGAGCAGATCCGGGTGATCGATGAGCTGCTTGCGGAAGGCGTCAACGGCATTGCCATCTCCCCCACCAATGACAGAAGGCTGGCCCAAAAGATTGACAAGCTGGTGGCAGACGGCATCCCCGTTGTGACACTGAATACCGATATAGAAGGCTGCTTAAGGCTGGCGTTTGTAGGCAGCAATTATTACCAGACCGGAGCGACCGCAGCGGGATTGATGCGGCTTGCCGCAGGAAAGGGAGATACGCCGATCAACGTCGGCATCATTTCCGGCTCCGATGAGATCCTCTGCCACACAGAGAGGATCGCGGGCTTTAAGCATTCGGTCAGGGAGGATGATCGGTTTTCCATCATCAAGACCATTACCAATGATGAAGATGACACGCTCAGCTATGAGCGTACCAAAAGCATGCTGACGGAGCATCCCGAGATCAATGCACTGTTCTTTGCCGCAAGCGGGATCGGCGGCGGATGCCGCGCAGCCGAGGATACGGGACGCAGCAAGGATCTGACCATCATCACCTATGATGCCGTTCCGGATACGGTAAGGCTCTTAAAGGAAGGTGTGATCAGCGCAACCATCTGTCAGCAGCCAAAGCTTCAGGGACAGCTTCCCTTGGAGATCCTCTTTGCATATCTGGCAGCGGGGGAGGAGCCCAAGCAGGAATTTTTCCATACCACCGTGGATATCCGGATCCGGGAAAATCTGGAGATAGAGTAAAGAAAACAGCAGGCACCTGCACGATCTATGCTTGCGCCCGGAACGGCGTTTGTGCCAGGCTCAAGGTGAAGGTGAAGGACTGAGAGGAATAACAGTAAATAACAAAGGATATCCACCAGTGGGATATCCTTTGTTTTTGACCACAATGCTGTGATCATGAGTATAATGAGTATATCAAGGAGGGATATGCAGGGTTATTTCTTTACTTGAAAGGCTTTCATGCCGGGATATACCGCAGCCTCTCCAAGCTGTTCTTCAATGCGCAGAAGCTGGTTGTATTTTGCAACACGCTCCGAGCGGGAAGGTGCACCCGTTTTGATCTGTCTCGTATTCAAAGCAACTGCAAGATCTGCAATGGTGGTATCAGCTGTTTCGCCCGAACGATGGGAAGAAACCGCTGTATAGCCATTCTTATTTGCAAGCTTGATCGCATCAAGTGTTTCCGATACGGAACCGATCTGATTCAGCTTGATCAGAATGGAATTGGCTGCACCGTTTTCGATTCCCTTTGCAAGACGTTCGGTGTTGGTAACAAACAGATCGTCACCCACTAGCTGAACCTTATCTCCGATCTTCTCCGTCATCTTTTTCCAGCCTTCCCAATCTTCCTCATCCAGGCCGTCCTCTATGGAAATAATGGGATACTTGTCAACCAATGCTTCCCAGTGGGCGATCAGCTCATCCGTTGTAAAATCCTTGCCGGACTTGGGCTGGTGATAGAAGCCCTTGCCTTTTTCGCTCTTCCATTCGGAAGCAGCCGCATCCATTGCGATCATAAAATCCTTACCGGGCTCAAAGCCGGCAGCCTGAATGGCCTCCAGGATCTTCTCGATGGCTTCCTCATCACTCTTTAAGCTATTGGGGGCAAATCCGCCTTCATCACCTACGGCGGTTACATCATTCATTTTTTTGATCAGGGCCTTCAGGTTGTGGAATACCTCCGCACACCATCTGAGCGCTTCCTTGAAGGAGGGTGCGCCTACCGGCATGATCATAAACTCCTGCGTATCTACCGCGCTATCGGCATGGGCTCCGCCATTTAAAATATTCATCATGGGAACAGGAAGGTCTGTGGCCTGTGCCCCGCCGAGGAATCTGTAAAGGGGAATGTCCATTGCGTCAGCAGCCGCTCTTGCTACGGCGATGGATACTGCCAGGATCGCATTCGCACCGAGGTTTGACTTATCCTTTGTGCCGTCGAGCTTGATCATGGCGCCATCAACAGCATAGGTATCAAAAGCATCCATTCCTACAATTGCCTCTGCAATGGGGCCGTTGATGTTCTCTACCGCCTTGGTCACTCCTTTTCCAAGGTACCTGCCCTTGTCTCCGTCGCGAAGCTCCAACGCTTCAAACTCGCCTGTAGAAGCTCCGGAAGGAGCACATCCTCTGGCAACCGTTCCGTCCGCAAGCGTGACCTCTGCTTCTACAGTGGGGTTGCCTCTGGAATCCAGAATTTCTCTTCCTACTACTTTTTCAATTTCCAGGTAATTCATTTTTCCTCCGTCCTTTCCTAAGAAGGACTCCCGGAAGGACATAGGCAAAATCCGGGAGTCTTCACATGACTTATTGTGTTAGCTCGCTAACTGAATATTAGCATACGCTAATCTCGACCTCGTGTCAACAATATTTTAAATTAATTGTATTTTATGGATATTGTGGAGAAAAAATGACGCCCCCTATTTGCCTATGCTAATTAGAGCTGGCCTAGTTACGGCCTGCGAACTGCCATGATGTGCGATCAAAGACCGGATCATCTGCGCGGGCTTTCATCAGACAGGCTCTCCCATGCTGTGTCCGATCTGGGTGGAATGCAGGTTTTGATTGCGGTATTTGAGGGGAGTGACCCCCACGATCTTGTGAAAGATCTCCGTAAAATAGCTCTGGCTGGGAAAGGCCAGGATCTGGGCGATCTCCGCCGGAGAGTAATCGGAATAGATGAGCATGTTCTGCGCTGTGATCAGCTTTTGGGAGCGGATATAGCTGCTGATGGAGACTCCCGTTTCCTTTTTGAAGATGCGGGATAAGTAATTGGGGTTCAGCTTTGTCAGCTTAGCCAGATCCGTTACGGTAATACGGGTATGCAGATGGTCATAGATATAGTCGATGCACTGGGCAACCGGTCGGGACTGGATCTTTTTTTTGCGCATATTTTTCATACGCTTCGTATAGTCCAGACACATCAGAAAATGCATTGCCGTAATGTCGGATTCCTTTGTGACCTCATCCACCTTCTGTACATAGAAGTCGGAAAGCGCATAGGAAACCGAAAGCTCCAGCCCGCCTTCTATGCAGTAGCGTGCCAGCATGGCAGCAGTGATGGTAAAGTGGTACTTCATATTCTGCAGGCGGTTTTTGGAAAGCCGCCCCCAGCCATCCTCCAGCACGAAGGGATGGCTGTTGCAGTGCTCCTTGACGGCCTCCATATCGCCGGATTTGATCTTGGCATAAAACTCCAGCTCCGGGTTGTAAGGGGCCCGGACAAAGCCGCTTTCCCGCTGCGTAAATTCCTGGTAGGCCAGATCATTCTGAATGCTCATTTTTCTCCCCTCGCTGTAATTCTCCGATTTTTCAAAGCTGACTATATCGTAGCACAAAAAAGGAAAAAAAGATAGGAATTCGATATCATACGCAAATAAAAAAGCATAATATAGGCATAATCCAAATCGTGACGGAACCTCTGACGGCCGCAGGGGATCCGATTGGTAACAGTTTCAAAAACCATGTATTGGTGAAGGGAAAGAAGCGTTTTTCAGAAAGGAGAAAGTATGCAAAAGAGAAGACAAGCAGGAATGGCGATGCTTCTGTCACTGGCTATGGTGACAGCATCTCTGGCACCGACCACTCAGATTCAGGCTGCACAGAAACAGAAAAAAGTCCTCTCCGTGTCAGTCACAAATGTAACAGATCGCACAGTTGTGCTAAAGAAGGGTCAGACCCTTAAATTAAAAACGAAGGTGGAAGCCGAGGGTAAGGTTAGTAAAAAGGTAACTGTAAAAAGCAGCAAACCTAAAGTGGTTAAGGTTTCCAATACCAGATTAAAGGCACTGAAAAATGGTAAGAGTAAGATTACGGTGAAGAGTAAAGCCAATCCCAAGAAGAAGGTTTCCTTTACCGTGATCGTGGGAACACCTGTAAAGAGTGTAACGCTGAATCAAACAACATACAGCGGCGTTGAAGGTGAAAGCTTTACCTTAAAGGCAGAGGTAGCCCCTGCCAAGGCCAGTGTAAAGAAGGTTGCCTTCTCCAGCGACAATGAGAAGGTTGCAACCGTAGATAAGAACGGCGAGGTTAAGCTGGTTGCAGAAGGAACTGCCAAGATCACGGCAAAGTCCACCGACAACAGCAAGAAAAGCGCAACCTGCACCGTTACGGTAAGAAAGCAGGTATTCGGTCTTGAGGAAGATCCCAAGCCCCAGCCGAAGCCTGAACCTAAGACTGAGGAGCCCAAGACTGAGGAGCCCAAGACTGAAGAGCCCAAGACTGAAGAGCCTGAGCTGAAAGATGCAACTGTTCTTTCCCGCGAAGGTTATACCGAGGTCTGGAAGGATGAGTTTGAAGGCACGGAGCTTGACAGAACAAATTGGAATGTGGAGCTTCATCCCAAGGCGTGGGTTAATGAAGAATGGCAGGAATATGTTGACCGAGAGGAAAACATCTACGTAAAAGACGGAAAGCTTTACCTGGTTCCCATAGAGACCAAAGAGGGTGAAAACAAAACCTATACTTCCGGTCGTGTAAACACACAAGGCAATAAGGATTTCAAATACGGTTTGTTTGAGGCAACCATAAAGACGCCTGCAGGAAAGGGCTATCTGCCTGCATTCTGGATGATGCCTACGGATGAGACCTATTACGGTCAGTGGCCGAGATGCGGTGAGATCGATATTATGGAAGTGATGGGTCAAACACCGAATACAACGCATGGTACCATCCATTACGGAAAAAGCGATAATATTCAGGGACAGAAACAAGGAACCGCCACCATTGAAGATGGAACATATTTAAGAGTAAAGGGAGACAAAGCAACGGCTTATGATGGCCTTTATAAAACGTCAAACGGCAAGAGCTTTGCAGATGATTTCCATACTTATGCGGTTGAATGGGAGCCCGATCGTATTTCATGGTATGTAGATGGAATCAAGTATTATGAGACCAATGACTGGTATTCCGGCGTTGTAAACGGACCGGATTATACCTATCCTGCTCCGTTTGATCAGCCGTTCTATATGATCCTGAATCTGGCAGTTGGCGGAGAATGGGTCGGATATCCGGATGAGACTACTGTTTACGGGGAGCAGAGTGCGCTTGTAGTTGAAAATGTAAGAGTATCTCAAAAGAGCGCAGAATACTATGCAGCAAAAGAAGAAGCGGCTGAAAAACCTGTATCGGATATTCCTGCGAGGGAGCCGGATGAAAGCGGAAACTATATTGTAAACGGTAATTTTGCGACAGCGATCGATCCGTCCAGGGATTGGGATATGAATATTACCGAGGATTGCAATGCAACAGTTTATGATGTAAACAACAACGCCATTACCATACAGCCCTCCGCAGTCGGAACACAGGCCTACAGTGTGCAGCTGAAGCAGCCCGGAGTACCTCTGGTCAGAGGTGTGGAATATGAACTGACTTTTGAAGCAAGCGCTGCCCAGGCCAGATCCATCATCGTGGATGTGGAAGGTCCGGATGTAAACTGGCTTCGTTATCTACAGGATACCACTGTCAATCTGACAACAGAGAAAAAGCCTTATACGCTTAGATTTACAATGGAAGCGGCTGCAGATAAAAATGCCTGCGTTGAGTTCAACCTTGGCAATCAGAACAGCACGTCAGCAGTTACCATCAGCAATGTAAGCTTAAAGAAGGTAGGCGGAACCGAGATCAGTGAAGATGATGTGCGCGGTGTACGTGCAGACGGCAATTATATCTACAACGGAACCTTTAGCGAAGGCGTTAACAGGCTTGGATACTGGGAGATCGAGGAAAAGGATAAGGAAGCGGTTAGTGTAACCAACACGAACAATATCAGGAAACTGAAGGTGGTTGCACCTGAGGGAACCAGCATGACCAATCCGCTTGTGATCAAACAGAGTAAAGTTGCGCTTATGACCGGAAATGCAAAATATGCATTCAGCATCAAGGTTGGGAAAGAAAACGCTACTGCAGAGGATACATTTACTTATACCATTTCCGGAAATCATGCATCCTATGCGAAGACGATCCAGGTCAGCGCAGATTCTGATTTAGAGCAACGTGACCGTTTTGAGTTTGATGGCACCGGTTCTGAGGTGTTCACAATGCTCTTTACAACGCCGGGAATCTATTATGTCGATGACATTATGCTTTGCGAAGATAAGCTCATCAAGAACGGATCATTTATGTCCGGTATGGCAGGCTTTGAGGTTTACACAGAATCGCCCGCATCCGCCACTTATGTTGTGGATGAGATGAAAGAGGAGAATGCATTCTCCATCACGATCAATGACACGGGTACCGATGCTTATCACGTACAGCTGATTCAGGACAGTGTACCTCTGGTAAAAGATCATTGCTATAAGCTGACACTGAAGGCAAAATCTGATCTGGAACGAAATATCAATATAAAGATGTGTAGGAATGGAAATTTCCACAATCAAAACTGGTCACCGTACCACACTCCGTTGAAAGCCGCTTTGACCAGTGACTATCAGACATTTACGACATATTTTAAGATGGCGGATGATAGCGATGAAAGAGCACGCTTTGACGTGGAGTTTGGTAAGGTAGATGGCAGGATCACCCAGCAACATACCGTATGTATCGATGATATTGTGTTGGAAGAGATTGACGAATCAGAAATGCCACAGGAAGATCCCATTGTTCCGAAGCCTTATGGAGTAAATCTTCTGACGAATGCATCCTTTGAAAATAACAGTACGGAAGGATGGACCTGCTATGGAATTGAAAATGATACACAGATTACGGTTTCTGACAATACGGTTACTTTTGTGATTGATGAGGTCGGAAATGATGAATCTGCAATTGCTTTGCAGCAGGATGGTCTGACACTGGAAGCCGGGGAGTATTATAAACTGTCCTTTAAGGCATCCTCCAGCGTTAACAGAACGATCAATGCAGTTGTTCAGAATTATGCTACTGACGACTGGGAGTGGTATGGAGGCAATGGCGATACTGCTTTGACCGGCGAGCTGCAGACATTTAATTGCTATATCAATCCTGTTGCTACATCAGTAAAGGGACAGGTCAGAGTAGCATTTAAACTGGGTAAGATTACAAAATACCTGGAAGAAAACAATTGGCAGGCAAGTTTTCATGATACGCCTTCTTCCACCATTGTGATCAAGGATATCAAATTTGAAAAAATAGATAATACCAAATAATTGAAGTAATCTATCATTAATCTCCTCAATCGTATTACACGATTCCTTTCACACGGAGGCCGGCATTGCCTATGTGCAGTGCCGGTCTTTGCGTTTTTTGTCTTTACGAAATGAGCCTTAGATGGTAGAATGAAGAGCCCTACAGATGAGAAAAAGGAAAAAAGAAAGGATTTACGTGATGAAGAAAACAGCGAGACTTGTGATCTGCATAGTGGTATTATGCCTCCTGTTTACGGGGTGCGGATCTGCTGAAATAAAAACGGAGA
>JAILHW010000143.1 GCA_024695605.1 Lachnospiraceae bacterium | reverse complement strand
AGCTTTTGGGAGCGGATGTAGCTGCTGATGGAGACTCCCGTTTCCTTTTTGAAGATGCGGGACAGGTAGTTGGGGTTCAGCTTTGTCAGCTTAGCCAGATCCGTCACGGTAATACGGGTATGCAGATGATCATAGATATAGTCGATGCACTGGGCAACCGGTCGGGACTGTATCTTTTTTTTGCGCATATTTTTCATACGCTTCGTATAGTCCAGACACATCAGAAAATGCATTGCCGTAATGTCGGATTCCTTTGTGACCTCATCCACCTTCTGCACATAGAAATCGGAAAGCGCATAGGAAACCGACAGCTCCAGCCCGCCTTCTATGCAGTAGCGTGCCAGCATGGCAGCAGTGATGGTAAAATGGTACTTCATATTCTGCAGGCGGTTTTTGGAAAGCCGTCCCCACCCATCCTCCAACACAAAGGGATGGCTGTTGCAATGCTCCTTTACAGCTTCCATATCGCCGGATTTGATCTTGGCATAGAATTCCAGCTCCGGGTTATAAGGGGCCCGGACAAATCCGCTTTCCCGCTGTGTAAATTCCTGATAGGCCAGGCCATTCTGAATGCTCATTTTTCTCCCCTCGCTGTAATTCCGATTTTTCAAAGCTGACTATATCGTAGCACAAAAAAGGAAAAAAAGATAGGAATTCGATATCATACGCAAATAAAAAAGCATAATATAGGCATAATCCAAATCGTGACGGAACCTCTGACGGCCGCAGCGGCTCCGGTTGGAACTAACAGTAACAAAGAACCATGTATTGGTGAAGGGAAAGAAGCGTTTTTCAGAAAGGAGAAAGCATGAGAAAAAGAAACCAATGGTCACAGATCCTGGCACTTTCCATGGCAGCAGCTTTGGCAGTAACAGGACTTGATGTACCCGCTTATGGAATGTCGGAAGCAGATGGCGGCAAGGAAGCCGTATTGGCCGAAGGAATTTCAAGTATTTATGATGGCTACTCCCTGAAATGGGAAGAGAATTTTGACGGAACCACTCTTGACGAGACTAGCTGGAATGTGGAAGCGCATGAGCCCGGCTGGGTAAATGAGGAGCTTCAGGAGTATCCGGATGCTGAGGATGCCCTCGGAAAAAACATTATTGTAAAGGATGGGAAGCTGACCATCAAACCTGTCAAAACAGAAAAAGCAAATGCAGGCGGTAATCAGGATGAAACCATCAAGGGAAATGTCCTGAAGGGAAGCGGATTTGAAAAACCTGCCTGGGACGGCGGAGCCGGTGGAGACGGAGAAGGTTCCGTTACATTTGAAGACGGAAAGGCAGTAGTTGATATTCAGAATGCCGGAACCGCTACCTGGCATATGCAGTTATATCAGAATAACATTACGCTGACCCAGGGACATACCTATACCTTTAAGGTAAAGGCAAAAGCAGACAAGCCCAGAAGCGTACTGATCAATCTGCTGGATCCGGAAAGAGATTATGCCTGGTATGGCGGTGGCCAGACCTATACGCTGGGTACCCAGGAGCAGGAGATCACCTTCGAAGTGAATGTTGACGGACAGGGAGAAGCAGGAAAAGAAAGAATCACATCCGATAGTATCCAGCTTCAGTTTGCACTTGGAAAGCTTGGGGATACGGAAGCGGATTTTGCAGATGCAACGGTTGAGTTTTATGATGTTTCCTTTGTGGATTTAAATGAACCGATTACAACCGGTTTAAAGTATCAGGATTTTGACTTTACCTCCGGCAGGATCAATACCGAGAATAAGCACAACTTCACGTACGGCCTGTTTGAAGCAAGAGCCAAGGTTCCCGAAGGAAAAGGCTATCTGCCCGCTTTCTGGCTGATGGCTGCGAATGAGAGTGCGGATGATGCGTATGGCGTATGGCCTACCTGTGGCGAGATCGATATGATGGAAGTTTTGGGTGATGATACCGATACCCTTCACGGAACCATCCATTATGGAAATCCACATCAGCAGAATCAGGGAACCTACAAGAATACAGTTTCAGGTAACAGCTTTTCTGATGAGTTCCATGTATTCCAGTGTGAGTGGGAACCCGGAAAGATTACCTGGTATGTAGATGGCGAGGAGTATTATTCAACTTCCAACTGGTATTCCACCTCTGATGATGGAAGAACCCTTACCTATCCCGCGCCCTTTGATCATGATATGTATGTGATCCTGAATCTGGCAGTTGGTAATGAGTGGGCAGGGTATCCTGATTCCAAGGCACTTGAGGATATGGAAAATCAGGATTTCCAGATTGATTACGTTAAAGTCTATCAGAAGGACAGCTATGATGAGGATGTGGTTGAGCCGGAGAAGCCTGTTGATACCTCCCTTCGTCAGCCTGTAAACGGAAACTATGTTTACAATGGTGACTTCTCAGAAGTAGAAGATTTGAATAAACTGGAAAATGTTACGGAAGATGAACAAAAGTGGGTATTCTTGACCGATAAGGGCGGTGTTGGATCTGCAACGATCAGTGGAAATGAGATTCTGATCACAACAGAAGATGAAGGAACAGTTGATTACAGCATTCAGCTGGTTCAGGCAGGACTCCCTCTTGAAACGGGTAAGAAGTATAGGATCTCTTTCGAAGCCTGTGCTTCAGAAGCAAGAAGCATGCAGTACGCAGTACAGAATACCAGCAGTTGGAATCCCTATACCGGTGCTCATGTCATTGACCTGACAACCGAATATCAGACCTTCTCCAGTGACTTTAATATGTATCGTGACACCGATAGCAGTGCCAGAATTGATTTCAACATGGGTAAATTCGAATCCGTTGCTGACATCAGGATTAAGAATGTAGCATTAACCTGTATCGGCGATGCAGATGCAGAAGAAGTGGATGATACCAAATATCCCAGAAACGATGGCAACCGTGTTTACAACGGCGGTTTTGAAGAAGGCGAAAACCGTCTTGGTTCCTGGAATATCAAGAAAGATGATGCTTCCACCCTTTCCGTAACCAATGGAGCTAAGGATGGAAAGAGAGTTCGTCAGTTGATCGTTAACGCATCCGAGGCAGTTTCCGAAAAGAATCCTTTGGTTCTTTCCCAGGAGATTTTGCTGGATACCGGATTTGACTATGAACTGCGTATGGATGCAAAGGCAGCAGGGGATGTGAAGCTCTCCGTTGCAGACATCAATGAGACAGTTTCGGCAAATAAAGAGATGACATCCTTCTCTAAGGTTGTAACCTTCAAGGATACCAAGAATACGATCTTTGCCATTACCATTACCAAGCCGGGTCAGTATGTTCTGGATAATGTATTCTTTGGAAGAGTTGCGATCGGTTTGATCCGAAACGGAGACTTTACGGATTACAGAGCTGCCTGGGTTCCTTTTACCGACAGCAGTGCAACCGCAAAGGTTTCCTTTAAAGAACAGGAAGCAAAGATCGATGTAGAAAAGATCGGTTCCCAGGATTGGCATATTCAGCTCAATCAGGATAATATCAAGCTTGAGAAAGGCAAAAAGTATAAATTGTCCTTCCAGGCAAAAGCAAGTACGGATCGTAAGATCAAAGTGACACTTCAGGAGAACGGAGGGGACTGGAAGGATTACAGCGGAGCACTCCTTGCAGAGCTTACCGATACCTATCAGACCTTTGAAAAAGAGTTTACGATGACCCATGAAACCGATGCAAAATCGAGATTCAACATTGCAGCAGGCGTCATCAATGGGGAAGCCGTTTCCGGCAAGCATACAATCTGGGTGGATGATGTTTCTTTGGTAGAAGTGGTAAAGAAGGACGATTCCAAGACGGAAGAAAGCAAGACGGAAGAGACCAAAAAGGAAGAGCCGAAGACCGAGCAGCCGAAGACTGAGGAGCCTAAGACTGAGCAGCCAGGGACAGAAGAGCCCAAAACACAGGATCCTTCCAAGAGCAATCATGACGGCAAGGTGCAGAAGGGTGAGACCGCTGTAACAGAGGATGGCGTTGCAACAGCGATCAGTGCTAAGGAAGCAAGCTTTGCGGCAGCGGATACCTTCAACAAGAAGAGCTTCGTGATCCCGGATCAGGCAACCATCGATACCAGGAAGGTGCCCATCACCAAGATCGAAAAGAGCGCTTTTGCAGGAAAGAGCAGCCTGACATCTGTAACCATCGGTAAGAACGTTAAGACGGTGGAATCGGAAGCATTTAAGGACTGCAAGAAGCTTAAGAAGATCAAGATTTATGCGAAGAAACTGAAGAAGATCAAAAAGAAAGCGTTCGCAGGATGTCCCAACAAGAAGAGCACCAGAGTTACCATCTATGCAAAGAACAGGAACGTTTTCAACAAGGTAGTAAAGCAGATGAAGAAAGCAGGTCTGAAGAAAGCTACCTACAAGTTCAAAAAAATGAAGTAATCTATCACTAATCTCCTCAATCGTATTACACGATTCCTTTCACACGGAGGCCGGCATTGCCTATGCGCAGTGCCGGTCTTTGCGGTTTTGCTCTTTACGAAAAATGCAGGAAATGATAGAATGAAGAGCCCTACAGATGAGAAAAAGGAAAAAAGAAAGGATTTACGTGATGAAGAAAACAGCGAGACTTGTGATCTGCATAGTGGTATTATGCCTCCTGTTTACGGGGTGCGGATCTGCTGAAATAAAAACGGAGA
>JAILHW010000101.1 GCA_024695605.1 Lachnospiraceae bacterium | reverse complement strand
CGGCACGAATCCCGGCTTTTTGTACCAGCAATCGACGATGAGAGATGCGCTGGTAGCGGGCGCGACGCTGGATATTTTCAACAAGCATGCGGACAGGGTAAAGATGGCATGCATCGCCCAGACCATCAATGTCCTGCAGGCAGTGGTCCTGACAGACGGGGAAAAGATGCTGAAGACCCCGACCTATGATGTCTTTCATATGTATCGTTATCACCAGGGAGCATCCCTTCTCGAAAGCGCCGTCACCGGCAGCAAAGAGATCGGACCTGAGGATAGCAGGGCGCCGCAGATCACCGAGTCCGTATCCGAAAAGGACGGCATCATCACCGTGACGATCAACAACCTTTCCATGACCGAGGGCGCAGAGCTGTCCCTTACCTTCAGCGAGGATAAGTCCTATGAGGTGGTGGAGGCAAAAATCCTTGCAAGCGGGGATGTTCACGATCACAACACCTTTGATGCACCGGATCTTGTAAGGGAAAAGGACTATAGCGGATTTAAGGCGCAGGGAAGAGGCTTTGCATTGCAGCTTCCCGCGGCATCGGTTGTGATGATGCGGTTTCGATAAGTGATGAGCCATACACGGAAGAAGGATATTCGGACCTGTAAACAATGCCTGTTAAGAGACTTTGACAAGGCTCTGTACGAAGAGCAGATCAGGGTCTATATCGATCGTTTGTCGGATTCGGATAAAGCAGATGCCGCCGAATATGAAAAAAGGCTGTCCCTTTGCAAAGCCTGCGAAAGCCTTCTTGAGGGCACCTGCCTTAAGTGCGGCTGCTATGTGGAACTTCGGGCAGCAGGAAAGAGAGGACGCTGTCCGGCCAAGAAGTGGTAGAGTTCATACCGCAAACTGCAAAACTGTGCATGTTTTTAAACGTGCACAGTTTTGTTTTTGCAAAAAAACAAGCGTTCCAAAAAGGTGCACAAAAAGATGAGCAAATTGTTTGCGAAATTTATTCAATTTGCCTACAGAATCAGAAAAATCCCATCTCTTTTTTGGGAAAATCATTCACTTTGCTTGAAATCTGTGCTATAATTCGTGTAATCGGTGCTTTTTTCGGCATCGTAAATGAAAGGGTAAGGGGTGACAGACTTGAAGATCAAAAAAGAGATGATCGCCATGCTGCTGGCTGGTGGTCAGGGATCGAGACTTGGGGTTTTGACTGCTAAGGTTGCAAAGCCGGCAGTTTCTTTCGGCGGCAAATATCGTATCATCGATTTTCCGCTTTCCAACTGTATCAATTCCGGAGTGGACACGGTGGGCGTTTTGACGCAGTACCAGCCGCTTCGCCTGAATACGCATATCGGTATCGGTATTCCCTGGGATCTGGACCGGAATGTGGGCGGTGTTTCAGTTCTGCCTCCTTATGAGAAGAGTGAGGATACGGAGTGGTACACCGGTACTGCCAATGCGATTTATCAGAATATTGAATTTATGGATACCTATAATCCGGATTATGTGCTGATCCTTTCCGGTGATCACATCTATAAGATGGATTATGAGGTGATGCTGGATTATCACAAGGCCAAGGGTGCGGAGGTGACCATTGCCGCCATGCCCGTTCCCATGGAGGAGGCCAAACGCTTTGGTATCCTGGTAACGGACGGCGACAGAAAGATCACGGAGTTCCAGGAAAAACCGGAGCATCCCAACAGCAATCTGGCCAGTATGGGAATTTATATCTTTAACTGGAAGACCTTAAAGGAGTCTCTTGTGGCCAATGCCTCACAGTCGGGACTGGACTTCGGTAAGCATGTGATCCCCTATTGTCATGAAAAGGGTTCGCCGTGCTTTGCCTATGAGTTCAACGGCTACTGGAAGGATGTAGGAACCCTGAACTCCTATTGGGAAGCCAATATGGAGCTGATCGACATCGTTCCGGAGTTCAACCTTTACGAAGAGTATTGGAAGATCTACACCAAGTCCGACACCCTTCCGCCGCAGTATATCTCCGCTGAGTCCGAGATCGAAAAGTGCATCATCGGCGAGGGCGCCCAGATCTACGGCAAGGTTTACAATTCCGTCATCGGCTGCGGTGTCACCATCGGCGCAGACACGATCGTAAGGGATTCCATCATCATGAACGAGGCTGAGATCGGCAAGGGCTGTGAGATCAACAAGGCCATCATTGCAGAGAATGCCTGCATCGGAGACGGTGTCAAGCTGGGTATCGGCGAGGAAGCAGAAAACGATACGGCACCTCATATTTACAACCACGGTCTTGTAACCGTTGGTGAAAAATCCGTGATCCCGAATGGTATCAGCGTCGGAAAGAACTCCGTAGTTTCCGGTATCACAGAGCTTTCCGATTATCCGGACGGAAATCTTCCGAGCGGAAAGACTTTGATCAAGGAGGGTGAACAGGTATGAGAGCGATCGGTATTATTTTAGCAGGCGGTAACAATCACAGGATGCGGGAGCTTTCCCAGAAGCGTGCCATTGCAGCCATGCCCATAGCAGGAAGTTATCGCAGTATAGATTTTGCGCTGTCCAACATGACCAATTCCAGGATCCAGAGAGTGGCAGTGCTGTCCCAGTACAATGCAAAGAGCTTAAATGAGCATCTTTCCTCTTCCAAGTGGTGGGACTTCGGCCGTAAGCAGGGCGGTCTTTCCGTATTCACGCCTACGGTGACCAATGACAACAATTCCTGGTTCAGAGGAACGGCAGATGCCATTTATCAGAACCTGGACTTTTTGAAGGAATCCCATGAGCCCTATGTAGTGATCGCCTCCGGCGACTGCATCTACAAGATGGACTACAACAAGGTGCTCGAATACCATATCGCAAAGAAGGCGGATATCACCGTTGTCTGCAAGGATATGCCGGCCAGCGAGAATGTAGACCGCTACGGTATCCTCAAGATGAATGAGGAGAGCAGGATCGAGGAGTTCGAGGAGAAGCCCATCGTAGCCAATTCCAATACGATCTCCTGCGGTATCTATGTGATCCGCCGCCGTCAGCTCATCGAGCTGATCGAGAAGGTTTCCGAGGACGGACAGTATGACTTTGTAAAGGATATTCTGATCCGTTACAAGAATCTGAAGAGGATCTTCGGATATAAGATCCAGTCCTATTGGAAGAACATCGCTTCGGTAGAGGATTACTTCGCAGCGAATATGGATTTCTTAAAGCCCGAGATCCGTGATTACTTCTTCCGCAGCTATCCGGACATCTATTCCAAGGTGGATGACCTGCCGCCGGCCAAATACAATGTGGGAGCCAAGATCCGCAACAGCCTGATCTCCTCCGGAAGCATTGTGAACGGTGCAGTAGAGAATTCCGTGGTATTCAAGGGTGCCTTCATCGGCAACAACTGTACCATCAAGAATTCCATCATCTTAAATGATGTGTATATCGGGGACAATACCTACATTGAAAACTGCATCGTGGAGAGCCACGATACGATCCGCGCCAACTCTTATCATAAAGGTGAGGGAGAAGTCAGGATCGTCGTGGAGAAGAATGATAGGTTTGTAATATGATGATAACAGGCTCGAAAAGTGCAAGACCGAGACGTGCTTGCACGAACGAGGTCTTGACCTTGAGAGCCGCTGCAAACATGAGCAAAGAAGAGATGCGACAGAAAGGAGCATCGCGATTTGCGAATGGTTGCAGAATCGCGAGAG
>JAILHW010000077.1 GCA_024695605.1 Lachnospiraceae bacterium | reverse complement strand
TGTTGGAACTGAAACGCCGTCTGAAAAAAGAGGACTGCACCTTTACCCGGATGACGGGGTGCTATGTGGGCGGCAACAAGCAAAAGGTAGTCACCTTTGCCGAATCCTTTTTGACCCTTCCCGATGAAGAGTTTTTCAAGTATCTGGAGATCGCCAAAAAAGCCCTCTCCGGCACCCTGGGCAATAACCAGCTGCAGCTCTTCTTCCCTACTGCAGAGGAAGGCGCCGGCGGCAAGCAGCAGTTTTTCATGGGACTGAATAAAAGCGGACTGAAGGATCAGGGACTGCTGGACCGCTTTTACGATCTGGTGATCGAGCACTATGACTATGTGGGCAATTTTCTGATCCTGCTGTTTCATGATGCCTATGATGTGATGGATAAGACCAGCGACAGAATGAGCCTTGATGAATCCAGCGAGGTCTATGAATATTTTATCTGTGCCATCTGCCCCGTCACCCTTTCCAAGCCGGGACTGGGCTATATTGAAGAGGAAAACAAGATCGGCCTCAGGCTTCGGGACTGGGTGGTCGCACCGCCGGAAAACGGCTTTGTTTTCCCTGCCTTTTCCGAAAGAAGCGCGGATATCCATTCCGTTTCCTACTATACCAAAAATGCCAAGGATCCCCGTCCCGCCTTTATGAAGGATTGCCTGGGAGTAGAGGCAAAACGCACCACCACCCAGCAGAAAAAGGCCTTTGAAAACGTTGTGAAAAAGGCCGTGATGGGCACCGAGCACGAGGATGATACGGAGGCGATCTACCTGGCGCTGCAGGAAAACCTGTGCGATAAGGTGGAGGAAAATGAAAGCTCCGGCAAGGATCCCGCCCCCGTGGAGGTTGGAAGCGATACCTTTGCAAGGATCATGGAGGAATGCCGGATCGATGAGTACCTGGCGCCCCGTCTGGCAGAGGCCTATCAGGAGGAGTTTGGAGAGCAGCCTCCCACCGCCGATGCCATCCTCGATACCAAGACACTTGCGAAAAACCAGCCCAAGAAGATCCAGCAGGAGCTGTTGGGGCAGGTCCAAGACTTAAAGGAAACGCTCTCAAGGGTCAAGGAAAAAAATCCCGAAGCCTTTGACGGAATCGAGGAGGATGATGCCTCATCCGCCTCATCCTCCAGCTCCGGCTCCGATCTTCCGGATGCTGCAGCCGCCCTTTCCATGGAGCCTGTAGAGCCGTTGACGGAGCATGCGCTTTTATGTGATATCTTCCTTCGAGTACGCCCCGGTAAGGCCTCCAGTGTCCACACCGAAGTGATCGACGGAAAGAACTGCATCGTGATCCCCGTGGAGGACGGAGACGATATCGACATCAACGGCCTCAAAACCCTGCCGTAGAACACAGAGGGCAAGGAACACTGAGGGACAGGTACCGTGTGTTAGTGTGCTAACACACGGTACCTGTCCCTCTGCGTTCCTGTGTTCCTACCACATCTTCTCTTCGGCGGCGGCGAGGTCTTTGTAGCCGTACAGGTGCACGGTATTGAGCATCGTCATCTCGGCCAGGTTCTTTCCCTCCTGTGCCAGGGCGGCGATAAATCTGCCATAGAGCATCAGCATTTCATCGGAGTAGGTGCTGATCTCTCCCCGCAGATAGGTCTCATAGGAGGTGACATAGGGCGTATCCTCACTGGTATGGATCACCCTGGCCTCTCTTGCCACCCTCGGATATCGGGCCGCAAAGTCCTCCATCCATCCGATCTGCACCCTGACGATCTCTTCTATGATCTCCTTCTTATCCGCATCGATCACCGGAAACGAATCCCTGATCTTCGCATACTGCTCGGGTGCGGTGCTTTCCATCATCCGTCCGTATTTTTCCGTGATGGGATTCCAGCCGCGTTTCATGCTCAGCTGAAAATCCACGATATACTGGCGCAGCATTTCTTCGGTCCAGGTCAGATACTGGCTCTTTCGCATGATCTCGAAGGTGGTCCAGTCATCCTGGCACTCCGCTCTTCCGCCCTCATTTTTCACACTGTCAAAGGCTTCAAACTCCATCCTGACAACCGCATCCACCAGCTCCTGTTTCGAATATCCGTCCCCGGACTCATCCTCCTTTGCGGGCTTCGCATCCTCCGGCTCCTGCTTTGCGTATCCGTCCCCTGCCGTTTCCGCCTCTGCGCCGTCCATATGCTCCTTGCCGCTTCCATCCGGACCCGGGCTGTCCTTTGCTGCCTGCATCTTCTCACCGGTCCCATCCCCATAAGCGATCTGCCGTCCGTACCCTGCCAGATACGTATCCACAGCATCCCCGGGGATCAGGCCCTGATTTTTGGCCTCCTGTAAAAACATCCCTGCCAGCTTCTCAATGAGAGCGATCCGATCCACGCCCTCCTCCTCTTTATGGACATCGGGATTGTTCAAAAGCGCCGTCATCACATCCTCTGCCATGGGCAGGATCTCAAATTCCTCCATACCCTTCAGCAGCCACTTATCATGCGGCGCATACTCCCGGTTGAAAAGGTAACAAAGATGCATGGCATGCTCTGTGGCCTTTACCACCATAAAGGTTGCCGCTGCCCGGTCCCCCCTCGCCAGCATCCTGGCGTAGTTGTACTGTCCGTATTGGGAAAACAGCGTCATATGCTGCGCGATCAGCCTTCTTCTGGCATCCTCCGGATACCCGCCTGCCAGATAGACCTGCATTTCGGTAAAGATGCCCTCCGGATCGGAAAAGATCATCCCCGAGGTTGCCGCAAGCAGCGCATCCTCCGGAATCCCCAGCCAGTCCTGGGTGGTCGCGGGCAGTCCCCTGCGTCCTAAGATGCTTTCAAAAAACTCCTCAATGATGAACAC
>JAILHW010000036.1 GCA_024695605.1 Lachnospiraceae bacterium | reverse complement strand
CAGCACTTTCTGGATATGGGCTTGATCCCGGGAAGCGAAGTGACGTTGATCAAATATGCGCCCCTCGGAGATCCCATGGAGCTTCGGCTGTCAGGCTATGAACTGACGATCCGTCTTGCGGATGCCGAAAAGATCGAGATCGAAAATGTCAGAGAGAGATCCGGGCAGGATGCGCAGGATCACAAAGCGTATCTGAAGGACATTCCCCATCCGAATCTGGGGGAGGAAGCGGATACTCATGATTATCACAGAGAGCATAAGAGCAAACGGAAAAATACCGGAAGGCTCACCTTTGCACTGGTCGGAAACCAGAACAGCGGCAAGACCACACTGTTTAACCGGTTAACCGGGTCAAACCAGCATGTAGGGAATTTTCCGGGTGTAACCGTGGATCGGAAATCCGGTTCCATCAAGGGCTATCCGGATACCGAGGTGGTGGATCTTCCGGGGATCTACTCCATGTCTCCCTACACCAGTGAAGAGGTGGTATCCAGACAGTTTGTGCTGGAGGAAAAGCCCACTGCCATCATCAACATTGTAGATGCCACAAACCTGGAGCGGAATCTGTATCTGACCATGCAGCTTCTGGAGCTGGACATTCCCATGGTCATTGCCCTGAATATGATGGACGAGATGACGGGGAACGGAGGTGTGGTAAAGATCAACCGCTTTGAGCAGTTGATCCAGGTACCGGTGGTGCCTATTTCCGCGGCGAAAAACCAGGGAATTGAGGAGCTGATCACCCACGCGATCCATATCGCGCAGTACGGCGAAAAACCGGGACGTAAGGATTTCTGCGACAAGGAGGACCATGGCGGCGCACTGCACCGGGCCATGCACTCCATCATGAGTCTGATCGAGGATCATGCGGAGCAGGCAGGGATTCCCATTCAGTTTGCTGCCAGCAAGCTGATCGAAGGGGACAGTCTGGTACAGGAAGCACTTGGCCTTCATGACAGCGATATGGAGGTTGTGGATAAGATCGTCGGGCGTATGGAGGAGGAGCGTGGTCTTGACCGTGCAGCCGCCGTTGCCGATATGCGGTTTTCCTTTATCCGCCGTATCTGTGCGGGTGCGGTGGTAAAGCCCGGGGAGAGCAAGGAGCATGCCAGAAGCAGGAGACTGGACCGGATTTTTACCGGGAAATGGACGGCGATCCCCTGTTTTATCGGGATCATGGGTCTTGTATTCTTTCTGACCTTTCATGTGCTTGGGGCGTGGCTGCAGGACGGAATGGAATATCTCATCGAAGCCCTGACCCGGGTGATGGACGGCGTTTTGACAAATGCAGGGGTGTCGGCGCCCATTCATTCTCTTGTTATCGATGCGATCTTTACAGGTGTGGGCTCTGTGCTTTCCTTTTTGCCCATCATTGTCATCCTGTATTTCTTCTTGTCCATGCTCGAGGATTCCGGCTATATGGCAAGAGTGGCCTTCTTTATGGATAAGATCCTTCGAAGGCTGGGGCTTTCGGGGCGCAGTATCGTGCCGATGCTGATCGGCTTCGGGTGCAGTGTGCCTGCGGTAATGTCAACCAGAACCCTGCCCTCGGACAGAGACAGGAAAATGACACAGCTTCTGATCCCCTTTATGAGCTGCAGCGCAAAGATGCCGATCTATGGCTTTTTTTCGGCGGCCTTCTTTCCACGGTATGCGGGGCTGGTCATGGTGGGGCTCTATGTGATCGGTATCCTGACAGCGATCCTGGTGGCTCTGGCAGGGAAAAATACCGTCTTTAAGGGCGAGGCAGTACCCTTTGTCATGGAGCTTCCCAATTACAGGCTTCCGGGACTGAAGAACGTGCTGATGCTGATGTGGGACAAGGCCAGGGATTTTTTGCAAAGGGCCTTTACCGTGATCTTTATGGGCACCGTTGTGGTATGGTTTTTGCAGAATTTCAATCTGCATTTCGATATGGTAAGCAGCTCGGAGGAAAGCATTCTGGCATGGATCGCAGGCTCAATTGCACCGGCTTTTGCGCCGCTTGGCTTTGGGAACTGGAAGATGGTCACCTCTCTGATCTCCGGTTTTCTGGCCAAGGAAAGCGTGGTTTCCATGCTGACGGTGCTTTACGGGGGAAGTGAAGGGATGCAGGCACAGATGAGTTCTCTGGTGGCATTTACCTTTTTGATCTACTGTCTGCTGTATACCCCCTGTGTGGCGGCTGTGGCAGCGGTCAAAAGAGAAGCCGGAGCCAGATCGGCTGTGAAAATGGTTCTGTTTCAATGCATCATCGCCTGGATCGTAGCCTTTCTGGTGCGGCTTTTGGGCCTGGCGATGGGGTTGTCCTAAGCAGCAGGAGGCGTTTTCAGACCGTGCGTTTTTGGCGTTTTTCCTTGTCATAGCCAAGGATACCCTGTATAATAAAAGGAGCGAAAATTTTTATTCACAACGTGTGGGAAAGGAGCCACAATGACTATCATCGTAACCGGAGGAGCCGGATTTATCGGCAGCAATTTTGTATTTCATATGTTAAACAAGTATCCTGACTATCGGATCGTTTGT
>JAILHW010000256.1 GCA_024695605.1 Lachnospiraceae bacterium | reverse complement strand
ATATTTTCATCCACCGTTACATCTAAATATGCATTGGTGGCATCCGGGATCTGATAATAGGTATCTTGAGCCAACTGATACCACTGATAGGCAGCCTTAGTCAGATCTACCACGTATCCATTTTCATCATCACTATTATTGCTCGAATTTACTGTGATTGTGGGCCGGAGCTGCAAGCTATCCCCCGGCTCTCCCTCATACACTCTCGTTTCATCATCTATGGAGACGGGACAGTAGGAATAGTCTATCTCAAATGATACAGGGAGTACGATCGGCTCCGTCTGATCGTTACCAATCGTATCCGGCAGATAGGAAACCTCACATACAACCCTTTGGGAATCCCCAACTCCCGAAAAAGGAAAATCAAGAACGGCCGTCTCGGCCCCTTCTATCAATTCCTTTGTATCCACTTCCTCCTCTTCACCCTCCTCGTTATATATGGTGTCAGTGCCCATGACATACCAGGCATAGGAAACGGATTCCTCATTGATCGGCTCTCCCTCATCGTTTCTGTTTACCTGTAATCTGACGGTTTCACCGCAGGCTGCCTGAATAAATGATTCATCGGCCAAAAATGGTTGCATCTCGTTTTCGTCAGGGTCTTCCGGGTTCTCAGGCTCCGTTTGCAATTCTACCGCTTCGGATCCCTGACCTGCAAAAGGTGCTCCCATTGCAGCTTGCGGCAGCGTAAAAACCATTGCTGCCGATAACAACAGTGCCAAAAACTTCTGTTTCATGAAAAGTCCTCCTGTGTTTTTTCTTATATCAAAACCGTTCCCCTCAGGTTATTATTTTGCCACCTTTACGGTTTTTTTACCATCCACAGCCTTTGTCATCTTTTTCCCGATGAGGGGTGAGCCGAACTCCTGCACCCAGTATTTTGCTCCCTTGTATTCAAAGCAGGCGATTCCGACACTGGTAAAGCCGCTGCTTAGCATGTTTCGTCTGTGTCCCTGGCCGGAATAGGGGTAATTGGTCTCCTGCCACATTTTAAAGGTGTTGCTGCAGGTCATAAGGCCTGACGTGCCCATGGCGATGTTTTCTCCTTTCCACATGTAGCCATCGGGATAGAGGGAAAAGCAAAGCTGTCCGTTGGGCCGTGTGTGAGAAAAGGAAACCGCGATCTCGGCTGCGCGTTTCATGGCCACCTTCTCGAGCTTGTAGTCGTAGGTCAGATTCTTAAGGCCCTTGGCCTTTACCTTGGCGCTGTTGGTCTCATTCCAGTACCAGGCGTTTTTCCCGGTCCTGAACTTGTTGATCTTTTTGAGCATTTTTCTGGCATCGGTCTGGTGGTAGGTGCCTGTCAGCTTAACAGTAGCGGCCTGTACCGTGACCATTCCAAGCGGACTGTCTGCTGCCGCCATCCCGGTACCGGGAACAACGGCTGTCCCAAGGGAGAGCATCATTGCCAGTGTCATCGCCACGATTGTTCTTACTACTCTTTTCTTCATGTTTGCTTCCTCCGTTTCATTTTTGATTGTCTGTAAAATACCTTGATCGGAATGCTATGGGATAACATACGGTGCTTGTTACAAACACAGGGGGGACAGATGCGGTGTGCTTCTTGCGAACACGCCGTATCCGTCCCCTCTGTGTTCTACTCACCGTACCTGTCCCCTGTTTTCTACTCGACGTATCCGTCTCTCTGTGTTCTATACATCGTTTCGATCCACTTCTGGTTGTCTTGTTAGTCATATCACCCCAGGACCGTCCCTCTGTGTTTTGGTTCTGTGCCCCTGCTTCGAGGGCAAGCTCTGTCCCGGGGGTCCATTTTACAGGAGCTGGGCCTGGACGGCGGTGAGGGCTACGACGCCGACGATATCCTCCCAGCTGCAGCCGCGGGAAAGGTCGTTGACGGGTTTTGCGATCCCCTGCAGCATGGGGCCGTAGGCTTCTGCTTTGCCAAGGCGCTGGACCAATTTGTATCCGATGTTGCCGCAATCCAGGTTCGGGAAAACGAGGACGTTGGCTTTTCCTGCTACTTCGCTGCCGGGCGCTTTGGATTTTGCCACGGAAGGTACGAGTGCAGCATCGGTCTGGAGTTCTCCGTCGATGCAAAGATGGGGATATTGCTCTTTTGCCATCTTGGTTGCTTCCACGACTTTATCGACAAGTGCATGCTTGGCAGAGCCCTTGGTGCTGTGGCTGAGCATTGCGATGATCGGCTTGGCACCGACAAGCGAGTGGAAGCTCTTTGCCGAGGAATCTGCGATCGCAGCCAACTGCTCCGCGGTCGGATCCTGGTTCAAGCCACAGTCTGCAAAGAGGAAGGTACCATTATGTCCGTACTCGCAATCGGGCACATCGATGATAAAGAATCCGCTGACGAGCTTCACGCCGGGTGCTGTCTTCAGGATCTGAAGTGCGGGCCGCAGGGTATCTGCGGTTGCATGACAGGCTCCGGCCACCATGCCGTCTGCATCATTGGCTTTTACCATGATAACGCCAAAGGTCAGGTAGTCTTTGAGCAGGATCTCTCTTGCTTTTTCAGGGGTCATGCCTTTTGCTTTTCTGGTTTCATATAAAAGATCGACGTAGGAATCGAGTTTATCGGTGGTCTCGGGATTGATGATGGTCACGCCATCGAGTTCAACCTCCAGCCAGCGTGCACCGTCCATGATCTTTTCCTCATCTCCCACCATAACGAGGTCGGCGATGCCTTCCTGCAGGATGTGGGATGCTGCGATCAGCGTTCTCTTGTCGTTGGTCTCCGGCAGAACAATGGTCTTTCTGTCCGCACGCGCTTTTTCCTTAATGATGTCAATGTAACCCATGGTAAATACCTCCCTGCATATATATAATTTTTGTGATAAAACGGATTATCACACTTCGAGTTCACTGTGATAATACGGATCGCTCCGCGCTGCTTTTTTCCTCATGTCTCGTTAATCAGTCGATCGTCCCATCCCTTAGCAAGCAAGCTTGCAGGGATGCTCCGACCGCTGATCTTATTATCACACTTTTATGATCTGTCTTTCATATTCGTTCATCAATCCTGCGCCGAATTTGCTGGCGATGATGCTTTCATAGATATGGGTGGCCAGCACGTCGCGGTCAAATTGTCTTCTGGCGATGGCACTTTCCAGCTTATCTCCCTCGGAAACTCTCGTGATCAGCGGCACCCGGCTGTTTTTCCGGATCTCGCCCAGAAGATCCTCCGCATCTTCGCGAAAGCCCAGTATGCGGGTGTAAAAGATGTTGCCATTTTCACGGTATTTTTTCATATCTACCTGTCTGACATTCAGTAAAATGTGGCAAAGGACTCTGCTGATCCTTGCATATGTCACGTCTCTGCTCTTTAAATGCTCGCAGAACTGCTCAAAGGTGTAGGCTTTGTTGGTCACTTTGATGAGCTTGTCGGAAAGATCACTCCCCACATCCACAAAGGATGTATATCCGTGGGAGCGCTCCAACAGCAGCTTATAGACCAGCATTGCGGAAAAGTCGTTTGGAAAGATCGGATACCTGTTCCCGAAGCGTTCAAACAGGGTCTCATAGACATCTGCGGGTACCTGCATACGGACTCTGTCGATGACATCCCGGAAGTTTTCCGGTCTGTTCTCCGCCATTCGAAGTGTCTGTCTGAGGGCCTGCGAGGATGCAAAGCCCTGGTCCAGTCTGTAGGAATGGTAATCGGAATCGGTCCTTTGGATCGCTACGGGACGGATGGTGGAATTCATCTGGATCAGTGCCTTGATGTATTCAATCCCCAGAATGTTGTTGGGCGTCCCGATGATATTCTCTTTTTCCGCAAATTCCGGCATGCAATGGATCAGCGCGTTGTTTCTGGCTACGGGATAGGTCCGGCCGTTTTTCAGCTCGGCCTTCAGCGTTGTCTTGAAGCTCTCGGTCTCATTGGCAAGAACCTCGGCAATTCGATACAGCTCGTCGATCTTGCCGCTCTCGGAACCAAAGCATACGGAATCCACAACGCCAAGCGCCATCATGGCGGACATGGCACCGCTGGCAAAATACTCCGCACTGGAGCAGGCAAAGCAGGACGGCAGCTCGATCACGAGGTCTGCGCCGTTTTGCAGTGCCATTCTGGTGCGCTCATATTTGTCTATGATAGCCGGGGTTCCTCTCTGGGTAAAGTCGCCGCTCATGACAACAACAATCTTGTCCGCTCCGGTGGCTTGTCTTGCTTTTTCCAGATGGAATTTATGGCCTTTATGGAAGGGGTTATATTCGGCTACAATACCGGTTACCTTCATCTTGTATCTCCCTTGTAGATGGTGTGTTTTTCTGATCTTTTTATTTTATCACAGATGGTTTGTTTTTGTCAGCAGAGTTTGAACTATCAGTTTTTGAAGGAGTGGATCGGGGCGGGGATACGGCCGCCGCGGTTTACAAAAGCCTCACAGGAGAAGGCATTTACGGGCATGATGGGTGCATAGCCCAAAAGGCCGCCAAACTCTACCTTCTCTCCCACTCCCTTGCCGATCACGGGGATGACTCTGACAGCGGTGGTCTTGGCGTTGACCATACCGATGGCCATTTCATCGGCAATGATGCCGGAAATGCTGGCCCCGGAGGTATCGCCCGGGATGGCGATCATATCCAGTCCAACGCTGCAAACGCAGGTCATTGCTTCAAGTTTTTCTATGGAAAGTGCGCCGTCCAGCACGGCATCGATCATGCCCTGGTCTTCACTAACGGGAATAAAGGCTCCGGAAAGTCCGCCCACGTAGGAGGATGCCATCACGCCGCCCTTTTTCACCTGGTCATTCAAAAGTGCGAGCGCCGCGGTCGTTCCGGGAGCGCCGGCTCTTTCCAGTCCGATCTCACAAAGAATGTCTGCCACGGAATCGCCAATGGCAGGTGTCGGTGCCAGGGAAAGGTCCACGATGCCAAACGGAATTCCGAGCATCCTAGAGGCTTCCTTGGCTACAAGCTGTCCCACTCTGGTTACCTTGAAGGCAGTCTTTTTGATGGTTTCGCAAAGGACCTCGAAGTTTTCGCCTCTGACTTTTTCCAGTGCGGTTCTGACAACGCCCGGGCCGGAAACACCTACGTTGATCACGGCATCAGCTTCCGTTACGCCGTGGAACGCGCCTGCCATAAAGGGATTGTCATCCGGCGCATTGCAAAATACCACGAGCTTGGCACAGCCCAGGGAATCCTGCTCTTTTGTCAGCTCGGCAGTCTGTTTTACCACTTCGCCCATCAGGCGTACCGCATCCATGTTGATGCCGCATCTGGTGGATCCGAGGTTCACGCTGCTGCATACGCGCTCTGTAGAAGCCAGTGCCTTGGGAATGGATCTGATCAAAAGCTCATCGGCCTTGGTCATTCCTTTTGATACCAGTGCGGAGTATCCGCCAAGGAAGTTGACGCCAACCTTCTTGGCAACTTCGTCCAGGGTCTGTGCGATCTTGACAAAGTCATCGCTTGTTTTGCAGCACGCACCACCCACCAGAGCGATGGGGGTAACGCTGATCCTTTTATTGACAATGGGGATGCCGTATTCTTTTTCGATGTAGGCTCCGGTCTCCACAAGCTTTTCCGTGGTTCTGCTGATCTTGTCATAGATCTTTTTTCTGCAGCTTTCCAGATCGGCATCGATGCAGTCCATCAGGCTGATGCCGACGGTGATCGTCCTGACATCGAGGTTTTCTTTTTCGACCATTTCATTTGTTTCGATTACTTCGTATTGTGAGATCATGAGGTTGCTTTCCTTTTCTTTCATATTCTTGGTGCATTTATGTTGTGTATATTCGTTGTGTTTTATGTTGCGTTTTTCACGTTGCGTTTTTACGTTGTTTGATTATACGGATCGCTCCGTTGCCTTCGGCAACTCCCGCGATCCTGCGACGCATTCGGAAATCTAAAAACTCGCTATTCGCTCGTTTTTCTTTTTTCCTCATGCATCGCGGCGGGTTGAAAAGTGCACGTCCTCGTTTTGTGCAAGCACAACTCGGCCGTTGCGCTTTCAACCCTATAATCAAACACGATGCATCATGTCAAAGATTTCTTCCCGCTGGCATTTGATCACAACGCCGATGCTCTTTCCCAGTTCCTCCAGATCATCGGACATTTCTCCGAAGTGGTTGGTTGCTTCGTTTCTGTCCACCACCATCATCATGTTAAAATAGTTGCCTGCAACGATGGTTTGGGAAATATCCAGTATATTGATCTTTTTTTCGGCAAGGTAGGTACATACCTTGGCAATGATACCTACGGTGTCTTTTCCGACTACGGTTATGATGGTTTTGTTTTTCATGTTGTTATCCTTTCTTGTTACATCTGTTTTTTATCTGTTCTTATTGTATGATCTGTTCTTCTCAAACGATCTGACCTGTTATTTCATTTCTTCTTTTCGAATGATCCGTGGTTGCTGTATTCTACTCTATCCGGATGCGATCACGCGATAAGGATCAAATCTCCCGGCTCGGAGCGTTCCGCCACGCGGATATCAAAATCCTCCGCCCTATAGGGATTGCGTCCCAGTGTCACTTCCAGCTTTACTGCTTCGCTCGCAAGCTGGGGAAGGTTATTGTCCTGGCTCAGATGTCCGAGTCTGATCTTTTGCATCCTGTCATGGAGGATCCGGCAAAGGAGCTGGCCTGCTTTTTCGTTGCAAAGGTGGCCTTTATCTCCCAGGATCCGCTGTTTGAGCTGATAGGGGTAGGATCCCACCTGGAGCATGTTGATGTCGTGATTGGCCTCCAGGACGATGGCGTCAAGTCCTTGCAAAAACTCAACAATGCCCTCGTCATAGCATCCAAGGTCGGTTGCTACCGCCACGCTGTAATCGCCCGCCGTTGCCCGGTAGCAAACCGGATCGGCAGCGTCGTGGGAAATGGGATGAGCCATCATCATCATGGTTCCAATCTCAGTCACTTCATTTCGATCGATGATCTGGTAAAGGTCCGGATCGATCTGTCCCACGCTTCTGCAGGTCTGGATCCCGCGAACGGTTCCGGCAGTTGCGTAGATTGGGATGTTATATTTTCTGGACAAAACGCCCACACCCGAAATGTGGTCAATATGTTCGTGGGTGATAAAGATCCCGTCCAGGTCCTTTGGGGTAATGTCCGCTTTTTTCAGTCCTTCCTCGATGCGTTTTCCGCTGATGCCTGCATCGATGAGGATGTGGGTGGTGTCATCTCCGATATAGGTGCAGTTTCCGGAGCTGCCACTGGCAATTGTCATCATTCTCATATGTATTCTTGAATTTTTCTCCTTTTTCTTTTCCTTTTCTATTCTTTTTCGTTACTCCTCTTCCGACTAAGGGTGCCGGTCTGGCACACGTAGCGCCCCGTCCGGACTATGAAACATCAATTCCCGGCAGTCTGAGGATGCTACTGCATTTTTACTCAGTTCTTCCAGGCGATGGAGATCACGTCTCCGCTCTTTAGAGGCTCCATATACTGGGCCTTTCGTCCGTTCAAAAGTGTCTCCACTGTCTTGCCCTGCGGCTTGGACAGGTCAAAGTCGATGTAGTCAAACACATCCACATAGACGTAATCGCTCTTGCCCTGCAGTACGATGCCGTGGCCGTTTACGATGACGCCCATGGATCGGATGACTTTCTTTCCCGGCTGGGTAGGGCCTTCTGCGCTGCCCGGTGCTTCCTGCGGCTGGGCGGCATCTGCAGATCCTGCCTGCGGCTGCGATGTTTGTATCTGTCCTGTATTTGTGTTTACGCCTACATTTGCCGTTACAGAATCCGAGGTAGTCTGCGAGGATGAATCATTAACAGAATCCCTCTGCATATATCCTGCCTCTGACTGGGATGCATTGGTCTGACTCGCATCTGTAGATCTGCCCTGCATCTGCGATGTCTGAGACGGACCTGCTTCCGTAGATCCCGTCGGCTCTTCTGTCCATGCAGATTCTCCGCCGAATGATATCTCATCGCCGTCCGCTCTCTCGCCGCTTCGTATGGTCATTTCCAATGTGAAGTTGTCATACACTTTTCCGTCAAGGCCGCAGCTTTCATGATTGATTCGGATATCCATAGCCGGATCCGGTGTGATGTCCATCACCTCAGCCACCTGCTCTACGGTGTAGTATGGCAGGATCTCAACGGTGTCGTTTTCCGCGATCCTGTAGGTTCCGGTCTCCATTTTTCCGTTCACGCTGGCAAACTTCGGCAAAGTCACCTGCTCGCCGTTTACAAGAATGGTGATGGTCTCTTTTGTCTCCGGGATCCGGTCCAGGGTCAGGCTTCCGGGATCGCCTTTGGTTGAAGGCTTTACGGTAATGACGTCATTGGAATGGATCGGCGCGTTGATATCGGTGGTCTTATTATTAAGGCTGATCTGGCAGCTTTCTCCGAGGCTGCCGCGGATCACTTTTTGTTTGCCGTTGAGTGTGAATGTCAGAGGCGTCCCGCGTTTGGGGAACAGATCCTCGTTGGCGTATCCCGCACCAAGGCAGGCATCCACAACAGCCAGATGGGTGTTGTCATACAGCTTGATCCGCTCGCCGTTGAAGGTCACAAATATAAAGTTGTTGCTTTGCTGGTAAAAATTCAGGCAGATACCGATGGGCGTAACCAAAAGGGAATCCTTCACGATATCCTTCTGCAGGAAACGGATCTTGCCCATCACTTCTTCACCGCGCAGCGCACATCTTTCCTTTGCAATGCCCAGTCTTTCGGCAACTGCTTCGGTGTAGCCCGCAATCTTTCCGCCGCCGCCGACAACGAACACTGCGCTGACGGGTTTATCGCCGTTAAGCTCCATGATCTTATCCGCAGCCTGGCCGGCCAGCTCTTCGATCTTCGGCGCAAGGGTTTCCAGAACCTCGCTACGGGAGATTTTCTGGGGCAGGCCCATGATGTCTTTATACTCGACTTCTTCTTTTTTCCCGATGCCTTTCTTGATCTGCTCCGCCATGGCAAAATCCACGAGACAGTGTCTTGCGATCTCCTCTGTCAAAAGATCCCCCGCAACGGGGAGCATTCCGTAGGCTGTGATGGATCCGTCCTTTGTAATGGAGATATCGCTGGTGCCTGCGCCCACGTCGATAAGGGCGATGTTCAGCATTCTGTAATTGGTGGGGATCGCCACCTCCATCGCGGCAATGGGCTCCAGTGTCAGATTTGCAACCTCCAGTCCCGCGATCTCCACGGCTTTATACAGTCCATCCACAACCTCATCCGGCAGGAAGGTAGCGATCAGGTCTGCCTCGACGCTTCTTGCTTTATGGTTTTCGAGGTTGGTCATGGGATAGTTGTTGAGGTAGTACTTCATTATGGTGTAGCCAACGCAGTAAAAGCGAAGGTCTGTCCGGTTTTCTTCTGCGAAGGTTTCATAGGATTTTTCCACGCCCAGGGAATCGAGGGCAAAGATGTCCTCGCGGGTAATGGTCTTTTCCTCTTCAAACTGCATTTCCACATGAGTCTCAACGGTCTTGAGCACGCGGCCTGCTGCTGCGATGCAGACGCTCTTTAAGGTTTCACCGGTCTTTTTCTCAAGCGCCGCGGTCACCTGTCTGATGGTTTCGCCGACAGCGGCAATATCGTGGATCTGGCCGTCGATCATGGAGCGGCTTTCGTGCTCGACAGAAACCTGAGCCATCACAACAAAGCCGTCCTTTTCGGGATAGCCTACGGTCCCCACGACGCTTCGCGTACCGATGTCAAGGCCGTATACGAAGGGGGTCTGTGGGGTCTTTTTTCCTTTTTCGCTCTTTTTGTTGTCTGCCATGTTTGCTCCTTGCCTATGCGCCGCCTCCCGCCTGCGTGAGACACTTCCGTGCTCTGATGCGCCAGAGGCCGTAAATCGCCCGGAAGTGGCTCATCTCCGGCTCGCGGCTCATGGAATTTCCTTTACTCCGCTTGTGATCTCGCAATCATTTCCGATTGCCTCGTTCACAAGCTCATTGAATGTATGTAATTAACTGCTCTGTCAATCTGTTCTCTTGTATGCTCAAGCGTCCCCGAATTGTCAATCGTCACATCACAGCCCTCCCGAAATGCTTCTTCGGACAGTTGTTTTGCCATGATGGACTTGATCTTTTCATCGGAATAGCCGCGTGTCTGTCTGAGTCTTTCTGCGCGGACGGATTCGTCCGCATAGATGTACCACATTTGATCCACGATCTGATCGTATCCTTCTTCCAGCAAAAGTGCGGCTTCCAGGACAAAGAGGTCTGTTGCTTTTTCTTCTTTCTTTTGTTCGATATCACGAAGGATATGCTCTCTGACCAGCGGATGGAGGATAGAGTTTACCTTTGCTAACTTTTTGGGATCTTCAAAGATGCGCTGTGCCATCTTTTGATTATCGATCTCTCCATTTTTTGTTAGGATCTCTTTCCCCAGAAGCTCCACGATGGGATCATACCCTTCCTGCCCCTTTTTCTTCAGGGTATTGGCAAGCTCATCCGCCTTGAGTATATATGCGCCGTAGCGTTTTTCCAGATCATCCAGCACGGCGCTTTTTCCGCTTCCAACGCCG
>JAILHW010000245.1 GCA_024695605.1 Lachnospiraceae bacterium | reverse complement strand
CGTATCTAAGCTATCAGTTATCATAGCAAAATATCGCCCATTTCCAATCATATTATTCTTTGCGTTTTGTGCATATACGCTAAGATTTGAAGTGGAATCCCCAACATAGTGTCCGGCCATATAATAATACGTATGCTGCATATCATTAGTCAAAGATGATGGAAGATCATACAGCCATAACGATCCACTATAGCTGGATGATAGTGCCTGATGTTTGGTTTCAAAGTTATCTTTAGGCATTCCAAAATACATATAAAGTGAAGGTTCGGCCAACCCCGTATCGGCATTATGCCCGCAATCATCCCAGGTAATATCCATATAAGAATAGGTTTGACCTCCGTCATAAGAAACAGCATTCCAGGCATGACCTTCTCCCCCACCAAATCCAGCAATATACACATTGGGGATGTCCAGATAGTTCATCATAAGTGCAAATGTATCCGCATATCCTTCGCAGACCACATGGGCCAGCGACTCATCAAAGATACCAATGGGGCTGTGAGCCCACTTTGCACTGACTGCAATATTCGTTTCTTTACCGGTATCCGGATCAATCTCGTGGGCATAATCCGCTGCCTCCATAATTTCATCGACAACAATTACGATCTTTTCAAAAGCAGTATTTCCCTGTGCGGTTTTCGCAGCGATCCGTTTCACACCACTGATGATCTGACGATCCCGCATTTCCCGTATTGCCGGATCTGCAAACTCCTCATGAACAGTCGGATAAATCGTTCCCGACCAAGGATCATTACCAGGGCCATCAAGCCAGTAATAGGCCGGATGATCGTAATCAAACGCCATATAAGCTTCTACAGCCCCCGAATAGTCCAACCCATAGGAAGCATAGGCTAATCCCTCTGCTGCAATATAGCTCCCTCCGGATTGTACTACCGTATCTCCCGACTTTACAAAATTCAAAAGCGCCGTATTTAAATCATCATAAAATGATTTTTGCGCCGCACTGAGATGGTTTCTTCCATAGTTACTGGCGCCTTTTACAAATACTTCATCCACCGTTTCGGATGCATAGGAATAAATCGCCGCTTCAGCGGAAATTGCTTCCTCTTCTCTCTTTTGCGCAAATGCCTCATTGATCTTTTTTGCTTCCTGCTCCGAGAACTCAACAACCTCCGGCAGGGTAAACCCTCCCGTAGGGAGTTCCTCTTCCTGAATCATCTCCTGCGCGACATTCTCGGAATGCAAAACAGCACCCTCGGCCGGATCACCGGCGGCAGGCGCTGCTGACAAAGGCATTGTGTTTAAAAGTAAAACTGTACTCATCAGGATACTGGCGATTCTTCTCTTCATAGATATGGACTCCTTTCCCTATCAAAGACTATGTCGTCATTATTTCCTTTGGCGTTTATCACGCCATCAATTATCATTCATCTATACTGCTTGCTGTATTTCCATCCATTATACACTATTTCGGCGGGTTCCCTCAACCACATTTTTCCCTGCCACATACCCGGAAGCAAAAGCCCAATGCAGGTTATAGCCACCGCACATCCCATCCACATCCAGGATCTCTCCGGCGAAAAAGATGCCCGGCAAAAGTTTTGATTCCAGTTGCTTCGTCACTTCCCCAATCTCAACGCCTCCTGCCGAAACCTGGGCTCTGGAGGACCCTGCATCTCCTGATATCTCAATCCGAAATGCCTGCAAAATGTCTGTAAGCTCCGTCAATTTCTCTTTAGACACGTCGGCTGATAATACACCCTTTCCGGAATCATTGCCTTGCTCCATATTCGCCTTCTTCTGCCGCTGACCTGCCCCTTGCATCTTTTTTCCAAGGAAACGATCTGCCACATACTCAGCCATCTTCTGGGGCAGCAAATACCCAAGAGCCTCTACGCAGGTTCTTTCCGGATCTCCCTCCGGATGGAATCCCCTCTCTAAAGCCTCCAAAAGCTCTTCCCGGCTCAGCTCCGGAAACAGATCCAGATACAAAGCCGCCTGTTTTCCCTCTCCCATCGCCACCGTTGCGAACCTGGAGACCTGCAGCACCGGAATGCCGCTGATGGTATTTTTGTTATATATGATCTCTCCCCTGTCGCTGGCCACGGCTTTTTTCCCATCCGTCAAAGGGCCCTTTGCTCTTTCTGTATCCTCTCCGACAAACAGGGAAACCTCGCACTTTACCCGCACGCCGGACAATTGCTCCAGACTTTGATCCGCCATGACCAGCGGCACCAGCGCAGACTGCTGCATCACAATGTGGTGCCCAAGGCCGCGGATCACCTTATTGAAGTTGCCGTCGCTGCCATGGGTCGGTGATGCCTTTCCGCCGACGGCGATTACCACCGCCCCGGTCCGGTATTCAGTCTGATCGGTCGCAACAGAATAAGATGCACCTGTGTTTACTCCCTGTCCGTTTGCATCCCCATCCGGCCTTTCCTTCGCAGAACGATCGGTTTTTTCTCCGCAGTCCCGGATGGACACTGCCCGCTCCCCGGTATGCAAAACAATCCCCAAACGACGCACCTCTGCCAGCAGTACGTTTACCACTGCCGAAGCCTGCTCGTTATAGGGATAGTAATAATCGCCTATGGATTTTGTTAAAAGTCCAAGCTCCCGGAAGTAATCCAAAAGCCAGTCCTTATCATATCTTGCCGTGATCCTTTGTGCCAAAGCGCTCCCGGATCCTCTGTAGCACTCATCATCCCAGGTTTCATTGGTCAGATTGCAGCGGCCGTTTCCCGTTGCATAAATCTTTTTTGCGGCTTCGTTTTTTTGCTCCAGCACCAGCGTCCGAAGTCCGTTTTTCGCCGCAGTAATGGCAGACATGAGCCCCGCCGGCCCGCTGCCGATGACGATCACATCATAGCTTTCTTCCTGTTTCGATAGAAGGGCCCTGTTGTCAGTTGCTTTTTTTATCTGTTTTTTCCCCATGGCTTCAGGCTTCATTTCTTTCCTCATTGGACTTGCCCATCATATATCTTTCACGCATCAAACAAACTATGCTTCTACTGCCCTGTCTATTTTTCAAAATACGCTCTGCAGGCATCCGCATCTTTTTGCATCTGCTCCCTTAGCTCATCCAGGCCGAAGAACTTTTGCTCCGCCCGGCAAAAATGCAGGATCTGCACCTCAAGTGTTCTGTCATAGAGCTCCTGATCAAAATCAAACAGGTAAGTTTCCACACTGATCCTCGGCACCGCTTCTCCGATGGTCGGCTTACTGCCGATATTGGTGATCCCGCGCCTGATCAGTCCGTCCTGTGTGACACTCTCGGAAAAATAAACGCCGTTTGGAGGAAGCAGCTTATTCTCCTTCGGATACAGATTGGCAGTGGGCATTCCCAGGGAATGTCCGATCCTGTTGCCTCTTTGTACCATGCCCCTGATCACGAAGGGTTGTCCCAGGTACTCTGCCGCCTTTTCCATATCTCCTTCGTGGACGCACTCTCTGACAAGCGTTGAGCTGATCTCCCTGCCGCCAAGACACACCTTCGGAATGATCCTGATACTGACTCTGTCCGAAGCATCCCTTGCAGGATCCATATTGTAAGCCTCTGCTAACTCTTCAAGGGTCTCCGCATCCCCTGCTCCATTCCTTCCGAAGCTGACATCCTCACCGGCTACGATGAGTCTGGCATGCATCTGATCCAGCAGGAATCGGTTTACATAATCTTCCGGCATCACGGCAGCCGTATCTCTCCCAAAGGGATATTCCACCAGATAATCGATCCCCATCTCTTCAAACAGACTCCGCTTTTCCTCTACCGTAAGCAACTCTCTGAAGGGGCCAAGTGGTTCTATGCTAAGTGAGCGAAAATACGCCCCCGGCGAGGGATCAAAGGTAAAGACCGCTGTCTTCAGTCCCTGTTTTCGCGCCGCCAGGACCTCGGATAAAAGTGCCCGGTGTCCCAGATGGATCCCGTCAAATTTGCCGATGGCTACTGCGCAGGGCTCGTCAATATGAAATTCAGTGGTTTGATTGATCAGTTCCATTTTCTGTCCTTAAATAAACATCTGTCTTGGCTTCAAAAATCCAGACTCTGATGCCGGTTCATACAATCCGTAAAACCTGCCTTCCGCATCATAGATGCGATACATCTCATCTTTGCCCTCACCGGCATTTTCCTGCTCAAGCCGGAGCCAGTCCCTTTGCAGGCGGTTGCCGTTTGCCACCGCCACGATATGTGCCTCCTCGACAACACCCTTCGGACAGTCTTCAAAGATCTGATCCACAGGGATCAGGCACTCTTCCAGCCTGCCCTCCTCCTGCATCTGCTTAATCTCGGCAAGCTTTTTTGCCTCCGGAAGAGAAAACCTTCCGGATCTGACGCGAAGGAGCGACTCCATAATAGCGCCACACCCTGCTTTCTGTCCGATGTCGTGGCAAAGGGTCCGAATATAGGTTCCCTTGGAGCACTCCACTAAGATGCGTACCCTCGGAAGCTCCATTGACTGGATCGTGATATTTCTGATCTCAATGGTAGCAGGTTTTCGTTCTACTTCCTTTCCTTCTCTGGCAAGCTCATAGAGCTTTTTCCCATCCACCTTTTTCGCGGAATACATGGGCGGGATCTGCTCGCTTCTTCCAATGAAGCTCTTTATAAGCTCGCGAACTCCATCCTCCGTCAGCTCCGAAATCCCGGTATGATACACGGTTACATCAGCCGCAGACGCAGTGTCCCATCCTTCAAGCTCCCAAGCGTGCAGTGTATGCTCCGCTCCCTGATCCTTCTCTCTCCAGGCAGAAAAATCCGGTGTAGCAGCCAGTACCCGTCCCTGGGCATCCTGCGTATCCGTCACCAGACCGAATAACAAAGTCGCCTCATAGGCCTTATCGGTGTCCGTCAGCAGGCTGCTGACCTTGGTCGCCTTCCCCAGACAGACAGGCAAAACGCCCTGTGCCTGCGGATCCAGCGTCCCGGTATGGCCGATCTTTTTCTGATGCAGGATGCCCCTAAGCTTTGCTACCACATCATGTGAGGTAAAGCCTGCCTCCTTATTTACGATCAGGATTCCGTCCATCTGCGCTCTCCCATCCATCTGCCTTTCGCAATGCATTTCGCGTATTTGCAAATCGGGCAGGATTCCTCCCACCCGATACTGTTTTTCTACGGCTACAGGATCTTTTCCACCTGCTCCAAAACCGCATTCAATACATCATAAAAGTTTCCGTTTATGTTGCAGCCGGCCGCTCTGATATGACCGCCGCCGCCAAAATAGGACGCCACCTTGGAAACATCCACATCATCCGAGCTTGACCGCATGCTGACCTTCTGCTCCTGTGTACCTGTCTCATAAATGAAGATCGCCACCTTCACGCCCTTGATGATCCGAAGCTGGTTCACGATACCGGAAAGATCCGATTTTACCGCTCCGTAAAAGCCCATGGTCCGCTGATCCATACGGGATACCATCACCCGGCCGTCCAACATCGGGAACGCCTCCAAAAGCGCCCTTCCCATAACCTGTGACTGTACATAGGTGTTTTCATAAAAGGTCTTATCGATCAGCTTTGGAAAATCAAAGCCAAACTCCACCAGATCCGCAACGATCCGAAGGGTTTTCGGTGCTGTATTGGAATACTGCAAAACGCCCGTATCATGGATGATCGCAATGTAAAGCGCCAGAGCGATATCCTTATCGATCAGCTGCTTATAGTCATCCTTGCAGCACATCAGATCGTAAAGCACCTCACCGCAGGAGGAGGCATCGGGCACCACATAGCTTACATCGCCCTCGCCGCTGTTGCTGACATGGTGATCGATATTGACCACCTTTTTTGCCGTCTCGATATACCTCTCCGCCTCACCGCAGCGGGTTGTCACGCTGTCGAGCACGAACATCACGTCATAGCGGATGTCCTCTGTATAGTCGGTCACGATCTCATCAATGCCCTTTATGACCTGATAGGTCACATCCGGCACCTCGATCATGACATCGCAGGCCGCATCGGGACATGCCTTTTTCATAAACTGCCAAAGCGCCATACAGGAACCGATGCAGTCTCCGTCCGGATTCGTATGTCCGGTGATACCGATACGCTTAGCGCCCAGGCACTCCTTCACAATATCAATCATGTATTATCACTTCCTTTAAGCTGCTGAAGGTCAGCTCTGCTCCTCTTGTCCTTCCGCATTCTCCACAGGCTTTCCTTCCCGGTCCTTTGCGATCACTTCATCGATCTTTTTGGACATATCCACACCGTATGCGATGGAATCGTCTCCGACAAAAATGATCTCCGGGGTGTTTCGAAGGTTGATCCTCCTTGCCAGCTCCCGCCTTGCAAAGCCTTCCGCACTCTTAAGCCCCTTTACGGTTTCCTCCAGATCCTCTTTGGATCCCAGTACGGAGATATATGCCTTGCACTGCTTCAGATCCGGCGTCACCGTAAGCGTCGTGATGCTGGTAAATGGACTGATCCTCGGATCCTTCAGCTCTCTGATGATCTGGGACAGCTCCCGCTGTACCTGGGCATCCACACGCGTATTCTTCACGCTGTTTTTTCTCATAGGTTTTTCCTCTTATCCCGCTGTCAAAAAGGCTTACCTGGGTACCTCGACCATGATATAGGCTTCTACGATATCCAGCTCCTGCATCTGATCGAAGTTGTCAAATACAAGACCGCATTCAAAGCCCGCCTTTACTTCCTTTACATCATCCTTGAAGCGCTTCAGGGATGCCAGTGTACCTTCATAGATCTGCTCATCCTCTCTCTTGATACGGATCTTGCAGTCTCTCTCGAAGCGTCCGTCAAGCACATAGGAACCTGCGATATTGCCGACTGCGGATGCCTTGAAGATCTGGCGTACCTCTGCATGTCCGATCACCTGCTCCTCGAAGATCGGATCCAGCATACCCTTCATGGCAGCCTCTACATCCTCGATGGCCTGGTAAATGACCTTGTACAGACGTACATCGACGCCCTCGCGCTCTGCCGTTGCCTTTGCCATGGCATCCGGACGCACATTAAAGCCGATGATGATGGCATTGGATGCACTTGCCAGGATGACATCGGATTCGTTGATGGCACCGACGCCGCCGTGGATGCATTTTACCACAACCTCGTCATTGGAAAGCTTCATCAGACTCTGCTTAACGGCTTCCACACTACCCTGTACGTCTGCCTTGACGATCAGGTTCAGTTCCTTCAGATTGCCCTCCTGGATCTTTGCAAACAGGTCATCCAGGGACATCTTGGACTTGGTCTCCTCGATCTTCTTCATCTTATTCTGCGATTCGAAGACATCGGCATAGGATTTTGCTTCTTTATCATTTGCATGCGCGATGAAGATCTCACCGGCATTGGGTACATTGTTAAGACCCAGGATCTCAACCGGCGTAGAGGGCTTTGCCTCCTTCACGCGGCGGCCCTTATCATCCACCATGGCACGCACACGTCCATGTGCGACACCTGCGGAAATATAATCTCCCACATGCAGCGTACCCTTTTGTACCAGCACGGTAGCAACGGGACCTCTTCCCTTATCCAGCTCTGCCTCGATCACCAGACCGCGTCCCATTCTGTTGGGGTTGGCCTTCAGTTCCAGGATCTCGGCTGTCAGGATGATGGTCTCTAAAAGGGTATCGATACCCTCACCGGTCTTTGCGGATACCGGTACAAACTCGGTGGTTCCGCCCCAATCGGTGGGGATCAGCTCATATTCGGTCAGCTCCTGTTTTACCCTGTCGATATTGGCGTTGGGTCTGTCGATCTTGTTGACTGCAACAACGATCTCGATCCCTGCTGCCTTGGCATGGTTGATAGCCTCTACGGTCTGGGGCATCACGCCGTCATCCGCAGCTACCACCAGAATGGCGATATCCGTGGAATTGGCACCACGCATACGCATGGCGGTAAATGCCTCGTGACCCGGGGTATCCAAAAACGTGATCTTCTGGTCGTTGATCTTTACCATGTACGCACCGATGTGCTGCGTGATACCGCCTGCCTCTTTATCGGTCACATTGGTCTTACGGATCGCATCCAGAAGGGATGTCTTACCGTGGTCAACGTGTCCCATAACGCAGATAACGGGCGGACGGGGAACCAGAAGCTTTTCATCCTCATCCTCCTCGTGCAGCAGCTCCTCGATCACATCTACAACCTCTTCCTTCTCGCAGATGATCTCGTACTCGATGGCAATGTTTTCTGCCGTTTCAAAATCCACTTCCTGGTTCACCGTCATGATCTGGCCCTGCATAAAGAGCTTCTTGATGATGTCAGCAGCTCTGACCTTCATCTTGTCTGCCAGATCCTTAATGGTAATCATCTCGGGAATGGTGATCACTTTGATCTTCTCTTCTTCCTGCTCTGGCTTCTTCTCCGGCTTGATGAATCTGCCGGGACGGTTCTTTGCTCTGGACTGCTCTTCGTCATCCTCAAAGAACTGGTTCTTGCCCCTCTTTCTCGAATTGTCCTTCAGGCGCCTCTTGTCTTTCCCTTCGCCGCCTTTTTCACCCTGCTGGCCGCCGCCTTCAGAGAATCTTCCACCATTTCTGCCTTTCTGGGATCCGCCTGACGATCCTGCATCGCCGCGTGAAGGACGATCAGGATTGCTGAAAGTCCTGCCAGCATTTCCACGATTTTGTACACCTTCAGACCGGTTTCTGCTGCCTGAATTAGCGCCGTTTTTCGTTCTGCCTTCTTCTTTCTTCTCGCCATAACGTCTGTCTCCCTTTTGCTGGGTATTCTCCACAGCTGCGTTTACGGGCTTGGTGGTTTCTGCCACAGCCGGTGCTGCCGGCTGCTGATTTCTGACGGGCTCCTCAGCAGGTCTTTGCTTCTTCACGGGCTGCTGGGGCTGCTGCGGCTTGGGTGTACCGATGATGGCACCCGGCCGGATCGTAGGCTTGATAATGGTATGCCGTTCCGGCTCCTGACGCTGTCCCATCGGTCTTTGCGGCTTAGCGCCGCCCCTCTGGCCCTGTCTGTTGCCGCCTGCAGCATTGGCTGCATTGTTGACCATGATGATCTTCTTTTTCTTCGGAACGCCCTCACCCTGGGGTCTGTCTCCCTGCGGTCTTGGCGGTCTTTTTGCATCCTCTGCTCCTCTTGCAGGTGCTGCCGCCTGTGCGGGCCTTGCTGCACTCTTTTCCGAAGCAGCTGGCTTTTCTGCCGGCTTTTCTTCCGGTTTTACTTCCTTTTCGGGCTTGGGCTCTGCCTTCTTTGCCGCAGGCTTTTTCTCTTCCTCTGCCTTCGGCTTAGAAGCCCCACTACCGGTGCCTGCAGATTTTCTGATCAGATCGATATCCTCATCTTCCAAAGCGGAGGCAATGGTCAACCGGGTATAGTTCTTGTCTCGCCCGTTGTCCACCAGGATCTTTTTTGCATCCTCATTACTGATGCCCAGCTCTGCAGCCAGTTCTTTCAATTTCAATTTTGCCATGTATCTTACCTCCTGCTTTCTTCTATCAATTCCATGATCTTATTTGCCAGTCCCTGATCCAGCACCGCGATGGATGCCCGCACCTCTTTTCCAAGCGCTCTTCCCAGGCTTTCCTTATCTCCTGCCCGCTCCATGGGCACCTGATAGAACGCACACTTGTCGGAAAAGAGCTTGACCGTGTTCTCCGAAGCATCCCTTGCCACGATCACCAGCTGTGCCTTTCCTTCCTTGACGGCACTCTCCGTGGAAAACTCTCCGCTGGCAAGCTTGCCTGCCCGAAATGCCAGTCCCAGCATTTGAAGTATCTTTTTTTCATTCATTTTGACAGACCACCGATCCGTTTCTTCCCAAAATCCTCACGCCTGCTTCATGGCCTCTTCCAGCCGGTCGTACACGCTGTCGGCGATTTCCTGCTGAAAGCTTCTTGACAGAGCGTGCTTTTTTCTGGCCTTTCGAAGACACTCTGCATCCCTGCAAAGATAAGCGCCTCTGCCGTTTCCGCGTCCCGTGGGATCATACACGATCTCACCGTCCGGCGTTTTCAGGATTCTCGCAAGCTCTCTTTTTTCCTTCTGCAGACCGCAGCCGATGCACTGTCTGAGAGGTTGTTTTTTCTCCATAGACGCCTCTTATCCTTATTCGGTCTCTTCCGCGCTCTCTTCTACTGCCTCAGCCTCTTCTACCGGCTGCTCCTCATCGAAGCTTCCTTCCTCGTACTCGCCTTCCTCGTAGTACTCACCATCCTCGTAGTACTCACCATCCTCGTAGTACTCGCCTTCGTACTCCTCGTCATATTCATCATCCATATAATCCTCAGGACGGAAGCCCGGAGCATCCTGTGCCTGGGTTTCGGATTTGATATCGATCTTGTATCCGGTCAGTCTGGCAGCAAGTCTTGCATTCTGTCCTTCCTTACCAATGGCAAGGGAGAGCTGATTGTCCGGAACAACGACCTTGGCGGTCTTCTCCTCGGGATCCGCGAACACGTAGATCACGCCTGCCGGTGACAGTGCGTTCTGGATCAGCTGACCCGGGTTATCATCCCAGTTGATGATATCGATCTTCTCTCCGCGCAGCTCATCTACGATGGAATTGACGCGGATTCCGTTCATGCCGACGCAGGCTCCTACGGGATCCACATCCGGATTATCACTCCAGACTGCCATCTTGGAACGGCTTCCCGCTTCTCTGGCGATGGCCTTGATCACAACCGTACCGTCCGCGATCTCGGTTACCTCGGATTCAAACAGTCTTCTGACAAGATCCGGGTGGGTTCTGCTGACCATGACCCTGGGACCCTTTGTGGTATCTCTGACCTCAAGGATGAATACCTTGATCCTCTCATTGGGACGGAAATGCTCTGTCTTTACCATCTCCTTCTCACTCAGGGTCGCATCTATCCTGCCGAGGTTGATGATCAGTCCTCTGCCGTTATCCTTCTGTACGATACCGGTAACGATATTCTTTTCCTTTTCACTGAACTGGTTGTAGATCACGGATCTCTCTTCTTCACGGATCTTCTGCAGGATGCTGTTCTTTGCATTCTGGGCTGCGATCCTGGAGAACTCCTTGGATTTTACCTCGATCTCTACGGTTCCACCCACAACAGCGTTCTTGTCATACTTCTTTGCTTCCTCAAGAGCGATCTGATTGAGGGGAGAAAGTACGTCATCCTCCGTCTCCACAACCTCACGAATCGCAAAAAGCTTGAACTCTCCGGTTTCCCGGTCCACAACTGCCCTGCCGTTCTCCGGCTTGCCCTCACCGCTCTTTCCGAAGTGGTTTTTATAGGCATTCTCCACAGATGTTTCGATCGCTTCAAAGAGCACCTCTTTGCTGATGTCCTTTTCCTTCACAAGCAGATCAATGGCTTCCAAAAGTTCGCTGTTCATGTTCGTTCCTCCTAATATTGAATCTGAAATGTATGATGCGATATTGCTTCGTTAAAACTCCACATAAGGTCTGACCAGTGCCAGATCACTTCGATCCCAGGTTTTTTCACCATCCTCCAGCTCCACGGTGATGGTGTCCTTATCGAAGGCCTTTAATACGCCCTCGAATTCCTTTTTCCCGTCTTCCATCCGGTAGGTTTTGATCTCGATCCGTGTTCCCAGCTTCCGTTCAAAATCCCGGTCCTTCTTCAGCGGCCTAAGCAGCCCCGGGCTGCTTACCTCAAGAATGTAGGAATCCTCAATGAAATCCTCCTCATCCAGCTTGTCGGAAAACGCGCGGCTCACAACCTCGCAGTCATCAATGGTGATGCCGCCCTCCTTGTCGATATAGGCTCTCAGATACCAGCTGCCCGCTTCCCTGATGTACTCCATATCCACCAGTTCAAACCCGTGCTCCTGCAGGATCGGGCCGATGAGCGCCTCTGCCTTCGATTCGTAAATCTCTCTTCTGGACATAGCAGACCTCCGTAAAAAAAGTGGACCGCTTTGGTCCACTTTCCTGTCAATCAACTTACTACAAAAACAAATATACCACAATTTATAGGGGTATGCAAGCCCTTTTTTACTACATCCTCGTTACGATTCCTTCCGCCCTATAGCTGACACCCCTTCAAAACCGCCGCCATGCTTTTTGCGGCTGCGACCAGTGCTTCATGGTTCTGATCAATATAATCAATCGTTTCGTTGTTTGCCGCTTCCTCCAGTGCCATGGACCGCTCAAACAGATCCGTCATTCCCATCATCTTGGTATTGCTCTTAAAGGCATGCACCTTTACGCCGTAATCCTTCCAGTTCTTCTGCTCATAGAGCGCACTGAGCTCATCCGTTTTCTCCGCACATTCGTTTTCAAAGTCGCCGAGCATCTCAAAGTACAGGCTCTTTTCTCCAGCGCAGTAGCGAAGACCCATGGAAACATCCACGCCCGCTCCGGTCAGCTGCTCCGTATCATAGGCCTGCTCCCCTTCCAAAAGAGGACTTTCATCCATCTCACGGGAAGGCGTAAATTCCAGGATTCCTGCCGGCTGTTCTGCCGCATCCTGCCCGGGTGCTGCCGCCTCATCAGGCTGCTGCACCTCTTCCTTCGCAGGCTCCTCCTGCTTCTGATACAGGCTCTTGGGAAGATAAGCCCTAAGCTTTTCCACCAGATTTCCGATCTCAATGGGCTTGGAGAGATAATCGGAAAAGCCCTCCCGCAGGTAGTTTTCTCTGGCACCGACGACCGCATTGGCCGTCAGGGCGATGATGGCCGTCTCCTCCGGCACGAGCTCTTGCTCTTTTAGCTTATGCAGACATTCGATCCCGTCCATTCCCGGCATCATATGATCCAGAAAGACGATATCATACTGCTTTTCCTTCATCCGCGAAATGGCCTCCTCACCGGAGTTTACCAGATCCGGTTTGATGCCGTTGAGCTTTAACAGATTGCGGACCACCTTCAGGTTCATGCCGTTATCATCCACAACCAACACCCTGGCATCCGGCGCATAGATCATATCATCGGTTGTCTTCTGCTTGCCGCTTTCCTTCAGCCGTTTTTCATAATCACCGATGGGCGTTCCGTCCGCAACCTGCTGACAGATGGTAAAGTAAAACTTCGATCCCTTTCCGTAGGTGCTTTCCACCTGCAGGCTGCTGCCCATCATACCAAGCAGGCTCGTCACAATGGAAATGCCCAGTCCCGTTCCTTCAATGTTATGATTTCTGATCTCATCCAGACGCTCAAAGGATTCAAACATCCTCTTCTTGTCCTCTTCCCGGATCCCGATACCGGTATCCTCAACGCTGACCTCGATCCACACATTCTGCGCTTCCCGCCGGGTCACGGCAAAGGTCAGCCGCACGCTTCCCTTTTCCGTATATTTTACTGCGTTGGTAAGCAGGTTCATGATCACCTGCGATACTCTCACATCATCACCAAAAAGCGTACAGGGCAGCATCTCGTCGGCATCCATTTCAAAGCGAAGGCCCTTGGCCTCGGCTCTTTGTACGATCGACTGATACAGATCGTTGAGGAAGGACGAGGTATCATATTTGACCGGAATGATGTCCATCTTGCCGTCTTCGATCTTGGAAAAGTCCAAAATAGAGTTGATCAGCGTCAAAAGCGTGCTTCCCGCAGAATCGATGCTGTCGGCATACTCTAAGATATTCGCATCCTGGGATTCGCGAAGGATCATCTCATTCATTCCCAGGACCGCATTGATCGGCGTTCTGATCTCATGCGACATCTGGGCCAGAAAGGTACTCTTTGCCGCATTGGCATTCTCGGCCTCTTCAATGGCCTTTTTGAGCTTTTGCTCATACTCCATCTGGGCCACATTGGAAAGGTGGTACTGGACCATGGCAATGGAATTCAGGAGCGTTCCGCACAGATACAGCACCGGAAAGCGTTCCATAAAGGTTTTGGTATAATACGCCGCCATCTGCGTACGGATCGGCGTGTAAAACAGAATGATCAAAAGCAGTTCATAGTACACCGAAAGCAGCACACCAAACCGCACATCTCCGAAATAGCTGAAGGCCAGCGGCACCAGCATGATCCACAAAATGGCAAAGCCCTCGTTCACACCGGTTATGGCATACCAGGTAAAAATAAACAGGCACATCATAAGTGCGATCAAAATGGCGGTCGTGCGCTTTTTCAAAACACCTGCAAAAAACATGATCAGCACACCCGAAAGAAAGATGAGCGCCGTTGACCAGGCCACGATCCCTCTTTTTTGCACCACATTCACACATGTCATGGATCCGCCGGTGAGCATAATGATCAGTCCTATGATCACCTCCAGCTTCAGATTGCTCTCCAGCCTCGATCCCAGGTAATCCGAATTCCCAAGCGTCTTCCAGGCATCGACCGTCCGCTTCCATAATTCCCTCATACCACTTGTCACCTCGTCCATCTGTAGAGCTGTGCGTAGATCCCATCCCTCGCCATCAGCTCATCATGTGTTCCCTCTTCTTCTATCCCCTTCTCTGTCAAAACCAGGATCCGCTGTGCATTACGGATCGTGGAGAGCCTGTGTGCGATCACAATACTCGTCCTGTTAGAAGCCAGACGCTCCAGGGATTCCTTGACGATATTCTCGCTCTCATTATCCAGAGCACTTGTCGCCTCATCAAAGATCAGGATCGGCGGATTCTTCAAAAATACTCTGGCAATGGACAGCCTCTGCTTTTGTCCTCCGGAAAGCTTGATGCCTCGCTGTCCGATGTCCGTATCATAGCCGTTTGGAAGCTCCATGATAAAGTCATGCGCATTGGCAAGCTTGGCCGCCTTCACGACTTCCTCCTTCGTGGCCCCCGGCTTTCCGTACAGAATATTCTCATATACGGTCCCGGCGAACAGATACACATCCTGCTGTACTATACCGATATTATCACGAAGACTCTTCAAAGTCACGTCCCGAATATCTGTACCGTCGATCCGGATGCTTCCCCCGGTCACCTCGTAAAAGCGCGGGATCAGGCTGCACAGTGTGGTCTTCCCACCGCCCGAGGAGCCTACAAGGGCTACATAGGACCCGGCCTTAACCTGCAGATTGATATGCCGCAGCACCCTGTGGGCCGTATCCTTATACTTGAAGGATACATCCTCAAATTCGATCTCTCCTCTGACATCCGAAAGCGCTCTTGCCCCCGGTTTATCGCTGATATCCGGCTCAATGGCCAGAATCTCCAGAAACCTCTCAAACCCGGTATAGCCGTTCTGAAACTGCTCCGTAAAATCGATCAGCGTCTGGATTGGCTCCGTAAACACATTGATGTATAACAGAAAGGCGATAAAATCCGCCACATCCACCCTTCCCTTGGTCATCAGAATACCGCCGCAGATCACCACGATCACCTGGACCAGCAGCGTAAAGGCATTCATTCCGGAATGAAACATGCCCATATAGAAGTAGCTTCTTTTTTTAGCCTCCACAAAGGCATCATTTCCGATCCGGAATTTGGCCTCTTCGATCTCTTCATTGGCAAAGGATTTGACCACACGGATCCCGGCCAGATTGTCCTCGATCTGGGTATTGATATCCGCTACCCTTTCCCTGTTTTTGCGAAACGCCTGCTTCATCTTCCGGTTCATATACAGTGCATACACCAGCATCACGGGTACCAGTGCAAAGGCCGCCAAGGTCAGGTAGCTGTTGATATGAAGCAGTATCACAAATGCGCCAACGAGCTTGATCAAAGACAGCGCTATGTTTTCCGGCCCATGATGCAAAAGCTCACTGATCTCAAACAGATCGTTGGTGATACGGGTCATGAGCTGTCCGACCTTCTGCTCATCATAAAAGGCAAATGAAAGCTTCTGGTAATGAGAAAAGATCTCGGCGCGCATATCGTATTCCATTCTGGCGCCCATCATATGGCCCACATAAGCAATATAGTATCTGGCTCCGAACTGCACAAGCACCAGCACCACCAATACCGCGCCGATGCCGCAGACCTTTACCGCCACGCTGTCCGGATCAAAGCTTTGCAGATTCTGCGTAATGTACCGCACCAGCAGCGGGATCACCAGCGCGATCACGGATGCCAGAAACGCGGAAAACATATCGGACAGAAAAATGCCCATATAAGGCTTGTAATAGCCCGCCATTTTTTTCAGATTCTCTTTCATTGCTTCTTTCCCTTTATACTTTATAGCAATTTGCTGTATTCTATCATACTTTTTGAAAAAACCATATCGTTTGCCGCAACATATACGTTTACGCTGCCCTGTGTTTCGTGCTATAATCCTAAAGGATTTCTATTTTAAGACAACGCAACACCAACTGACACCTATTGAAACACCTACGTATACTGCTTTATGAATACAACGTTTGATAACAACGGCATCAGAAAAATCACCTACACGATCAACACCGTAATCCTGTTCATCGTGTTCGCTTTGCTTGCTTTTTTCTATTTTTCACATATGCCCTTTCTGGTCTGGTTCAGCCTTCCGACTGCTCTGGTCTATCTGATCGGGTATCTGCTGATCTATAAAAACAAGCTCTATGCCTATGTCTGCATGGTCTATAGCTGGCTGACGCTCTACATGTTTGTGACGACGATCTGCCTGGGCTATAACTACGGCTTTCACCTGTACAGCCTGTCGATGATCCCGATCATCTACTATACCAAATATATGGGCTACAGACTGAATATGAGATCCACCCGTGTGGGGATGTTTGCCGCTTTGATCATTCTGGCCTACCTGGGCTGCACCTTTTACGTGGCCATAAAGGGACCCGTGTATGAAAGCACCGAAGCAGCCTCAGCCTTTTTCTGGATCTCCAACTCCCTCATCGTTTTCTCGTTTCTGATCTACTACACGAGGATGCTGCTGCAGAACATCATCTCGTCCGAGGAAAAGCTCAGACAGATGAGCTATGTTGACAAACTCACCGGGCTTTACAACCGTCATTATATGATGGATCAGCTGGAGCGCATTACCGATGGCTCCAGAACCCATACCGTTGCCATGATCGATATTGACGATTTCAAAAAGATCAATGATGTCTATGGTCACAATGCCGGCGACTATGTCCTGAAAAAGCTGTCCGATGTGATGTCCGCATCCTGTCCGGGCGCCGTGATCTCCCGCTGGGGCGGCGAAGAATTCCTGCTGCTGATCGGCAATCAGGAGGATGTTCCCTCTCTGATGGAGCAGCTTCGGGGGAGCGTGGAAGCAGAGGACTTTTCCTTTGAAGGCAGCCGGATCCGGGTTACGATCACCATCGGTCTTTCCGAAAAAGAAGGCTCCCCGGACATCGATAAATGGATCCAGGAAGCCGACAATAAGCTCTATATTGGTAAGAAGAACGGCAAAAACGTTGTGATCACCTAATCCTCTTCCCAGTTCTCCTCATCTCCCAGATCGACCTTCTCAAGCTTTCTTCTGAAGAAGATATCATACATGACCGGAACAATAAAGAGCGTCATCAGCGTTGCATAGGACAGACCGCCGATGGTGACGATCACCATTCCCCGGCTCATCACTGCCGATGCATCCCTGGAAAGTGCCAGTGTCATATTGGCCAGAATGGTCGTCATGGCCGTCATCAGGATCGGCCGCATACGGGTGATACCTGTCTCGATCAGGGCCTCTCTCTTCTCTTTTCCCTCCAAGCGCAACTGGTTTACATAATCCACGAACACGATACCGTTGTTTACGACCACGCCGGCCAGGATCAAAAAGCCCATCATGGCGATCATGGACAGCTGCTCCCCGGTGATCATCAGTCCCAAAAATCCGCCGGTAAAGGCAAGCGGCATGGTAAACAGCACGATAAAGGGTGACAGAAGGCTCTGGAACTGCGCCACCATGATCAGGTAGATAAAGACGATGGCCAGCAGGATCATCAGGATCATATCATGCATCATATCCCTGATCTGCACGGTCTCACCCGCCACCTCTACGCGCATCCCTTCGGGAGCCTTGTAGGAAGCAAGCTTTTGTTCTACCTGGCGCGATAACAGCGTGGTATTATACCCTTCCATGGTCTGGGCGGTCACCTCCAGCTTTCTGCCCTGGTTTTCCCTGCGGATCCCGGTAATGCTCTGTCCCTTTTCGATCCGCGAAAACTCCGAAAGCTTGTGAACCTCTTCTGTTTCCTTACCTTCATCATCCCGCTTCGTCGTGGTAAATTCATAGTTTTTCAGATTCTCCTCGGTGATGGGATCGATCTCATCCACCAGAGTGATCTGATAGCTGTTGCTGTCGGTTTCCAGCTTCGCGGAATCCTTTGTGGTGGTCAGCTTGCCGGACAGCTCCGCAAATACCTGGGCTACCGTCAGGCCAAGGCGCATAGCCTTATCCTTATCCACGATGATATGCAGCTGGTCATCCGCTTCCTCCTGTCCGTTGGAAACCTCTTCAAAGCCCTTGATGTCGGACAGGATCTTCATTACGTCCTCGCTGACATCAAGCATCTTATCCAGATTATCACCGTAAATATCCACCTGCATGCCGTTCCCTGCAAGGACAGACAGATCCATATTGGAGGTGGTCACCGAAGCCTCGCATTCCGGATGCTTTTCGGCCATCAGCTTCTCGAGCTGCTTTGCGATCTTCGGATTGTCCTTCCCCTGCTTATCGGACAGCAGGATCATAAAGGAAAAGCTCTTGTTGGAGCCTGTTGAAAGCAGCGAAGTGGAACCGCCGCCGGACATGATGCCCACATTTTCGATCCCCGGGATGGCACTGACCTCTTCCATCATCTGATCCGCGATCTGATACGCTTCCTCCACGGTTTTCTCTGTCGGCACATCCACGTTCATGCTCATCTGGTTACCGCCCATCTGGGGCAGGAAAACAATTCCCGTTGACATCACTCTGGCCACGCAGATCCCCAGCAGGGCAACTGCAATGATCAAAGGTACGATCTTGACCCGCAGGCAAAAGCCGAGCACTCTGGCATAGCCCTTCATGACCTTATCAAAAAGCCTGTGCTCCTTCTCCGCGCTGTTCTTCAGAAGCGTAGATCCCATGGTGGGCACCACGGTCAATGCCACGATCAGGGAGGCCACCAGAGAATAGGCAATGGTCAGCGCCATATCGGTAAAGATATCCCTTGTCATACCTGTGGTAAAGACGATGGGCAAGAATACGCAGATGGTGGTCAGCGTGGAGGCCGCAATGGCTCCGGCCACCTGCTTTGCTCCCATGACAGCCGCCCTGGCTGCAGGGATCCCCTTGCCTCGGAGCCTGTAGATATTTTCGATCACAACTATGGAGTTATCCACCAGCATACCGACGCCAAGCGCCAGTCCCGACAGGGAAATGATGTTCAGCGTGATATTGGAAAAATACATCAGCACAATGGCAAACAGCACACTCATGGGAATGCTGAAGGCCACTACGATGGTAGGCCGTACATCCTTTAAGAAGATCGCCAGCACCAGGATTGCCAGCAGGGCGCCGTAGATCAGGTTGGATAATACGGAGTTTACGATCAGCTTGATATAATCTCCCTGGTCCATCATCGGGGTGATATGCAGTCCCGGATACTTTTCCATCAGGGTTTCAATGGCCGTATTACAGGCCTTGGAAACATCACTGGTACCGGCGGTACTGGCCTTATTCACGGACAGGATCAGCGCCTGGGCACCGTTGAGTCTTGCATAGGAATCCATGGAATTGTCGGTTTCCTTTACATCCGCCACATCATCGATCCGGATGTCACCGATCTTATCCACATGGATCAGCAGCATATCCTTGATCTGCTCGATCTGATCGAACTCATCTCCCACCTTGACAAGGATCTGCTGGTCATTCTCCAGATCGATGTAGCCTGCGGGCATATTGAAATTCTGCGCCTTGATCATCTGGGACAGCGTATCCATGGTCAAAAGTTCATCCAGATTGGCACTCTTTAGTGCATTTTCCTTGCTCTCGTCCAGCTGCTTCTGGGCATCCTCCAGCTGCTTTTCCCCGTTCTCCACCTGGGTCAGGCCCGATGCGATCTGTGCTGCTCCGGAGCCAAAGCCCGCCGCTGCCAGGATCTTTCCGGCCTCTACCTGGGTATAAGCCTCTTCCGCTTCCTTGATAGGACCCATCACTTCCTTGTTGATGGTCTCCGCCGTCATGATCTCGATCTTCAGATTGGCCAGCTCCGTATCGATCTGCGGGATTCTGGTATAAACGATATCACTCAGGGTCTGCAGGTTTTTCTTCGTCAGCTGGGCGGCAGCCTCCGCCTGACCCTGCTCCTCCATCAGCTCCCGCATCTTTTTCAGCTTCTTGGGATTCTCCAGCGCATCCGCAACACTTGCCGGAATCGCCTCCACCTGCTCCTGCTGCTGCTTGAGCGTCATATCCTCCGTTGTCTGGGCAACCGCGCTCTCGATCTGGGCCTGTGCCTCGGCCGGCAGCATGGCAAGTACCATATCCACATTGGCCGCATCCACGCTCATCCCGCCCATCTGGGCCTGCTCAAGCGCCTGCTGCACCGCTGCCACCTTGACCTGGGTATAGATCGCCGCATAGATCGCATCATGGGCATCCTTGGTCATGACAGCCTCTCTGGCCGTCTGAAAGCCGCTCTCGATCTGCTCCAGGGTCTCGGGGATCTTGTTATCCTCGTAGGCCTTTTTCTCCATCTCCAGTGCCTTCTGAGAGGCCTGCAGCCCGATCAGCTGGGAGGAATAGGCCGCCTTGGTGGCCATGGCCTCATCGAGCACCTTGCTATACTCTGCCAGCTCCTCGCTCTTTTCCTGCTGCTGCGTCGCCAGTTCTTTTTCTCCGCTGTGGAGCTTCGCCTTGGCATCCGCCAGCTCTTTTTTGCCGTCATCCAGCTTGGCCTGCGCCTCATCGAGCTTGTCGGTAGCAAGGCCGCGCATTTTGAAATTCACCCGGTCGATCTTGCTCTTATTCAGCTTGATCTCCAGCGTCTTTTCCACCAGACCCGTGACATCCACACTGGCTACGCCCTCCTGGCGTTCCAGATAGGGCACCAGCTCATCCTTGGTAAAATCGGACAGCTCGTAGATATCCTTTCCGTCATAATCCACAGCCGCATACATGGTTGCCAGAAGATCCGGCGAGATCTCCATCAGATAGGGCTTGGATACCGTCTCAGGGAAGGTCAGCTGATCGATCTGGGTGGAAACCTTGACCATGGCGGAATCCATATTGGTATCATCCACGAACTCCAGCATGATCATACTGTAGTTTTCATTGGAATTGCTTCGGATGTTCTCTACACCCGTCACGGTACCGAGCGCCGTTTCCAGCGGCTCCGTGATCTGTGCCTCCACCCTCTCCGGAGATGCGCCGGGATAGGAGGTTACCACAACGATATAGGGCAGTGAAATACTCGGAAGAAGATCCGTGGACAGCTTCGTAAAGCTGACAATACCAAGAACCAGAACCAAAATGATCCCCACCAGAACGGTGAAGGGTTTTTTTACGCAAAACTTTGTCATTCCATTATCCCTCGTTTACAGCACTTTGCTGTATTTCATATAAAAAAAGCTGCCGAAGCAGCTTTTTTGTCTCAATCAGATATCGCCGGCGGAAGGAATGAAAAGCTGATCCTCTTTTGCTTTCTTTTCCTTTTCCTTCGCCTGCTGGCTCAGATTGCTCAAAGGCTTGGACACAATGCCATGGCGCGATGCATGGCCGTCATTAGCCTTCTCCTGCTGCTCACTCATTAACTTCGCATTCTTATCATAGAACTCAAGCGCCACGATCTCGTCATAGCCCATATAGTAATCGGCATGACGTACATCACCTTTTCTGGTCTGACCACTGTAATCATACGTGATCTCCGTGCGCTTGCGGATGCCGACATAGGTATCTTCAATCTTGATAAAGGTTACATCCGTCTTGGAGGTCCTGTTCCCCTCGATCAAAAGCTCCTGTGAAATGCGGATCCCGCCGGAAAGCGTCACACTCACCAGCTTGCTGTCGATATTCTCCATTACGATGGTATTAAAAACTTCTCTTTTCATTCCCTTCCCCCTGGTTGGTCATCAACCGTTTTTGCTAACCTTTCGGATGGCGGGACACAAGATATGCCACCTTTGCCGATCCAAACACCACATACATTGTAATCATAATACCTACAGCCGAAAATCGCAAGAAAAATCAACAATATTTATGGAAATTTCTGCCCTTACAGGCGGAAGAATTCCGGCAGTCTGTTTTCATAGACCGCATAATAGGAGTATCCGATGTCCTTTAGCATCTCTGCCACCTCATCAAAATGATACCCCAGATCGCCTTTTTCGTGGGCATCCGAGCCAATCGTGATGATCTCACCGCCCAGCTCTTTATAACGCTCCACGATCCTGCGGCACGGATTGTTGTCGATAAGGCCTCTTCTCGGGCCGCCGGTGTTGATCTCGATCCCCTTCTCGTTTTCGATCAGCCATCTGAGGATCTCATCAAGGATATCCGCGTGCTTTTCATAGCTGTACTCATTGTCCTTCCCCGGACCATAGCGCACCACATAATCCAGATGCCCGTAGACATCGAAATTGGAAAAGACCTTGATATTCTCCAGGATCGACTCGAAATACTCCCTGTGGGCCTCCGTCTCCGAACGTCCTTCAAAGAATTCCGGGAAGTAAGGATCTCTTCCGTGACACAGATGGGAGGATGCGATGATAAAGTCATACTCATGCTCCCTTACAAAGATCAGATTCTTTTTCACCGTCTCTATTTGCGGCTGTAGTCCCAGCTCCACGCCGAAGAGCACACGGATCCGATCCTCATATTTGGCCTTACAGCGCAGAAGATCATACAGATACGCATCTGCATTCAGTTCGAACATCCCCGGATCATCCTCCTTGCGGTATGGAAAATCCATATCCTCATGATCTGTAAAGGTAATGGTACGAAGTCCGAGCTCGATCGCTCTTTCGATCTGCTCCTCCATGGTGGATTTTCCGTCTCCGGAAAAGGTGGTGTGTACGTGTGAATCCGCTAAAATAGCCATATCGTTTCCTCTTTTTTCCTGTAGTTTACAAAATTTTATCACTTTAACGCAAAAAAGTGTTTGTATTTTCCGCGTCATTCCACTATAATGGGTTTCGGTATCAAAAAACCGAAGCGACAATCCACAGAGCATTGTACCATAAAACAGTTGGATTTGTGAAGATGATAACGGCAAAGTGCCGACAGAAAGGAAAAAACAAAAAATGGGAATGGATTTTATCGTAAAACTGCCGACTCCCGAGGAGATCAGGGAGCAGTACCCGGTTCCGGACAAGCTGGCAGAGATCAAGGCCAAGCGGGATCAGGAGATCTCTGATATCCTGACCGGTAAGGATGACCGGCTTTTGGTCATCATCGGTCCCTGCAGTGCCGACAATGAGGATTCCGTCTGCGACTATGTCAGCAGACTTTCCAGGGTCAATGAAAAGGTCAAGGAGCGCCTGATGATCGTTCCGCGGATCTACACCAACAAGCCCCGCACCACCGGTGAAGGCTACAAGGGCATCATCCATCAGCCCGACCCTTCCAAGAAGCCGGACCTGCTGCAGGGCCTCATCGCCATGAGAAAGATGCACATCCGGGCCTTTGAGGAATCCGGGCTCTCCGCTGCGGACGAGATGCTCTATCCGGAGAATTACCGCTATGTATTCGACTTTCTGTCCTATGTAGCCATCGGTGCCAGATCCGTAGAGGATCAGCAGCATCGTCTGACCGTCAGCGGTTTTGATGTGGCTGCCGGGATGAAAAACCCCACCTCCGGTGATCTGACGGTCATGATGAATTCCGTCTATGCCGCCCAGCATCCGCACACCTTTATCTACCGCGGCTGGGAGATCAAAACCACCGGCAA
>JAILHW010000240.1 GCA_024695605.1 Lachnospiraceae bacterium | reverse complement strand
ATTCTGATCATCTGGCCTATGATCTTTAAAAAGATCCCCGGATCTCTCATTGCGGTAATTGTTACTGCAGCCATCGTGGAGATCTTCCATTTGGATGTAAACACCATCGGCAAAGCCTTTGAAAACATCAGAACGGGCCTTCCGGCATTTACCCTGCGCCCGTCCCTGTTTACCTTTGGTATGATCAAATCCCAGTTCATGAATGCTGTTACCATCGCCCTTTTGGCAGGTATCGAATCCCTGCTCTCGGCAGTTGTGGCAGATTCCATGATAGGTTCCACCCACCGCTCCAATATGGAGCTCATCGCACAGGGTCTTGGTAACATCGGATCTGCCTGCTTCGGCGGTATCCCGGCAACTGGTGCCATTGCAAGAACAGCCGCCAACATCAAAAGCGGCGGACGTACTCCCATTGCAGGTATGGTACATTCCATTATGCTGGTTTTGGTGGTTGCCTTTTTGATGCCCTTTGCAAAAATGATTCCCATGCCCTGTATTGCTGCCATCCTGTTCCAGGTAGCTTATAATATGAGTGGCTGGCGCAACTTTGCCAAGCTTTGCAAATCCTCACCTAAGAGTGATATTGTGGTGCTTGTTTTGACCTTTGCACTGACTGTGATCTTTGACCTGGTGGTTGCCATCGAGGTGGGTATTATCGTGACCTCCGTCCTCTTTATGAAGCGCATGAGCGACGTTACCCAGGTAGAAGGCTGGAAGGAAGTGGATGATGAAAATGATCCCGACAGTCTTTCCCTTCGTAAGATCCCCGATCATACGGTAGTTTATGAGTTCTCCGGCCCCATGTTCTTTGCTGCAGCCGGAAAGATCCTGCAGATCTCCTTTAAACCGGATACCAAGGTTCTTGTCATCCGTATGAGAAGTGTGGGAGCCATGGATGCTACGGCTATGCACAACTTAGAGCAGCTTTATGAGGATTGCGCCAAGAAAGGCATTCAGATCGTGCTTTCCCATGTGAATGAGCAGCCTTTGACCGTCATCCAGAAGGCAGGCTTTGATGAAAAGATCGGCAAGGACAATTTTGCTCCCCATATAGATGATGCACTGACCCGTGCAGAGGAGCTGGCAGGCAATTGATGCCTTGTCACATGGCCTGATATCCGTTATACTAAAAGAACTTAAGCGTTAAAGCAACCATTCCAAATACAAGGGAGAACAACTATGGCAGGTTCCGGAATCGGCACATTATTCAGAATACAGACCTTCGGAGAATCCCACGGCCCGGCCATCGGCGTCATCGTTGATGGGTGTCCGGCAGGACTTAAGCTTTCGGAAAGCGATATCCAGTACTATCTGGATCGCAGAAAGCCGGGAAACAGCTCTATTTCCACACCGCGAAAGGAAGCGGATGCTGTGGAGATCCTATCCGGCGTCTTTGAAGGAAAAACCACAGGCTGCCCCATTGCCATGATGATCCGCAATACAGCTCAGCACTCAGCTGATTATTCCCAGATTGCCGAATGCTATCGTCCTGGACATGCGGATTTTACCTTTGATGAAAAATACGGTTTCCGGGATTATCGCGGCGGCGGACGTTCCTCGGGACGTGAGACCGCAGCCAGGGTTGCTGCCGGTGCCATTGCCGCCAAGATCCTGGAAGAGCTGGGCATTACCGTAACCGCATATACCAAAAGCATCGGGCCCATCAGTATCAATGAAGAGAATTATGATGAAACGCAGATCACGAAAAACCCCTGCGCTATGCCTGATGCAGAGGCTGCAAAGTTAGCGGAATCTTACTTAAAGGAATGTATGGAAGAAAAAGATTCCTCCGGCGGCGTGATCGAATGCCGGATCACAGGAATGATCCCCGGTATCGGCGAGCCGGTATTTGATAAGCTGGATGCCGATCTGGCAAAGGCGATCATGAGTATCGGTGGCGTCAAGGCCGTAGAGATCGGCGACGGCGTTGCCGTTTCCAAAATGAAGGGCAGCGAAAACAATGATGCCTTTTGTGCTGACACTGCAGATACCGATGCCGGTCACCAAAGCGGATATGCCGTCATCTACAACGAGCTGAGCGCTTATCTTCCGGAAAATGCAGTGATCCGCAAGACCACCAACCACAGCGGAGGTACCCTGGGCGGTATTTCCGACGGAAGCCCCGTGATACTGCGGGCTCATATCAAGCCCACTCCTTCTATCTTCAGGGAGCAGGATACCATCAGTCGAAACGGTGATCCCATGAAGCTGACCATCAAGGGCCGACACGATCCCGTCATCGTCCCCCGTGCTGTGGTTGTTGTGGAATGTATGTGTGCACTGACAGTGCTGGATCTTCTGATGATCAACACAACGTCGCAGCTTTCCAACCTGAAGAGAATTTACCAAAATCGTTAAAAAAGTAATAGGGCCCGCGACGAAAGTCGCGGGCCCTTATTACTTTTTATTTCTTCATCTTCAAAGCATTCACAGGATTGTTTTTCTTATAGATCTGTTCATCCTTCTTAATGCCTTCCGTCTGCAGCTTCTTATCAAAATCATCCAAAACGCTATTTGCCATTTTTTGAATGGCAGCAGAAGCACTCAGTCTGTCCTTGCCGGCCTGGGTCACAGGTTCCATAAAGGTTCCCTTTCTGGACATATAGTAATGGGCGCTTGCATAGTTCAAAACCTTCATATCCCATACCTTAAGATCTCCTGCTGCAGCCTTGTCATTGACATTCTTCAGGGCATTCATCATATCCTCATTGACGCCCTTTCTGACCTTGTTATTATTATAGGTCTGCATATTTTTATACAGATCCTTAAAGAACTGCTTCTCCTCATCGGTGATGGTCAATGCCTTATCATCGATCGCACGATTTCTGACAAGTACATTTTCCTTACCTGCAGAGAATTCCATCTTCCGGTTCCATTCCTTCTTGTAACGAGCCAAAAAGTCTTCCGAGGTGCCGCCCTGCTTTAAGACCTTTTTAAAGACCTCGTCATTCATCATCCTTTCACGCATTTTCTGCATCTTTGCATTATGCTCTTTCAAGGTCAGGTCATTTTTACCCTTTGGCTGCTCATTTAAGGTAAATTCATGATTATCGATCGTCCAGGACTGTCTCGGACGGATGAGCTGATCGGCTGTCTTTCCGAAGTATCCGCCGTCCATTGTCGCACGGTTTCTGGTCATCAGATCGGCAAAGACCAGATCTGCCGCTTTGGAGGCATTATCATAGTTGATATTAAAAGGTCTTTCCTTGGCATCTGTCAGCTTATCCTTGCAGATCTGCTGCATCTGTCCTACCGTTATGCTGGGATTCAAAAGCCCGCTAAAGAAACGCTCCTTACTCTTGGACAGCATCGATTTGTTTTCAGGATTCCTGCCGTAGTAGATCGGCTCCGCATTTTCCACCCTGGCCTCGTCCGTGTGCTCCTTCACATTGGGATCAAATCTGTCAAAGCACACCTTCATAATGTCCTTCCCGTTCATGATACGAAGGGCTTCCTTGGCGCTGATCTTTCCTGCCATATCTTCAATTATCTGCATTCCCACTTCATTGTTGGAAAGATACTTGTCATAGCAATCCGCCGTATCATATCCAATCGGTGCCTTATAATCATATACTTTCATTGCACGATCGATCAGATACTTCTTCATCATGTTAACACGCGTGCTCTTGCTGCAGCTTATATAGGCATTCTGATTGCTGAAAAACTCCTCCGGAGTCAGATCGCTGATCCGTCTGGGCTTAGCCTTGGGTTCTTTGTTTGATAACGGATCCTTTGCAAGATCGGGACGCTCTGCATTGATATTGAGGATCTCTAAGCCATCATCCTCCGGCTCCTCGATCTTTATGTTTTTCTCTTCTTCCTTTTTCTCCTCTTTTATATCTTCCTTTTCTTCTTCCTTGATCTCTTCTACCTTGATCTCTTCGATCTTCTCTTCCTTCGGCTCCTCTTTTACGATCTGATCTCCGAAAATATAGTTTTCACGGATCTCAACGCCATCTTCTTTTTCTTTTGGTTCAGCATCTTTTTCAGGCGCAAGAGGATACTTATCCTTCCAGGGATCTGCAGCCTTCAGTCCTTCTGTATCAAGCCCTTCTAAATAAGCATACTTCGGATCAGGGCCATTTTCCACAATCTTTTTGTATTCCTCACTGATCTCGCCAAATATCTTCAGATTTCTCTGAAGCTCATCCACCTTCAATGCAGCAGACGAGATGGGATACATATCCTGAAGCACTCTAAGTGCTTCTAACTGATTTTTCTTATGAATATCCCGGTCGATTTCGGCCCGAATCTCTTCATTCGACTTCTCCTGAACCGGCGCATTCTGCTCCGGCAGATTCGGCTCTTCATTAACATTCTCATCCTGACGAAAACCCGGTCCGTCATAATCCTGCAACAGGCTGTTGAGATCCGGCTCTTCAAAAGGGATGGCATCAGAATCATCATTGAGGATATCTTCGCGCTCTTTCTGCACCTTTTCCGCATCAAGTTCCATCTCATCCTCAGAAGGCTCAATACCTGCTTCCCCGGCATCAAGTTCCTCATCCTCTGCTTCTCCGGCTTCAGGCTCCTCATCCTCTGCTTCCAGGGCTTCCTTTTCCTCTTCCTCGATCTGCAGATTCATCCTGTCCATCCACTGCTCGAAATTCTCTTCTTTAAATTCCAGGCCGGCGTCACCAAAAACAGACATAAAGCTGTGCTCATCGTCCACATCGGTGATCATATCATCAACCTGCTTATAGTAATCCTTGATCATCGTATATCCGCCTTCGGAATAACTCTTGTTGATCATAGGATGCAGGGACGGATAAAGAACAGGATCCATAATATCCATATTGAGAAGTACCAGTACTTCCTTGGGATCCTTGATATTATCCACAATATCATTATAGATCTCTTCCAGGTATCCATCCGTATCGCTGTCACGCATCAGTACATCATCCTTGGGTAACAGGGTATCCTGGTCGACTACATAGTCGTCCTTAAACTGCTCCGCCAAACGCTCCTGATCCGGCTGAACCTGATCAAGACCTTCGTATTGCTTCAGCTCAAGGCCTCTGATATAAACCTGACGAGCGATCATATTCTTTTTTTCCTGCGGGCTCGCAGTTTCATATTCCTTCAAAAAGGTTTCCGATTCCGCTCTTCTTTTGACAGAAGCATAGCTCATCGCTTCCTCAAACAAACTGTCGACTTCTCTTAATTCCTGTTCTTTCATCTTTTAGCCCTCGCCTTACATTCATTTGTCACGCCGGATCATAAATCTCTTAATTGATCCTGCTTTTTGTTCGGTTTCGACAATAATACCCCAATGAACCTGATCCGGTTGCAAAAACGATCAAATAATTGATTGCTATATTGCATTTTTACCCCAAATGATCCTATCAGTCCATTTCATCCAGCGTCTTTCTGATCTCTTTGATGAAATTCTCACTGTTGAGAACCGTTACATTCTCAAGGGAGGTGATGAGGGCAAGATCCTTGGTCATACGTCCGCTCTCGATGGTGTCGATGGTAGCCTTTTCCAGCTTGTCGGCAAAAGCAGCCAGCTCCTTATTGCCATCCAGCTCACCGCGCTTTCTCAGAGCTCCCGTCCATGCAAAAATGGTAGCCACGGAGTTGGTAGAGGTCTCCTCGCCTGCCAGATGCTTATAGTAATGTCTCTGAACAGTACCGTGAGCTGCCTCATACTCATAGACCCCTGCGGGAGATACTAAAACAGAGGTCATCATAGCAAGGGAACCGAAGGCGGAGGATACCATATCGCTCATTACATCGCCGTCATAGTTCTTGCAAGCCCAGATAAAGCCGCCCTTAGCCTTCATAACACGGGCTACTGCGTCATCAATGAGGGTGTAGAAGTAGGTGATGCCTGCTTCTTCAAAACGGCTCTTATACTCAGCTTCAAAGATCTCTGCAAATACATCCTTAAAGGTATGGTCATAGGTCTTGGAAATGGTATCCTTGGTTGCAAACCAGAGATCCTGCTTGGTATCCAGGGCATAGTTAAAGCATGCCTTGGCAAAGCTTTCGATGGACTTTTTGGTATTGTGAACACCCTGGATCACACCGGGGCCATCAAACTCATGAATGGTCTTTCTGGTTTCGGTGCCGTCAGCAGCCGTAAATACCAGCTCTGCCTTACCAGGGCCGTCAGCAGCGATCTCCACATTTTTATACACATCGCCGTAAGCGTGACGTGCAAGGGTGATAGGCTTTTCCCAGTTTCTTACGCAGGGCTCGATACCCTTTACAACGATGGGAGCCCTGAAAACGGTTCCGTCAAGCATGGAACGTATGGTACCGTTGGGGCTCTTCCACATTTCCTTTAAGTTATATTCGTCCATTCTTGCTGCATTGGGCGTGATGGTCGCACATTTTACGGCAACTCCGTACTTTTTGGTAGCCTCTGCGCTGTCCTTTGTTACCTGATCGTCAGTCTCATTTCTGTGCTCCAGTCCAAGATCGTAATACTCTGTCTTCAGATCTACGTAAGGAAGAAGGAGCTCGTCCTTGATCATCTTCCAAAGGATGCGGGTCATTTCATCCCCGTCCATCTCTACCAGCGGTGTTGTCATTGCAATTTTACTCATTGTAAGCCTCCTATAATCTGATTTTTACCATTGTGTTTCGCATGGTATAATAAACCGTCTGCACCGGAAAGCGCTTCGGTTATATTCTGATAGTCACAAAGGCGGACCAGTCCGCCGCTTACGGAAATGTGCAGGTCAGGCTCTTCAGAAAACTTCGCATCATAGATCCCCTGTCGGATCTTTTCTGCCCGATCCTCTGCCTCTTTTCCATCTTTACAACAAAAGACCACGACGAACTCCTCGCCACCATATCTGGCTGCGAATTCCCCGTTTTCTTCATCTCTATTCTGAATTAATACGGCACCCAGCTTCGAAAGTACATGATCTCCGAAAAGATGTCCGTAGGTATCATTGATCTTCTTAAAAAAATCAATGTCCAGCATCAAAAGATACCGATCATCATTTTTCTCAAATTCCGCTTCCGGGTCGATCCTCTTAAAAAGCTCCCTGCGGTTATAGAGCTTCGTCAAGGGATCCACTTTGGATAAGGTCTCCAGCTCCGATAGCAGTTTCTCCTTATTTTTCCGCTCCGTTTCATATTCATTTACCACCAGGGAAGTAATAAGGTAAATGCCCACGGAACAGATGGGCAGTGATACGATGACATCCAGATACCACTCCGTATAGGTCAGTGCGATCACCAGATCCGGCCTTACAAACACGGAAAAGGCTACCACTGCCATCAGCCATAGCAGACACACGGAAAACAGGATGATCCTTCTTTTCACATCCCGGATACAGGGTACGATCAAAAACAGACTGCCGATGGCATACAGGATCATACCGCTTCTGACACCGCCGCAGCAAAACCAGGCAATTGTCACCAGTCCGAAAACAATAACAACCATCAAGGGAGCGCGAAGCTGCTTCTCCATGCCCTTTGCCACCGACAGATACCAGAAAAGCGCCATGGTACAAAAGCACAAAAAAGTACAGCATACCGTAATTGCTCCGAGATGCTCTATACAGGTTATGATGAATGATAACAGGTTGATGAAGGTTCCCACGATCAACACGATGACATACATCTTTTCTTCCAGTGTCTTTTTCGAAGAAACCTGCTTCTTAAGCCAGTTTAACATAAATCCCTCTATTTTGCTTCTTTTTTATATAACAAAAGAAGAAGTCCAAAGGCCCCTAAGAAGATCGCAATAACGATCTGCAGGGGGATGGAATGATCTCCCGTATCGGGGGACTCATCTTTATTATGCATCTCTGCGGTCTTTTTGGCAATCTCTTCTGCCACCTCACCGATACCGGCGTAAATACCGTAGGGCGAAAAATGGGTGGTGGTAAAGGTGAAATACTTCTGACCGTCTTCTTCGCTCTTGGTTCCGTAGTGTTTATCCAAAGTGCCGTCTTCCTTTAAGGAAACAGCCAGGATCTGCTGGTCATAGAGCGTATCGGAAATGGGTACCTTGATCTCCACGGGCCGCTTTCCGAAGTTGGTGATGGGTACGTTGGTGGCATTTTCCACCATACGAAGCTCGAAGGGCACCAGCTGTCCGCTGACAGGCAGGCCGTATTCCTTGGTAACTTCGCCCAAAAGTTTTTCCGCATCTTTATCATCCTTGGATACAAACAGGGTGTAAGGTGCGTCATCATCCTTTACGTTGGCCTTAATAAGGGCCGCATTGGGGAAGCTATTATCCAGGGCTACGGTTGTAACATAGGAAGGAGCCTCTTCTTCCTCGCCTTTCTTTTTCTTATTCTTCTTATCCTTCTTATCCTCTTCCTTCTCGTCCTCCACCTCGTAAACCACGTTTTCCGGTTCCTCAATGGTAACTGTGGAAGGATCTACCGCCAGGGCTTCCACATAATCTCCGATGGTTCCCAGTGCGGAAGGCATAAGCACGGTTTTTACTCCGCTGATCTTCGCACTTTGTACGGGGTTTTCTTCTCCCTCTGCCGTGCCTGCACTTGTAGGCCCCTGCGTGGGATCATAGGAGGAAAAAGCACTCGGCAGCGCTCCCACAAGCTTGTAGGGATTGCCGTCGATGGAAACGCTCTCGGGAATCCTGACTGTACCATACATATCCGGTGACATGGTCGCCTTAACGAGCACCGCTTCCTTTTTGCTGCCGGACAGACCATCCGGTACATTTACAATCAGGCCTCTGAATCCCAGATAATTCTCATCCAGGACCGTATCCTTCATACTCGCACCATTACCGGTTACCACCGCCGTGGGGATTTCTCCCAGTGCGCGGATCCGAAAGGCTTCATTGGTCAGTCTGGTCGAGGTCTGTTCATAGGAAAGGGCCGGAATCGTGTCCGACTCAAACACAACCGAAGGTGAAACGGCTCCCGCAAAGGCACCAAGGCCGATCTGCTCAACGGATGCCGGAATATGCAGCTTATCAACAGGACAGTTCAAAAATGCCCGGTCAGCAATCTTTTTCAATCCGCTTCCTCCTGTTACGGAGGAAAGACCTGTACAGTCATAGAAAGCGCCTTCTCCGATCTCTGTCAAAGAAGCAGGAAGTCTTACGCTTTGGATCTCCCCATGGCCTGCAAAGGCAGAGCCTGCGATCTTTTTCACCGTATCGGGAATGGTAACGGTAGCATCCGTTCCGCGGTAAGCCAGCAGCACGCCGTCTCCTACGATCCAGAAGGGATCTCCCTGCTTATTCAGCCAGTTGTCCAAAAACGGGGTTTCTGCAAAGGCTTCGGGACTGATATCCGTTACGGAATCCGGGATCCTTACCATTTCCAGATCATCACAGTGATAGAAAGCGCCGTAGCCGATGCTCTTTAAGCCATCCGGCAGGATCACGCTCTTTAAGCTGCTTCTTGCAAAGGCCAAATCGCCGATGGCAGTTGTGCCCTCTTCTACCTCCACATCGGAAGGATTGCTCTGTGCATAGTAAGCCCTTCTGGGGATCACGCCTTCCTTGTTGCGTGCGCGCTGAGTAGGTGTAGGATACTCCTCAATGGGAAGCCTTGCCGGATTGGAGGTATCCATCTCTTCCACAGCTCCGCCTTCCTGGGCTTTTGTGGCATTGTCAAAGGTGCCGGGGAAGATCACGGCTTCATTGCCCACTACACGGGTCTTTCCGATTTCTCCCGTAGCGTCGGTGTAATCATCCCAGACATCCGCCTTACTCATGTCCGCTTTGCGTCCCGGATCAAACTTCTGGGGAAGCACCTTGGATGAGGTCTTGGCCGGCTCTGTTGTCTTTTTCTTCTCTTTCCTGGTAACACTGTCCTTGGGGAAATAGCTGCCGATGGCGTTTTCACTAACGGAATCCTCGTATTCCATAAGGGCCGACTGGGACAGGTCAAAGGCACGGAAAAATTCGTATGCGGTGGTTCCCACATCCGAGATAATGTTCAGATTTCTGCAGCCGTCAAAGGCGGTATCGTGAATGTAGGTGACCGATGCAGGAATCCTTACATTTCCAAGGGAAATACAATCCTCAAAGGCTTTGGCCCCGATCCTTCTGACAGACAAAGGAACTGTGATCTCCTCCAGATTCTCACAGTTGGAAAAGGCAAATTCCGGGATCTCCGTCAGATTGGAGGACAGATTCACATTGGTAAGATTATTACAGCCCCAGAAGGCGTAGCGCTCAATGCGGTTTACGGACTCAGGGATGGTAAAGCTATTTCCCACACGTCCGGAAAGCACGCAGTACAGCACCTTCATGTCCTTATCGTAAAGGGCTCCGTCTTTGAATACAAAATAGGGATTTTTATTCAGATCTAATGTAGTCAGCTTGGAATCTCCGGAAAAGACACCGGCTCCCATATCCACAAGGGTATTGCTGAACTTAAAGGATTTCAGATTGTCACATTTGGCAAAGGCACCGCTCTCCAAAGTGGTGACATTGCCCGGAAGGGAAACATCGGTAATGGAAGTACAGCTTCTGAAGGCACCGTTTCCGATCTCCTCAAGAGATGCGGGGAAGGTTACCTTTGTCAGCTGATTTTGGTTGGAAAAGGCTTCGGAATCGATACGGGTTACGCCATTTGGAATAGACACAGTGGTAGCTGTGCCGTTATATGCCACTATGGTGTTTTGGTCCCTTTCAAAATCCGAAGGAGAGGTAGCAAAGGCCAAAGGCGCCGGGATCTGTGTGAGCCCTATCGCCAGTGCCAATACTACCGCTCCTGCGATTTTTCTGATTCTCTTTGCCATGCATAGGTTTCCTTTACGAGATCACTTTCACAACCTTCTTGGACGGACGAAGGGCAAACATGAGAATGGATGCCAGTGCCAGTCCGATTGCCAGGAACCACTTGGGATGGATGGGATCTCCGGTCTTGGGAGAAGCATCCGCCAGCCCTGCGTTCTGGGTCAGGTTGTTGGTTTCTACATATAATGCATAAGGCGAGAAGTGAGGCGCCTTAAAGGATACGCAAGGTACATTGTCAATGGTAATAAGTCTTGCATTCACCTTTTCCATATTGCCTGCAGCATCTACTGTCATGACCTTGTTGTTGCCTGCAAACTGTGCCATTGCATCCGGAATGGGGATGGTCACATTTACGGAAAGTCCCGCAGTGTTCAGGATCTTGGTGGTTCCGGTGGAATCATAAAGGCTGATATCCATTGCAAAATACTTCAGGTTGTCAAGGCTTCCGTAAGCTCTGGTTAATGCCTGCTCAATGGCAATTCTTGCCTCGTCGGAATCCGTTACCTTAACGATGAAGTTATCTTTGGAGCCATCCACGTTGGCTGCTGCCAGATTCCTGTTGGAAATACCGCTCTTTGTCACATCGATCTTGGTATTGGATTTCGGTACTACCTTGCCCGTTGCATTGCCGCTGACAGAGGT
>JAILHW010000239.1 GCA_024695605.1 Lachnospiraceae bacterium | reverse complement strand
GCCTTTAAATGGGCAGATGAACTGGCCCAGACCACATTGAGAGAGATTGAGTGGTCACCGAGCCGTACGGGACTCATCAATCCGGTGGCGATCTTTGATCCCGTTGAGCTGGAGGGTACCTCTGTCAGTCGCGCCAGTGTGCATAATATCAGCATCCTGCGGCAATTAAAGCTTGGGATCGGCGATCAGATCACCGTGTATAAAGCCAACATGATCATTCCGCAGATTGCGGAAAATCTGACAGGGAGCGATACCCTGCAGATCCCGGATACCTGTCCGGCCTGCGGAGGACCGACTGTGGTGGATGCAGGAACCCTACTTTGTAAAAATCCCCATTGTCCGGCCAAGATGATCAAATCCTATACCCTGTTTGTCAGCAGGGATGCCATGAATATCGACGGATTATCGGAGATGACCCTGGAAAAGCTGCTGGGCATGGGGCTGTTAAAGGAGTTTGCGGATCTGTACCGGTTATCGGAGCATAAAGACCGGATCACTGCGCTGGAAGGCTTCGGAGAGAAGTCCTTTGACAATCTGATGGAGAGCATTGACAGATCCAGAAGTACAACGCTGCCGCGTCTTATTTTTGCGTTGGGCATTGACGGCATCGGCAGTGCCAATGCCAAGCTGCTTGCAAGGCACTTTCACTATGACCTGCTGGCACTCAGGACGGCAGATGCCGAAAGCCTTTCCATGATCGATAAGATTGGGCCCGTGCTGGCCGGCAATATCACGGCTTATTTTGCGGATACGGGAAACTGTGAGAGACTGGAGCATCTGCTCGCTGAGCTTCAGATAGAAGAGGCACCAAAGGAGATCGCATCAGACTCTGAGGTGGCGGGAAAGGTGTTCGTGATCACGGGATCCGTAGCACATTTTTCCAATCGAAAAGAGCTGCAGGAGCTGATCGAGCAGCAGGGCGGCAAGGTTACGGGCAGCGTCACCTCCAAAACGGATTATCTGATCAACAACGATATCACCTCCACCTCCGGAAAGAATAAGAAGGCAAAGGAGCTGGGAGTACCCATCATCAATGAGGAGACAATCCTTTCGTTATTGAAAATAGATATTTGACGAACAGTGCCGTAGTTGATACAATAGGGCAATGAAAAAAGGATGGAAAGAAGGATAGGACAGTCATGCCGATCAAGATACAAAACGACCTTCCTGTTAAGGAGATCCTGGAAAACGAAAACATATTTGTAATGGATGAAAGAAGGGCGCAAAGTCAGGACATCAGACCCCTGAAGATCTGTATTCTGAACCTGATGCCCCTGAAGGAGGATACGGAGCTGCAGCTCCTTCGCTGTCTTTCCAATACACCGCTCCAGGTGGATGTGGAGTTTATGAAGACGGGGACACATGTTTCCCAGAATACTTCGGCGAATCACTTAAACCGCTTTTATTCTACCTTTGAAGAGTTAAAAGAGAATACCTATGACGGGCTGATCATCACCGGAGCACCGGTGGAGCTGATGGAGTTTGAGGAGGTGGATTACTGGGACGAGCTGACGCAGATCATGGACTGGTCCAAGGAAAATGTGACCTCCACCTTTCATATCTGCTGGGGGGCCCAGGCAGGTCTGTATTATCATTTCGGGCTACCCAAGGTGCAACTGGGACATAAGCTTTCCGGCATTTTCAAGCATACGGTGATGAATCGGAAATATCCCCTTGTCAGGGGCTTTGACGATGTTTTTGTGGCACCGCACAGCCGTTATACCGATGTGCCTTCCGCTATGATCCATGAAGTTAAGGATCTGGTGGTGCTCGCGGAATCCGAGATCGCCGGCGTGCTGCTGTGTATGACGCCTGACGGCAAGCAGATCTTTGTGACCGGACATCTGGAGTATGACAGACTGACGTTGAAAAATGAGTATGAGAGAGATCTGGCAAAAGGGATCGATCCTTCCGTTCCGGAAAACTATTTCCCCAACAACGATCCCACCCAAAAGCCGCTCCTGGTTTGGAGAGCCCACAGCAACAACCTGTACAGCAACTGGCTGAATTATTATGTTTATCAGAATACACCCTACGAGCTGTCCAAGATCAGAAAGAGCAAGAGTAAGTAGGATATGCAAAAAGAAACACCGATGGATGTACATCCGTCGGTG
>JAILHW010000043.1 GCA_024695605.1 Lachnospiraceae bacterium | reverse complement strand
CCCTCCGGCATTTCATATTCGCCCATCATCTCCAGCTTTTTGAGCTTCGTGATGGCATCACATCCGTTAGAGATCAGCTCCCTGTAAAAAATGTCATGATCCGAATACAGCCACTTTTTGATAATGGGAAAAATGTTCTCACTGTTGATTGATAAACTACCCTGTTTCTGTGCCATAATTACCACTGTCCTTCCTGTTTTACTGATATGACCGGCACTTTACCGGTTGCTCTGCTATATAGTGTAATCTCGCAGAAAGGAAAAGTCAAGAAAAAATTAGCACTCACAAAAGATGAGTGCTAATAAATCATTCGACATCCTCGGAGATCCCGAATATTTCCTGATAGATCTCAAAGAAATTACTGCCTCCGCTTCTGGCATCCGTGCCTGTTTTCAGATCCTTCCAGGCCTCTTCGCGAAAGCTTCGAAACTGTCCTTTGGTAAATTCCTCGTAAATGTGCAGAAAGCCTTCTTCCTTTCTCTGCCTGGCGATCTTGGCCTTTCGCAGATCCGTCTGCTCCCGGTCAAAGGGCTGGATACATTTGAGGATCAGATACCCTTCTTTGGTATCTATGACATTGCTGATCTGGTCCTTGCCCAGCTCAAATGCGGCCTTTTCCACCGCCTCTTCCATCTCTCCTTTTCCGAAGGAAACGGTGATCCTGTCCGCTTCATTGTTAGCAGCCGCTACCTGATCAAAATCCTCTCCCTGATTCAGCCTTGCCAGAAGGGAAAGTGCTTTCTGATAGACCTCCTGCTTTTTCTGAAAGGCATCGCTTTCATTGCTGCCCTGACTTGTCCGAAGCAATATCCTGCTGACCGTTACCATTCTGGCCTCGTCATCACTGATCTCCGGCTCCGTCTCCTGGATGATGGACTGATAGACCTTATCTGCCAGTGCCAGCTCCCGGTAGCTTTCCTCCAGGCTGCTCTCGGCCTCTTCCGGATCCGTGATCCCCTCGGGTAGTCCGCCCTGCAGATACCGGGCGGCTGCCGCTTTGATCTTTTGCTCATCCTGCTCATCCAGCGTGATCTGCCTGTCATCTGCCATCAGCACCATGGTCTTGACCTGCACCAGCCTCGAAAGGGTGATATCCTTGAGCTTATCCTCCAGCTTCTGACCGTCGATGTCCCGCTGCCAGATCTCATCCGTAAAGATCTCCTGATAGCGCCCCTGCATATTGGTCAGATACAGCTGCGCCTGGTCCTTCATACAGGTGATATCTCCGATGCGGAAGATCTCATCCTCATTTTCCTCTGTTGTCAGGACGATGTGATAGGATGCATCCTCACCCTCTTCCTGCTCCGATACCAGGTCCTGATTCCCGCAGCCGCCTAATAAAAAAGTGCATACAAGAAAGGACGCGATCATCTGCGCCCTTTTCCAACTGTTTTGTTTTCTCTTTTTACTCAGCATAAGTCAAAGATGACATTGCCGTTTCCTGCAGCTGCGATACCCTTCATATCCATGGTAGAAAGCTCATTGACATTCTTCAGAATGATCGGAGCCTTTGCAACTGAAGCAATGTTTTTCAGATCGATCGCGGAATACTTGCTGCAATCCAAAACCAATCCGCCGCCTGCCGCAACCACTCTCTTAATATCCATTGTTGAACGCATCTTTTTCTCCTGTCCTTTCCCTGCAGGTCCATGGGTCCAATCCCGGCTTCCCACGAAACATGCAGACATCTTTCCTACAAAGCATATTGTAAACATTTCACAAAGGATTTGCAAGCAATCTCGCACAATCCCCGGCAAAAATGCACCGGCTTACTCCTTTAGCTCCTCCAGATAATCCGCAAGCTCCGCTTCAGAGTCCGGAACCTCTATCAGATGAGAAATGATCTCATCCTGGAGCGACATCACTTCCTCATACAGTGCGTCGGAATAATTGGGATGATCCGTCGGCAGCCCCATAGCATACTCTGCAATGCCGTACTCGAGCGATTTACCGCCGATGTTATCCTGGATACTGTACTGAACGGAAATATTGGAAACTACCACGTTTACCTTTTTGATCACACTGGTAAGCACATTCTCCGGAGCCAGATAGGACTGGTCGCAATCGACACCGATCACATACTTTCCGCTCTCCTTAGCCGCATCAATGACGCCGTCACCAGAACCGCCCGCTGCATGGAAGATCACATCACAGCCGTTCTCATACATGGAAAGTGCCTTGCTCTTCCCGCCTGCCGGATCCTCAAAGGACTCCAAAAAAGCGACCTCCACCTCCGTCTTTTTCCCGGTCACACTGTCCGCCTTGGCAACGCCTGCCAGATACCCGTATTGAAACGGCGCGATGGCGTCCACATCCATACCGCCGATGTAGCCTACCTTTCCTGTTTCAGAAACCGATGCAGCGATGTAGCCTGCCAAAAAGGAGGGTTCCTCGGAACGAAATCTGGCACAGGTCACATTCTGCGGGATCTGATCATAGACATGATCCACGATGGCATAATGCAGCTCCGGATGCTTTGCTGCCGCGTCCAAAAGCGCATCCGCAAACTCATATCCGACGCCCCAGATGATCTGATCATTATGGACCGCCAGCTTCTCGAAGGCATCCTCAGCCTTGAACTCCTCTCCCGTCATCGCATAGCTGACTCTTGCACCGATGGACTCATTGAGCATCGTAAAGCCTTCCCATGCGCTCTGATAAAACGAATGATCGTTGATGCCGATCGCGTCCGTTACCATACCGGCCTGGAGCCTTGCACCGTCCTCGCCCAGCGTCACGATCTCCCCCGCAGACACACGTGGTGCACCCTGACTGTCCGATGCATCTACCTGCGTGGTATCCGATGCCTGTGCATCCGCAGCGGCATCGTCCTGCGCTGCTGCCTGCTCCTTGCTATCTTCAGCGTTCTCCGCATTAGAAGTATCTTCCTGCACGATCTGCTGAACATTTACATTATCACTGTTAGCCTGTCCGCATCCTGCGGCCAGAAC
>JAILHW010000250.1 GCA_024695605.1 Lachnospiraceae bacterium | reverse complement strand
CTTCTGGTCCTCGATGGGCAGCGTCATCTGGTTGATCTTCACCAGATAGTGGGTGATCTCGGTGTTCAGATAGTTGATATTGTCCTCCACGGCGTAAACCTCCTGGATATCCTCTTCATCCAGGGTGATCAGCGCATTCATGGCACGGTTTAAGTTCTCGCTCGCAAGGGAAGCCATACGTTCCAGCTCATTGATGGCATTGACAACAGCCGTCGCCGGGTTGAAGAATGCCTTGTTGCCGATAAACTTCAGCTGATAGCTCTCACGATAGCCGATCTTCTTATCTTCGCCGGGTACAACCAGATAGGTCAGCTTCACCAGGTATTTGGAGAAGGGGAAGATCATAATGGTCTGGGCGATCTTAAAGATGGTGTGGGCATTTGCGACCACACGCCCCGGATCATGGGAGGAAATGGCATTGAAGCCAACCAGCAAAGGATCCATGGACACCTTTAGTATAATGTACATGATGACGGTACCGATCACATTGAACAAAAAGTGGATCATGGCCGTTCTCTTTGCATCCTTGGTACCGGTTGCGGAGGCCAAAAGCGCCGAGGTACAGGCACCGATGTTACATCCGAGCAGGATGAACATAGCAATGGGAAGCCCCAGCAGCCCCTCCTTACACATGAGCAGCAGAATGCTGACGGTCACGGAGGATGACTGAATGATCGCTGTCAGAACCGTTCCCAAAAGGATTCCCAGAATCGGGCTTGTCAGGGAAGCAAACAGATCGATGATCCTCGGATCACTCTTCAGCCCTGCCATGGAAGAACTCATGGCATCAAGCCCCGTGAACAAAACACCGAAGCCCATCAGGATCGAAGCAAGCTTTACAAAGGTTGTCTGTTTTTTGGAAAACATTACGACCAAAACGCCAAACAAAAGAAAGATCGGAGCGTATTTGGATAGATCAAAGGATACCAGCTGAGCTGTTACCGTGGTACCGATATTGGCACCGAAGATCACGCCGGCTGCCTGATACAGAGTCATCAGGCCTGAGTTTACGAAAGAAACCACCATAACCGTGCAGGCCGATGATGATTGAATGATGGCAGTAAACACAAGACCGACCAGCATACCCGTAAAGGTGTTTTTGGTAAAGAATTCCAGGATTTCTCTCAGTTTGGCCCCGGCAGCCTTTTCGATGCTCTCGCTCATCATATTCATACCGAGCAAAAACAGTCCCAGTCCGCCAAGCAGCGCCAATAATGTAGATACGTTCATGACTACCTGCCTTTAACCGAAATACGGTTTCTTTATTCTCTCCCCAATACATGATCATAGGAAACCACATACATAACCATTTTAGTTGATATTGCGAAAAGATACAAGGCTTTTTTCTGTTAAAGCAGTTTCATGACCGTTTTATGTCAGTTTCAGTTTTGCTTTCAGGATCCTTGTGACGGATGCATCGATCTGCGCTTCGCTGATCGAGCCGTCTTTTGCGGCTTCCAGCAGCGCCTGATAGGCTGTTTTGAAGTTTTGAGGCATCAAAACCATATCTGCTCCGGCTTTTACTGCCATCACAGCGGCCTGATCCGCGCCATATGTCTGCGTTATCGCTCCCATATTCAGCGCATCCGTTATGATCAGACCGTCATATCCGCAATCTTTCCGGAGGATATCGGTGATCATTTTTTCCGACAGGCTGCAGGGAGTATCATCCGACAGCACACCCGGGAGGGAAATATGGGCTACAATCACAAAATCCGCGCCGTCTTTCCCGGCATTCTGAAAGGGGAGCAGCTCACTTTCCTTCAGCTGATCCAGAGTTTTATCCGTATAAGCCAGACTTTTATGGGTATCGCCCTTTGTCGCGCCATGTCCGGGAAAGTGCTTATAACAGCTGAGGATCCCCGCTTCATGAAGTCCATCTGAGTAAGCCTTTGCAAACTCTGTCACCGTCCTGGGATCGCTTCCGAAGGATCTGTCCTTTATCACGGTGTTCTCAGGCTCAGTCAGCACATCCGCATCCGGTGCAAAGTCCAGGTTAAAACCAAGATCCGCTAAATAGGTCCCGATGGTCTTGCCTGCCTTGTTTGCCTCCTCTGCGGTTTTGATCTCGCTCATAGGTCCTACCTGCTCTACCGAAAAAGCAGCATTCTCAGCTACTCTCGCCACTCTTCCGCCTTCCTCGTCAACTGCCAGAAACAACGGCACCTTGGCGGTATCGATGGCAAACTGCTGCATGTTGGCAAGCATTTCCTTCGTCTGCGTTGGATTTTGCAGATTCTGGGCAAAATAGATCAGTCCGCCCACCGGCTTTTTTTCATAAGCGGCCCTGGACGCATCTCCTGCTGCAACCACAATCTTGTAATCCGTCAGCTGTTCCGGTGTCACAAGGAACATCTGATACAGTTTTTCTTCTAAAGTCATACCCTGTAGCAGAGTTTTGATCTGCGCATCATTTTTCTCATCAGCAGCTTCCGAACCTGCTTCCTTCGGCGACCCCTCCCCGGTATTATCTGTCACATCAGCGGTTGCCGGATCTGTGTCTGCAGGATCTGCGGCACCGGGATCTGTGACCGCAAGGTCTGAATCTGCCGGGTCAGCCCCGGCTGTTTCCTGCTGCAGTATCCCCGCAGCATTTGCATCGGAATCCTCTGTCATTGCCGCAGAAGGCTCCGTCGCCTCTTCGGATGTCTCAACCGTATCAGAAGCCTCCGAAGCCCTCGTATCCTCATCCGTGGCTTCCTCTCCCGATGCTGCAGATTCTTCAGTCTCACGCTGCACTGTCTGCTCCTTGCCTTTATTCCCAAAGTGTGAGATCGCCAAATATCCCACTCCTGCCAGGATCAGAACACTCAATATCAAAACGCCCCTGCTGATGAGCATCTGTCTTTTATACCTATTGTTTTTTTTCATGCCTCAAAATCCGTATGTCTGATAATGTACTTGTTCATCCGCACAATCCCCCAGAAGGAATAGAGCCCGCAGGTAAGAAATGTCAGGATTGCTATGATCAGGTACTCTCCCAAAAATCCCAGCCCGCTTCCGCTGAACACCAGTCTTCTTCCACCGATCACCTGATGCTTTGTGTCCCACTTTGTCATCATGGCCATCACCCAGGGATAAGCAAGACCAAGGGAAAACAGCAGCATAAAGAAGGAAAGGAGCTGATATCCCATATATTGCAAGCCTGTGCCGTCAAAATAGGAGGCTCTGAACCCTTTTCCGTCAAACAGTTTTCCTTCGCTATTGGACGAAACAGATTCTCCCTCCAATGCTGTGTGACTCAACAGCCACTTTCGCATGGCAACATATAGAAAATAACCATATAGCCCACAGGTAATAAAGGTCAGAATCTCCCGCAGGATCCAGAATCCCAAAAGAGATAACCCGGTTCCGGTAAAACGCAGACGTTTTCCGTTGATCACCGTATGACTGATCCGCCAATTATAAACCATGCAGATCATCCAGGGTGCTGCAAGTCCGCAGGTGCAACCACTGACCAAAACCGCCAGCAGCAGATACCCAAATAGCTGCAGGCCTGTTCCGTCAAACTTAGATCCCTCCGGATCCTCGATCCCCGCCCGTTCCAGATCCTTTGTGGTAGGATTCTTTGCTTTATATTCTCGGACAAAATCGCCATAAACCCGGAACATCGCCGGAAAATCAGGCTTTGTTTCAGCCGGCTGTTTGTTGATACAGATTCTCGCCAAAAATTCAAAGCCAAATACAACGCATACGCCTCCCAGAATCCACGCGATTGCCTTTCCTTTCCCATTGCTGAGCAAACAGGCGATAAATGCCAGAAAGGTGATCAGCACAGGCACCCAGGCCCATATGTTCTCCTGCTGCTTTTTTTTGATCACGCCATAGCCCAGGATTCCGCAGGCCGCCAGTGGAATCGCTTTAAACACCACAGGAAGCAGTAATACCAGCAGATCCAGAACCGCGCGCCCAAGGCTGTTATGCCCCAATATCATTTTCAAAACGAAAAGCAAAATGGCTGTGCCGATCGGAATCACCAATGGCGCAAAAGCCGCAAGCGGCGCAAAGCGTTCCACCTTATCCAGATTCGAATCATAGGATCCTTCTTTTTCCTTCTGTCCATATGAAACCTCTGAGGGTTGCTTTCTATCCGGTTCCAAAGCCGGCTTTTCCAGTACCTCTTCCCCGGCATTTGTCCCCGCTCGTAAAACATCTTCTTCCGGGGCCTGTGTCACAGTACTTTCATCAGCTTCCGCCTGCTGTACAACCGACTTCCCGCAGTAAGAACAAAAAGCCGCTCCTTCTCTCAGTTCATGACCGCAATGCAAACAAAACATTTTCTAATTCCCCTTCTTTCTCTTTTCTTCCTCTTTTTTTAAGATCTCCGCATTTTCCCGTTCCAGATCCGTCAGCATATCCTCCGTGAAAGAATCGGGCTCAATGAAACCATAATACCACGGTTGCTTATCAAAATATGCCTGAAGTTCTTCATCCATGAATTTTCTGCCATAGCGGGCGTAGATCTCGTTTCTGGCAATACGAAGCTGATCCGGTGTCAGCGCCTTCAGATCCTCCTCTTTCAGTTTCTCTTTGTTGCTGCGTGGGAGAATATAGTACTCATCCGTGTTATCCCGGGAAGCATCAGCGCTTTGCGCATCCGCCTTCGTGATCGTAAAGCCTTCCTCTGCTGCGATCTTTGCAGACTCCGGATCATCATATTGGATCCCAAGGATCGTCAGACCACAGGGACTATCCGCATTGATCCTGGCCTTTGCAGAGTAGGTATGGACAAGCGTAGTATAGTCTTCATCATACTCATCCGCCTGTATAAGATTCCAGTTATGGGGATTATAATCTCTCTCATAGTAATAATGGATATTCCCTCTTCCCGAAACGCCATAAATGTAAACCTCATCCGGCGCAGTCTGTTCCATCTTCAAAAGACCGGAGTACCCGTACACCCAGTCCCCGTCCAAGATCAGGCCAAGATAATTGCCATTATCATAGTGGATCATTCCCGCATCCATAAGATGCCCAGTAGGCGGTACATCCTGATCCAGGGCAGTTTTCAGGATCCGCTCCATATCGCCTTGCGGGATTACCAACGCCTGCGCCTGAAAACTTCCATCTTCCGTTTCCCATTGATACTCATCCAAAAACTGGTAATTGCTGTAAAAGCCTGGGCTGACAGCTATATCGTATGCTAACAGTGACAAATCTTCTCCGGGATCAACAGACAAATGATCAAGATCAGCCGAGGTACTTGTTTGGAATTCCTCGCCCCAAAAGGCTCTTTCCGGCACAGTTACATCCGCAACTGCCGAAAGGATCGAATACAGCTTTACCTTTTGATCTTCCGTCATCTCCCCCATATAGTCCTTTGGTTCAAACTCTGCCGTCTCATTCGTCTCAGCAGGATCTTCAGTCTGCTCTTCCACATCCGATGCATTGACATCATTCAAAACGGCGTCTTGCTCTGTGGCATCTGTCTCTTCCTTCACTATGCTTTCAATCTCTCCTTCAGAACCAGCTTTCGCTTCTCCCCTATTCGAAGAAGAAGCGCTCAACGACCGGACCACAAAGAAACCGCCAATCCCAAGCACCAGAACAGCTGCTACAACTGCTATGATGATTGGCGTCTTGGATCTGCCTTCTCCGGGAAGATCAGCCCGAGACTGTACACTTTGATCAAGGGCATTCCCGTTCAACTCCCCGGACCGTCCGTAAGCCGGCGGATTGGCAGGCTTAACCGGCTCCGGTCCTCCATTTCCTTTTCCGGACGCCTTTCCGCCGCTGATCGTTTTAGTCAGATGCTCCCATACCGCCACTGCTACAGAGGGTTCACATCCATATACCTTCGAGCCCTGACGAAGCATCCAGTAAAAATACCCAACAGGATTTGTCGTATCGATCCTTTCGCTGAGCATTTTTGCTTTGATGATGTGTTTGGCTCCATGAACACTGTTTTTTACGCTACTCATCGGAAGCCCGGTTTCATCGGCGATTTCCTGATAAGACAAGCCGTCATACTCTCTCATCTGCAGGCATACTCTTTGTGCGAGGGGAAGCGTATCCATAATCTTATAAAGAGTCTCCGCCACTTCTTTTTGATCCATTGGGTTCTTGGGCCAAAATTCAACAAATGAATCCTCTAATTCCCTTTCGTCACAGATGGCTTCGTTATGCAAAAAGGCTTCGTCAGCCCGACTGATATCCCCTAATCGTCCAAAGCACATTCTTCTGGTCATCGACATCAGCCATCGCTCAAACCCGTCATCATCCTTTAATTGTCCGATATTTGTATATACCTTTCCAAAAACCTGCTGCATAACAGCTTTCGAATCGGCATCGCTGTTCAGCATCATCCATGCTCTTGCAAACACATCGGAAGCTTCCATCTGATACAGCATCTCAAAGCTGTCCATATCTCTTTTTGTACGAAATTCACGCACCAGCTTTGTCACACGTTCCTGCTGCCCCAGCTCAAAAGCAGCTTTTCGGTCTGATTCCGACACCACTTCCCGCTTTGCCGCTTTCTCTTCCTTCGTTTCCAAAACCACCTTTGTGCCGCATTTGTAACAAAAACGGTCCTCTGCCAACAAATCCGCACCACATTTCACGCACTTCATATTCCGCCTCCACTGTTCCCTGTTCCTGCTAAGTCCCCATTTATCTATTCCGATCGCTCCATACCGGTCGCACGATCAAATTCATATACCCAGCAAAGCCTTTCCCCTTCCGAGCCGGTCTCATAAAATCCCAGCTTCTGCAAAAGCTTTTTGGACGCAAGATTGTCCTTATGGCAAAAGCTCCTGACTCCGGCTCTTTCGATATTTGCTGCGGCATATTCCATCAAAGCTTTGCAAACCTCATATGCAAGTCCGCGCCCCTGCATATCCTTGCGGATCAGAAACCCGAGCTCCGGATAGTCAGGATCCTCCTTTTGTTCAAATCCCGCTCTGCCCAAAACTCTCCCCTTATGGTCGGCTATGATCCACATACCGAATTCATAAAGGCCATAGTGCCATTTGATATAATCCCGCGTATAGGCCAGCTCTTTTTGCGGATCCTCATAAAGCCCTTCCATAAATCTGGTAATA
>JAILHW010000237.1 GCA_024695605.1 Lachnospiraceae bacterium | reverse complement strand
TTTCAGATCATGCGTCACCAGAACGATGGACTGTCCGTTTTTGTGGACCTCGGTAAAGATATCCAGCACATCCTTTCCCGAAGCACTGTTCAGCTGTCCTGTGGGTTCATCAGCAAATAATATCTTCGGATCATTGATGATAGCCCTCACGATACCGACACGCTGCGCTTCACCGCCGGAGAGCTGGTTGGGATATTTATTCCACAAGCCTTCCGCAATACCGACCTTCGTCAGCAGTTCTTTTGCTTTCTTCACAAGTTCCGGTGAATTCTTCTGCACAATTAGCGCTCCCGTCAGAACATTATCCAGCACGGTCTGATTATCCAGCAGATAAACGCTCTGGAATACAAAGCCGCAATTGCCGCGACGGAATACCGCCAGCTCATCGTTGGAATAATCCTGGATTTCCTTCTCACCAAAACGGATCTTTCCCATGCTGGGTTTATCCATTCCGGACAGGGCATACAAAAGAGTCGATTTGCCGGATCCGGATGCTCCCATGATCACGGTAAAGTCACCTTCAATGATCTCCAGATCGAGATTCTTGATGACGTGCTGCTGCACTCCTCCGTTGGAAAACGATTTACAGAGTTTTTCTGTTTTTAAAATTGAAGAAGCCATATATAATACATCCTTTCGTTCATGTTTACCATGTTACGATATGTATTATATATGGCTTTTGTTATATGTTCTTTGTCTAACTATTATAGAATTCTTATCAAATTCTTAACTGAGCGGGATCATCAGTGTGATCTTAAAGCCCTTATCTTCATTCGAAGGTACCAGCTCCCCGTCCATTTTCTCCATAAGGGTGCTCGCGATATAAAGTCCCAGTCCGCTGCCTTGCTCCTTACTTTCCGCCCATTTCTTTCCACGATAGAATTTGCCCAGGATCATTCCCAGTTCATCTTCCGGCACTCCCGGTCCGTGGTCGCGTATGCTCATTTCAAGATATTCTTCTACTATGCGGTAACTTACCTCAATTGCTGTGCCTGCGTATTTATAAGAATTTGAAATAATATTGCCGATCACCTGATTCATGCGATTTGCATCTATATGTATCAGCACCTCCGGCACATCCTGTGACCGCACCAGTCCTTTATCATCATATTTTTTCAGAATATCTGCGAGTATCTTCGAGCTTTCATCCGAACAGTTCACCTTAAATTCACCGAGTTCCTCCAGCGTTGCCGAAAAGAGATCGTTCACCATTACATCGATCTGATCTGCCTTTTTATAGATATTGGTTATCTTTTCTTTAAGATCCTCCATGCCGGCTGAAGCATGGTATTTTGCCGTCAGCAGTTCACATGTCACCTTGATCCCTGTGATGGGCGTTTTCAGATCATGGCTTAAGGATGCCACAAGTTCTTTTTCGCGCTTCTGCAGGTCAGCTTCACGCATACGGGACGAGCGAAGTTCTTCACGCATGATATCAAAGCTTTCGGAAAACGCCCCGAACATATTATTCCTGTCCATGGAAAGCGGTTCGTCAAGTTTTCCCTCCGCAACGCGTCCGGCAAAATCATTAAGCTCCCTGAAGGGACGATAGATCCGCTTTGTTACATACATTCCAAACACACCTGCAGCTATGAAAAGCGCCACACCAGTAATACAAAGTCCTATGATGATCCTTATGCGCAGCTGCCCGGTCCTTCCCATGCCGTCATCCGGGATCATCACATAGCCTGATGTTTGTCCGTTCACAAAAATATAACGGTACGGATATCCCTTTTTGATCGCCGTTTCAACGGAAAACCTTCCATTCTCAACGGGCACGGTACTATACAATACCTCTCCCATCATATCTGTTACGACTATGTCAACCCCGTACTGCGCATAGTCCATATTACCGGTATCCACGCGATCTGTTTCGACCTTATGCGCTATCTCATTCAGTTTCAACACCAGCGCCTCTCTGTCAGTATCTTCTCCGACATTCAAAGTAAGAACGGCAAAGATCAATACCGCCAGAAAATATAATGCACCGCATGCGATTACCACATTCCTGTATCTTTTCATAATGCACACTCAAGTATATAGCCTACGCCCCATATGGTTTTTATAAGACGCGGGACTTTGGGATCTTCTTCTATCTTTTCGCGCAGATGTCTTATATGCACAGCCAGTGTGCCTTCACCGATAAATTCATCATCCCAGACTTCTCTTAAAAGTTCGTCCTTGGTTACCACCCTGCCAGAATTATCATAAAGATACTTGAGCAGCTTATACTCCATGGCCTTTAAGCCCATCTCTTCTGTTCCTTTTCGAAGCTTATGTTTGGCGGTATCCAGAATAATGTTTTCCGTAAGTGTGATCTGAGTTTCATCGATAAGCTTATTTTCCGAATGATCTGCTTTATCATTATTGGCAGCTTCCGCCTTAAGCAGTGCCTCTTTTGCCTTTTCATAGCGCTCCAGTATCGCTTTGACTTTAGCCAGCAGAATACTCAGAGTAAACGGCTTTTTGATATAATCGTCGCCGCCGATATTAAGAGCTATCAAAACATCATCATCACTGCTGCGCGCACTGATGAAAAGTATCGGCATGTCATAATTTTCCCTCACCCTCTTGCACAGATCAAAACCTGAGCGTTCGCCCAGATTGATATCAAGCAATAGAAGTGAGACCAGATTTTTCTCTAGGAAAGCGACCGCTTCATCATATCCCGTCACATATGCACTTTTAACATCAAACATATTAAAGTATTCCGATGTTGACTGGGCGATCACTTCATCATCATCAATGATCAGTACTTTATACTGCTCCATCTGCTTAAAGGACCTCCGATTTCTAATCTATTTTCTTCAACACTGCCAACGCTGCGTAGTGCAGTACTTCAAATTGTTCCGGTGCGATCGCATCCAGAAGCGCCCTGTGTTCCTTATCCCATCTCACCAATTCTTTCTCTGACAATGAGGCTCCCACTCCTCTGCAGGCTTTCATTCTACCATGCCAGGATTCCCTGGTAAAGGGCACCATCAGATCATATTCCTCATGATCTTCCATCTCGAAATACTCATAAGCAATATCCGGAATCCAGATCGGATGCTTTGTTTCCCCGGCACCGGACCATTTCGGACTGTATTTGAGCACAAGCTCTTCGCTTGCACCGGCGATTCTGTCTTCATACGGCAGCCATGCCATATACAGAATGAGCAGCTTTCCGCCCGGTTTTAAGAGTCCGGCCAGCTTAGGCATAACTCTTTCATGATCGAAATACCAAAAGCACTGACAGGCTGTGATCACATCAAAGGTCTCTGCCGCAAAATCCAGTTGTTCTGTCGGAACAGCCAGAAAATCTATATTCATGTCTGATGCAGCAGCCAGTTTCTTTGCCTGTTCGATCTGTTCCGGCGAAATATCTGTCCCTGTCCACTCTGCCCCGTATTTGTACATATTACGCGGCAGAACACCGGTTCCCGTCCCGAGATCAAGAACTCTCTGTCCTTCTGTACAAAGTCCTCTGTCTGCTACTTTCTGATAAAATACTTCCGGATAAATATCTCTGTATCTGGCATATTCCTCTGAGGTTCTTCCCCAATCGAAAGCCCTTCCGGAATCTATCCGCTCATCTCTGATTTCCATATTCTCACTCCCTAAACCGGCAACCAATCCAGCACTTTTTTGATCTGACTGTCCCAGAAATCCCAGTCATGTCC
>JAILHW010000110.1 GCA_024695605.1 Lachnospiraceae bacterium | reverse complement strand
TGGCGGAAAATTTCTGCTCATATTCGGTCATCACGTTTTCTTCCATCAAAGCAGGGTCTGCATGAAGATCGTAGGTTACGATGTCTGCCTTCCAGCCTGCTAAGGGAAGCTGCTCGATGGCAAAATCAAACAGATCCCTGTTATCGGTCTTAAATTCCACCTTGCCCTCCGGGATCAGAACCCTGTCATACAAAGAGAGAAACTGCTTTGAAGGAAGCCTCCTCTTTGCATGGCGGTCCTTTGGCCAGGGATCGGAAAAGTTCAGATAGATCCTTTCAACCTCCCCATCTGCAAAGACCTCGCAAAGCTCTCTTGCATCCAGGCGGATCAGCCGTAAGTTAGCAACCGCTAACTTTTTTGTCTCCTCCCCGGTTTTATCCGGCGCAAAATCGGACGGAATTTGCGTATTCCCATCCGCATCCTCATTCGTATCCTCCCAGACATGTCTGCCGCCGGAGAGCTTCTGTACGGCGCGGACCAGAACCGAAGAGTACATTTCGATTCCGATGAAATTCACATCCGGATGTCGGTTTGCCATTTCAATGATAAACTGTCCCTTTCCCATTCCGATCTCAAGACGGATGGGATGATCGTTTCCGAATAGTTCGTGCCATTTTCCCTTTACGGTTTGTGGATCATCGATCACGTAAGGGCTTCTGAGCAGCGCTTCTTCGCTGCCCGGTATATTTCGAAGTCTCATAACTTTCCTGTTTCCTGTTCCTTTTTTATAACTTTGTTCGCTGCCATGTTTTAAGCGCGGTCATCATCAAAGGTTCATTTTCTTTTAGTTTCTCTTCCACCTGCTTTTTTGATTGCGGTGATTGTAGTAAGTGGTATTGAGCTGTTTTTCTCTGGCTCTGTCCTTGCTGATCCGGTTGTGGACCTTCATCTGTCGTCTTTGCCACGATCCGTTTCGTTTCAGCGGCTTTTCTTTTTTTCTGAAATTCACATTTTGCCGGTTCACATGCCTGGAGGAAAGATAGGATCTAAGGCCTCCCAAAAGGAACGTCAGCACAAGCAGCAGGGCAAACACAAGGACGAAATTACGGATCCACTTTTTGATATTCACATAGTAAAGTGTTTCCTTATGCCCCACATGGTTTCCCGTGGGATCGTAAAAATCAAAGCCCTTTGTGGTATTGGACAGCACCACCGCGGCGCTGCCAAGGGGCTTGTTTTCATAGGAATATTCTATGGTAGCGATCCGCTCCGGATCCGAGGGATCTGCAGCATCGCTCATGAACGCATCTACCTCGTCAAAGGAGAGGGTGTTGGGCATTACGATGGTATCCTCCGGATCGATGGCTACCAGCGACTGGTTGGTACCCAGTGCATCATTTTCAAAAAAAGCGGAATCCCGGATCGTATAGCGGGTTTCATTTTCCGCCACATTGACCTTTTTGAAATTCTCAAAGCCGTAATCAAAGAGCGTCATGGTATCCAGATACTGATTCGGGGAATCCTCCCGCATCACCACGCAGATCAGGCGAAGACCGCCGCGCTCCGCACAGGTGACCAGGGTCTGATGTGCCACGGTGGTGTATCCGGTTTTTCCTCCCACATACCCGTCATAGGAATACTTCCCGCGGGTCAGCTGGTTGTGGGTGTAAAGCTCGATATCATCAGGCTGCTTGCGCGAGGGGGGAATGTGATAGTAGTTGGTTCCGGAGATCTTGGCAAGCGTTTCGTTGGCAAAAAAGGCCCGTCCGATCTGTGCCAGATCATAGGGGGTCGTGTAATGATTGTCGTCATGCAGACCGTTGGTTGTCACAAAATGGGAATCCTGACAGCCAAGCTCCGCTGCCCTTTGATTCATCAGCTCCACAAAGGCATCGATGCTTCCGCTGACATGCTCGCCGATGGCATTGGCCACCTCGTTGGCAGAATACACCAGGATACCGTACAGACACTGCTCCACTGTCAGCTCCTGTCCGATATCGATTCCCATGTTGGAGGAGGCACGCTCTATGCTGTTGACCGCCTCCCTGGAAAACTTGACGGTTTCCGAAAGCTCGCATCGCTCCGCAGCGATGAGAGTCGTCAGGATCTTGGT
>JAILHW010000221.1 GCA_024695605.1 Lachnospiraceae bacterium | reverse complement strand
GATAAAAAGAGAGCGTTTTCGTGTCCCTCAGCAGGGATCATTCCCTTGCGCTGTTCGTAGTAGGGCATCAATGCATCATAGACCTCATCGCCGAAATAGATTACGGCCTCGGCGCCGCCTTTTCGGATGATATGAATGCCGTAGTTGTCAAAATCCACATCATTCAGATCAAGTCCCACACATTCCGAAACACGGATACCGGTACCCAAAAGCAGGGTTAGAAGAGCAAGATCACGGCCCTTTGTCACCTTGTGATAGCGCTTTTCATTTTCTGTCAGTTCCCAGCCGTTTTCTACCAGATCCAAAAGCTCAGCAACTTCGTTGGGATCCAATCGGATGATCTCTTTTTCATGAAGCTTGGGCATCGGTACCAGAGAAGCAACGTTTTTCTCAATCAGCTCGCTGGTGTAGAAGTACTGATAAAAGCTTCGAAGGGTAGAGAGCTTGCGGGATTTGCCACGCTCTCCGTTGGTGTATTCCCTGGCGGCAGCCACATGCTCGGAGGGAGCATCGTGTTCCTTTTCATACAGATCCAAATACTCCATGTATTCCTCAATATCCTCTTTGGTGATCTGATTCAAAATGGAAATGGGAAACTCCGGAATGGGAGTGCGGCAAAGAGAAGGATTGTTCTTTTGCAGATATTCAAAAAAGATCCGAAGATCCAGAGCGTAGGCCAGTCTGGTGCGTGGAGCAGTAGTATGCTCAATGCCGCGGAAGAATTGCTTACAAAAAGAAGGCAGCTCCTTTTGAACCTGCCGCATGCGCTGGATGTTATCGATATCGGTTTGTTCGTGATAGGTTTTTCCGGTCTGCATTTCCTCGTGAAACCTCGTTTGTGGATTGATGTTAACTACATATATTTTAGCGAATAGCAGCACCTTCGTCAATGTTGAATTTTAAGTTATGTAAACTCTATATTTCTTGCAAAAATGCACTGTTTATGATAGCATATTGTAAGGAAAAGGCATCTGATCAGGCATTTTTTCACTTGCCTATAGGGGATGTAAAATTCGGGGAGGTATGAAAAAAATGAAACAAAACATACTAGGGAGATCGCAGACATATCGTTTGATGAAACGGCAGAGAATGATCCTTGGCACTCTGGTGCTGACGGCATTATTGATCTGCTTTTTTTCTGTAAATCTGTTTGCGGGTGAAACGGGTAAAAGCTTTACCTCTAAATTTGAATCCTATGGAATGCATAGTGTGTATGTAACGGTTGAAAAAGACGGCTGGTACACGCTTGATTTTTCGCCGTCCGTTCCCGAAAAATTCAATAGCTATAATCCTCCTTTGCTGAATACAAGGAAAAGCGCATTCATGAAAACAGGCAATCCTGCTCAATATCTGTTGAAAGCGGGAGAGGACTATGAATATCGTTTTGATTGGGAAGGAGATAAGAATGCCATTTGGACCGTTACCCCAAAGCTACAGGAAGAATTTACTACCCAGGGATCTTTAATCAATTTATCTCCGGATCAGGAAACCGATTGCAATATAACTGATTATGCCTACTATAAAGTTAAGTTTTCAACTCCCGGGTTTTATGGCTTTCAAAGCAGTATGTCCTCTACATATGCTGTTTCCTGTAAAATATTAGATAGTGATCTATGTGAAATAACTTCATTTCCCTTTAAAGAATCAGAAGATCAAACCCGGTCTGTTTATCCAATCGCTAATACAGATAATGAATATTATCTTTATTCTGAAGGCTTTGCGACAGAGACAATTGTAAGTAAAAAATTCGACGTTGAAGCTCCTAAGACACTTGCATTGGGAGACAACGATATCGAGTATAACAGAACCTATTACAATTATACCTCTGATGCCGATTCTGAGCTTTTTGTGATTCAGAATGATTACAACCAGACATATGCGATTAATTCCATGCATTACTATGAGCCTGTTGACAGATGGTATCAATACTGCCATCCCGAATATCCTATGGAACAGATCTCGGTGCAAAAGGATGTACCGGTCAATTTCTATACATTCCGAGATGATCCGGAGTCCCTTTTTCTGCATTTGATGCGACCTACAGTGGAAGATTCCATTGATATGGATGCCATGGCAGCAACAAGAACGGCTCAGATTGTTCAGGATGGAGCCGGATCAGGTAAACTTCGCTATTATCGTATCAAAGGAAGCAACCTCGTTGACAACAACACCTATACATTGACTGTTGATAATGCCTCAAATGCTACCCTGTATTTCAGATTTGCCTATTCTGAAGATGTAACAAACCCTCCAAAAGTAAAGTATTACTGGCGATCAGGGATCTATGATGAAGAATCTGAAACCGCTTCCATTACCTTCACAGATTCTGAGTACAGCGATTGGCTGGTAATGATCGTGCCCCATGATGCCGGCGACCGCGAATGCACTTTAAAGCTGGATGGAAAGATCAAAGCCAAGCCTTCCCAAACAGGCAGCTGTGGTGAGAATGTGAGCTGGCAGTACTATCCGGGAGAAAAGCTTTTAACAGTCACCGGAAAGGGTGCCATGAAAGACTATGGCGGAAATGATTGCACTGAATTATCAAAAGTATTAAATGCTCTGGATATTGAAAAAATCGAAGTAGGAGAAGGCGTTACTCATATCGGTAATTATGCATTCTACTATATGGACAAGACTCTGCTGGAAGTGGTGCTGCCTCAGTCCCTTACCTCTATTGGTAAATCTGCATTTGACACTTGCATGAAGCTGACGAATATCAATATTCCCTCGGGCGTGACACAGATCGGACAGCATGCTTTCTCCTCTTGTCGCAGCCTAAACTCGCTTACCATTCCGGATGGCGTAACGAAGTTAGAGGATGGGGTGTTCTCTCATTGTGCTTTTCTTACCGAGCTCGTATTGCCGAAGAAACTGGAAAGTATAGGATCATCCTGCTTTAACAGTATGGATTCTCTTAAAACACTTACAATCCCTGAAGGAGTGACCGAAATTCCGAGTTATGCAGTTGCCTTCTGTAATTCACTTGAAAGTGTTTCGATTCCATCCTCCGTCAAATCCATCGGTCAAAGAGCCTTTACAGGATGTAACATGCTCAAGGAGATTACGATTCCTAACGGTGTGACAGAGATTGGTCCGGAAGCTTTTGATAATTGCAAAAGCCTGGTAAAGGTAGTTGTTCCGGACTCCGTAACAAAAATCGGTTATAATTCCTGGATGGGTGGATATTATTGTGCGTTTGCTCAAAGCCCCAATGTTGTGATCTATTGCGGAGAGAACTCTGCTGCTCATAATCATGCGCTGAAGTATAAGCTAACCTATGTTCTGGTAGATGCCAAGGGCAATGTGATTCAGGGCCCCACAAATCCGGGAGATGGCACCGATAATCAGGATGGAGGAGACAAGCAGGGCGGTAACGGTGATCAAACCGATACTACAACCGGAGATCTGGTACCTGCAAAAGTTTCCCTGCAAAAGTCCTCTGTCAAGAGCACCAAGGCAGGCGTAATGAGCATTACCTGGAAGGCCGTAAAGAAAGCCAGCGGCTACCAGATCCAATATGCACTTGATAAAAAGTTCAAGAAGTCCAAGAAGTCTAAGAACTCAACCAAAACCAAGCTCAGTGTGAAGAAGCTCAAAAAGGGCAAAACCTACTTTGTAAGGATACGTGCCTATACAAAGGGCAAGAACGGTAAGCAGTACGGAGCTTGGAGCACAATCAAGAAGGTTAAGATCAAAAAGTAATAGACTTGAAAGGGGGCGGCGATATGAATAAGATCATTACCATCGGCAGACAGTACGGATCCGGCGGAAGAGAGATCGGAAAAAGAGTGGCGGAGCTGTGTTCCATTCCTTTTTATGACAAGGATCTAATCTCACGGGCAGCATCAGACAGCGGGTTTTGCGAGGAGCTGATCGAAACCCATGATGAACGGCCGACAAGTTCCTTTTTGTACAACCTGGTGATGGACACCTATTCCTTTGGGTATAATGCAGCAGGCCTTGTGGATATGCCCATCAGCCAGAAGGTGTTCCTGGCACAGTACAACGCCATCAAAAAGATCGCCCAGGAAGGCCCCTGCGTGATCGTGGGACGCTGTGCCGATTATGCCCTTGCGGAAAGAGAAGATCATATTTCCGTATTTATCAGCGGCAATATGGAATGCCGCATCAAACGGATCATGGAAAAGTATGACCTCTCCTCGTCAAAGGCGCAGGATATGATCGTCCGCAAGGATAAACAGAGAAAGAGCTATTACAACTATTACTCGTCCCATAAATGGGGGATGGCCCAGACCTATGATCTGTGCATCAACTCCAGTGTATTAGGGCTTGATCAAACCGCACAGCTCATTGTCGATTTTGCGAATGCATCTGAAACCAAGTAAACAAAGGAAAACTACAATGGACAATCGAAAAAACAAAGCATCAGGGGAGCAGCCTCTGGAGAAAAAAGGATTTACCCTTCAGGATACTGCGGAGATCAATCCGGAAGAGATCAGGGGTGCTTTAAAGCTGAAAAATGAGATGCAGGATAATCCGCATTACTTAATGTGGGGCGTTACCGCTTTTCTGGTGATCGC
>JAILHW010000169.1 GCA_024695605.1 Lachnospiraceae bacterium | reverse complement strand
CGTCATGGGAAATCCGTGCTCTCTTGCATAGGCAATGGCCCTTTCATCAAATTTCGGATCATTGTGAGATTTGCTCTTATGACAGGAATGAGTGGCATTGATGGCCTCCACCCCGTCCACATACTCCGGAAACAGCCGGATCTTTGGTATATAGTACTCTTCCCGGTAAGGGTGGGCATGTACCACGATCCCGCCGCCCTTATGCACAATGTCAAACTGCTCCCTTATGGTAGCATCCCGCAGCTCGGGATGGGATCTCATCCATTCCGGCGAGGTTCCGAAGATCAGAAATTCCGTGCCGTCATAGCCCGCTTCATAGCCCCAGAACACATCCAGTCCGATCTGATCCCCCATCTCTCTGGCATCGTAATATCCCCTTGCAAAGGCATCCACCCACTCCGTCCAGGGAAGGCTTCTGTCAATACAGGTATTGCCGCCCCAGTTATGATCGGTGACAACGATCCCGGTATAGCCATAGTCCCTGGCGGCCTTTGCCATTTCCCTGCCGGTGTTTTTGGCACAGGCGCTGGCTATGGCGGTATGCAGATGAGTTTCATAAAGATAAGGATACTCTTTCATGATCAGACCTGTCCGTAGTAGGCGTTTGCGCCGTGCTTTCTGTAAAAATGTTTATCCCGAAGGTAATCCGGAGCACTTTTTACGTCCGGAGCGATCAGCTCAGTCTTGGTGGCCATTTTTGCCACCTCCTCTAAAACCACCGCATGGTAAACGGCCTGTGCCGGATCCTTGCCCCAGGTAAAGGGACCGTGGTTGGCACACAGCACCGCCGGGGTGTACATGGGCTCTAATTCCTTCTGATCAAAGGTTTCGATGATCACAAGGCCTGTATTTTTCTCATAGGCTTCTTTGATCTCCTGCATGGTAAGGGATCTGGTGCAGGGAATAGGGCCGTAAAAATAATCCGCATGGGTGGTGCCGTACAGCGGAATGCTGCGGCAGGCCTGGGCCCAGGCCGTTGCTTCCGGAGAATGGGTATGTACGATCCCTCCCATCTTCTCGTATCTCTTGTACAGCTCGATATGGGTCGGGGTATCCGAAGAGGGCTTATACTGTCCCTCCACGCGGTTGCCATCAAGGTCCACAACCACCATATCCTCGGCTTTCATTGTATCATAATCCACGCCGCTGGGCTTGATCACAACCAGGCCCTTTTCCCGGTCAATACCGCTGACATTGCCCCAGGTATAGGTCACAAGACCGCGGGCAGGAAGCTCCATATTGGCCTCAAATACTTTCTGCTTTAATTCTTCCAGCATCTTTTCTCTCCCTTAAAAACACTCTGTTGCTGCTTTTTCCACCTGCAGCATCTGCTTGTAGCTCTCCATAAAGGCGGCAAAGCCCTTTACATCCTCCGTATCGGGCTCGATGGTGCTGCCCTCCTGTCCCTTCATGATCACATCCTCCAGATATGTGGGAAGGCTTGCATCCTCTGCCAGTCCGTCATAGGAAAGAATGCCCTCCCTGAAGGCCGCATATAATGCCAGCACGGCGATACCCCAGCTGCCGCCTTCGCCTGCTGTCTTCATCACGCTGACGGGAGCCCCGAGGGCTGCTGCCATGATCTTCTGTCCGGTGACGGGCGTCTTGAAATATCCGCCGTGGCCAAACATCTTGTCGATGGGCACATGCTCCTCCTTTGTTAAAATATCCATGCCAAGCTTTAAGGTGGCAACCGCGCTCATCAGCTGCATCCTCACAAAATTGACAAAGGAAAACTCTGCTTCCGGCTTTCTTAACACCATGGGTCTTCCTACTGCAAAACCGGTCACAGGCTCGCCTGCGATATAGTTGCAGCCCATCAGACCGCCGCAGTTCGGCGCTCCCTTCAGGGCGCCTTCAAAGATGGCGCGATAGACCATATTCATGTCGGCAGCCGCTCCGGCCTCCTCCAAAAAGCCCTTCAAAAATCCCGCCCAGGCATTGATCTCGGAGGTGCAATTGTTGCAATGCACCATGGCTACGGGATCCCCTACGGGGGTGGTGACCATATCGATCTCTTCATGTACCTTCTCGGTCATCTTTTCCAGAACCACCATGGCAAAGACGGAGGTACCTGCAGATACATTTCCGGTACGGACTGCCACGGAATTGGTAGCCGTCATACCGGTTCCCGCATCACCCTCCGGCGGGCAGAGAAGGACACCTGCCTGCAGATCACCCGAGGGATCCAGAAGCTTTGCTCCCTCTTCGGTCAGATGACCGGCTGCGTCGCCTGCACAAAGCACCTTGGGAAGGATCCCGGAAAGCTTCCAGGGATAGCCTGCCGGTGCGATCTTTTCTTCAAACAGATCCAGCATTCTTTTATCATAGTTGCGGGAGGTGGAATCAATGGGAAACATGCCGGATGCATCGCCGATACCAAGCACCTTTTCTCCCGTCAGCTTCCAGTGAATGAAGCCGGCCAGAGTGGTTAAAAATGCAATATCCTTCACATGGGACTCGCCATTTAAATGTGCCTGATACAAATGCGCAATGCTCCAGCGCTGGGGAATGTTAAAGGATAACAGTTCGGAAAGCTCTGCTGCCGCCTGCCC
>JAILHW010000168.1 GCA_024695605.1 Lachnospiraceae bacterium | reverse complement strand
GCCAGTGCATCCTCTATGATCCCGTCGGTTTCGATCTCACTGCCATAGGAGGCAAAGAGTAAAACCCTTTGTGCCTTGCAAAAAGCCGGAAGCTTTGCGATCTTTTTTCTCACCGCTTCACTCTCCTGTTTTCGCACGGCCACATCCAGGGCATCCCGTATGGCCAGGATCTCTTTTCGAAGAGCCCGCTTTTGTTCTCTTATCGTATTGATGGTTTGATCGTCTGTCATGTATTCAAACCTCTCTGATGATGCACTGCCGATCCGTCAGATCGATGATACGCTTTTTCTTAGTTGAGCTGCTTATTTCCGAACTGCTCTCCGAGGTTGACGACGCTTCCGTCCTCCTGCACCATATCGATGTTATTCAGCTGTGCTCTCAGACTTCCGCGAATGGCCGCTACATATTCCTGGCGAAGAAGCTGCTGCTCCTTTTTTTCCTCCTCTGTCAAACCCTCTGCCTGGGATTTGTGATAGAGTTCGTTGATCCTGTCGATCCTGCTTTGTTCCATATCGTCCCTTCTCTTTCTTACTGGTTCATTCCTTCCACAAAGGAAATCAGATCAAAGCCCTCATCCTCGTGTGCCGCAAACATGGTGCCGATCTCTCTGCCGTCCATGATGCGGTGCAGGATCCGCATATCCGAGGCGTTGGCGATGATCATATCCGCTCCCGAGCAGGTGGCGATCTTGGCAGCCTGAAGCTTCGTGTTCATACCGCCGGTCCCCACGTTGGATCCGGTACTTTTCTTTCCCATGTTCATGATCTTCTCATCCAGCCGCTCCACATAGGGAATGAATTTTGCCTCCGGATTCTTTCTCGGGTCATCGGTATAAAGGCCGTCGATATCCGACAAAAGCACCAACAGATCCGCCCCCACCAGGGAAGCTACGATGGCGGACAGGGAATCGTTGTCACCGAATTCGATCTCGTAGGTTGCAATGGTATCATTCTCGTTGACGATCGGGATCGCTCCTAAGGTCAAAAGCTCCTGAAACGTATTTCTGGCATTGAAGCGGTTCAGATCATCCACGATGGTATTCTTCGTCATCAAAATCTGCGCCGCGGTATGGTTGTACTCGGAAAAGAGCTTCTGATAGGTCATCATCAGCCTTGCCTGCCCCACTGCCGCACAGGCCTGCTTAATGGAGATAGAGCTTTCCTTCTGATCGATGCGCATCACTCTTTTTCCGACGGAGATGGCGCCACTGGATACCAGGATCACTTCCTTGTCCTGATTGTGCAGATTGCAAAGCTCTCTTACCAGCACCTCCAGCTTGGTATAATCCAGTCCTCCTGTTTCAGCGTGTGTCAGTGATGAGGATCCAACCTTGACTACGATCCTCTTTTTCCCCGGTATTCTTTCTCTGGGATTCATGTTTCTTTGTTCCTCCTACAGATCCTTTACGTGAAACTGCGACTTTCCGCTTGCGTAGTCTCCCACGATCTGTCCTTTCCCGTATAATTTGTATTTGTAGGTCAAAAGGCCCTCCAGTCCTACAGGACCTCTGGCATGGATCTTGCCGGTGCTGATGCCCACCTCGGCTCCGAAGCCGTAGCGATAGCCGTCTGAGAATCTGGTGGAGCAGTTTTGATAAACCCCTGCGGAATCCACCAGCTGCATAAACAGTTCCGCCGTCTCGCTATTCTCCGTCAGGATGGCATCCGTATGATGGGAGCCGTAGCGGTTGATATGGCGGATCGCCTCCTCCGTATCCTCTACCACCTTCACCGAAGCGATGAGTGCCAGGTATTCCACAAAGTCCTCTGTATCCACTTCCTTTAGCATATCGTTATCGCTCTCTGCAACGGCCGCATTCTCGCACGCCTTCAAAATGGCTGCCGCTTCTTTTTCGGCCCGCAGCTTGATCCCTTCTTTTCGGAAGGCCTCATAGAGCTTTGGCAAAAATGCCTGTGCGATATCCCGGTGCACCAGAATGGTCTCTACGGCATTGCAGGCCGCGGTATATTGGGTCTTGGCATCCACCAGGATGGGGATGGCCTTTTCCTGATCAGCCTCTTTGTCCACATAGATGTGGCAGATCCCGTCCGCATGTCCCATCACGGGGATCGAGGTATGATCCATGATGTAGCGCACAAAGGCATTGGAACCTCTCGGGATCAGAAGATCCACATCCCGGTCGCATTGCAAAAGCTCATCGATCTCACTGTGGGTTTCTGCCAGAAGCAGGCACCCCTTCGGCATTCCAGCACCGAGCACTGCCTCCTCGATCAGAGCAAAGAGCTTCCGGTTGGTATTGGCCGTTTCCTTGCCGCCCTTTAGGATCGCGCAGTTTCCGCTTTTGATACAAAGCGAGGATATCTGGATCAAAGCATCCGGTCTTGCCTCAAAGATCACCCCAATGACACCGATGGGACAGCTGACTCTCTTAAGCACAAGGTCCGCATCCAGTTCTCTGTG
>JAILHW010000135.1 GCA_024695605.1 Lachnospiraceae bacterium | reverse complement strand
GGAAAACCGGATCAAGGTTAACGGTTATCTGAACAAGGTGCTCTGGTTTTTTGTGCTGACAGGACCGGCTATTGCAGCCGGGATCAAGGGTGGGATCTTTAAAGATATCACCTATACGACATGCTTTAGCATCTCTGCGGTGCTGATCGTCATGTCTCTGATCCACCTGTTTTTGTATCATCAGTATCCGAGCAAAACCTTTACCTGCGTGTTTGCACTGACAACGCTGAATGTTCTGATCGCATATATGTTTTATTCCCATGTGAGCATTTATATCACATGGTTTCTGGTGCCGCTTCTGAGCCTTCTGTTTTGTGGTAAGGCGCTGTATTTCTATACGGTCATCATGAATTTTATTTTGATGCTGGTATCCACCTGGCTTTCGGCACCCTATGAAGCTGCACTAAGACCTGAGTATGATTCCGTAAAGGCTTATTTTTTGGACACGATAAGCGGTTTTACCATCGAATCCATCATCATGTTTTCGGGCGGCTACATCATCGGAAAACTGACGCTTGATTATTTCAAGGGCCTCTTTGAGCAGCACAATCGCATTATGAGCCAGGAAAAGATTATGGCGGAAAAAATGCGGCTTCTGGATTCCATGGCAGAGATTTATGACAACGTCAATCTCATTGATTATGAAAACCAGACCGAGCAGTCTCTGCGCGATGCGGAGCAGAAAAAGTTTGGCATCGATCTGAGTGCACAGACACATACCCTGATGAATCAAAAACTCAAAAACCAGGTGATGCCGGATCAGGTGGAGGACTTTTTGAACTATACCAATATCAAAACACTGCGGTCCAGGCTGGCGCAAAAGAAGCTGATCAGTGCGGACTTTATCGATGTGGTTTCCGGATGGTTCCGGGCACAGTACATTACGGTGGATGCGACCGAGGACGGAATCCCTACATCGGTCATTTATACGACGCGAAATGTGGATGAGGAAAAGAGAAGGGAAGAGAATCTGATCCGGATATCCATGACGGATGAGATGACCAGACTCTTTAACCGAAGATGCTTTGATGAGGATCTTCAGGTGATCAAGGAAAGCCCTCTGGCAGAGGATTTTGTGATCTTTTCCGTGGATGTGAATGGATTGAAAACGGTCAATGATACCAAGGGGCATGCAGCCGGAGATGAACTGATCAAGGGCGCCGCCAACTGCCTGGCGCTGACAGTGGGTCACAAAGGAAAGGCCTATCGGACCGGCGGCGATGAATTTATGGCGATCGTCCATACCGATGATGTGGAGGCGATGCGTAAAGCGATCCATGACCATGCAAAGGAGTGGCACGGCGTTTACACAGACGAGATCACGATGTCTGTCGGATATGCGGCCTATAAGGACCACGCGGATGCCACCGTGGACGACCTGGAGCGCATTGCAGACGCGGATATGTATCAGGAAAAAGAGCGCTTCTACCGGGAGCGCGGCCTGGAACGAAGAACACACTGAAAATGGACCCCCGGGACGGGGCTTGCACTCTTTAGAGTGTTATAGGGCCAAAATACAGGGAATGGACCCCCGGGACGGGGCTTGCACTCTTTAGAGTGTTATAGGGCCAAAATACAGGGGATCTTGCCCCTGAAATAGATGTGAAAGGACAAGAAACAAAATGGATCAAAACGGCGGAAGACAGAAACGGGTAACGAACGGAGGGAAAGGCGTCCATAAGCAGGGCGCGGGCCTCGGAACAGGTCCGGTAGGAAGATCGGACGGATACGCGGGACGCGGCGGAAGCAACCGGGACGGCGGCGGATACGGCGGCGGCCAGGGCTCCGGCGGCGGAATGATGAAGATCATCATCATGGTGATCGTACTGCTTCTCGGAGGCGGCGGAGGCGGCGTAGCGCTACTATCCGGCGGCGGAGACGGCGCGGATCAGGGCGCCTATGTGCAGGAGGCAGACGGCAACCAGTCAGCCGCAGGACAAAGCACAGCCGATGCGGTATCACCAACAGGCCAGGGCACACAAACCGGCCAGAGCACCGCGCAGACCACCTCTCTGTTTGGGGCACTTTCCGGCTTTACCGGCAGCAACAATGTTTCAAACGGCTGGCAGGACGGAACCTCCAATACCGGCAAGCTGGATCGCACCGTAGCACCCGAGGCACGCGAAAAGAGAACGAAGATCAAAGGCAACGGCACCGACATCGTGACCATCATGGTTTATATGTGTGGAACCGATCTTGAGAGCAAGCACGGCATGGCCTCCAATGATATTGCCGAGATGTGCAAAGCCTCTCTTTCCGAGAATATCAATATCATCATCTATACCGGCGGTTGCCGCCAGTGGAAGACCCAGGGCATCAGCAACAGCACCAACCAGATTTATCAGGTGAAAAACGGCGGTCTGCAGCGTCTTGTCGAGGATGATGGTGCGAAACAGATGACCGATCCGAAAACGCTGACGGATTTCATCAAATTCTGCGATACCAACTTCCCCGCGGACCGGAAAAATCTGATCTTCTGGGATCACGGCGGTGGTTCCATCAGCGGCTACGGCTATGATGAAAAATATCAGGGCGCAGGTTCTATGGACCTTGCGGGGATTGACAGGGCATTGAAAAATGCGGGCGTCACCTTTGATTTCATCGGCTTTGATGCGTGTCTTATGGCAACATTGGAAACGGCTCTGATGCTCGACCCTTACGCAGATTACCTGTTTGCATCCGAGGAGACGGAGCCGGGGATCGGCTGGTATTATACCAACTGGCTGACAGAGCTTTCGGCCAATCCTTCCATGGAAACCCTGGAGATCGGAAAAAATATCTGTGACGATTTCGTATCTACCTGCGGCCTGCGCTGTCAGGGACAAAAGACTACCCTTTCGGTGATCGACCTTGCCGAGATCTCCCGAACGGTACCTGATAAGCTAAACGGCTTTGCCCAGGATACCGGAGATATGATCAGGGGCGATGAGTTCCAGACCGTCAGCCATGCAAGGGCACAGACCAGAGAGTTTGCCACATCCTCCAAGATCGATCAGATCGACCTTGTAAACTTTGCCAATAACATCGGATCCCAGGAAGCTTCAGCACTTTCCGACGCCCTGCTTTCCGCGGTAAAATACAACAGAACCTCAGGCAATATGACCAATGCCTACGGCGTGTCCATTTACTTCCCTTACCAGAGAACGGGAAAAGTGAAGCAGGCGGTCAATACCTACCAGCAGATCGGACTCGGAGAGGATTACAGCAAATGCATCCAGTCCTTTGCGGGTATGGAAACCTCGGGACAGCTGGCGGCAGGCGGAAACGGCTCAGCCCTTGGCTCTTTAGTGGGCGGCTCCTTTGCCGGCGGATCACCTTCGGTCGGCTCGGATGCCATTTCCCAGCTTCTGGGAGCGTTCCTGATGTCCGGCAGATCCATGCCCGGCGTGGATGCGGACAATGCCGATTATATGCAGGATGCATCCGTATTTGACAGCCAAAAGGCCGCCGAGTACATCGCCATGAATCAGTTCGATTCCTCCCTCCTTGTCTGGAAAACAGACGATCAGGGCAGACATGTATTGGAGCTTCCCGATGAGCAGTGGGAAAAGATCGAGTCCCTGCAGATGAATCTCTTTGTTGATGACGGCGAAGGCTACGTGGATCTGGGACTGGATAACCTCTACACCTTTGATGAGGGCAGACTGGTAGGGGATATGGACAATACCTGGATCTCCATCGATGAGCAGCCCGTGGCATTTTACTACGAATCCACCATCAAGGACGGCGATAACGAGACCATCACCGGACGGGTTCCGGCGCTCTTAAACGGCGAAAGAGTAGAGCTGATTCTGGTATTTGATAAAGAAAATCCCTACGGCGTCATTGCCGGCGCCAGAGCGGTTTATACCGAGGGCGAGACAGAAGCGGTAGCAAAAAGCGTGGAAGTGCTTGAGCAGGGAGATCAGGTGACCTTCCTTTGCGACTACTATTCCTATAGCGGAGAGTATCAGGACAGCTATCAGCTGGGCGATGTATGGGAGTATCACGAGGATGCCATGATCAGCAATACCGATGTGGGAAGCGGAGGTCTTGTGACTTATCTTTTGACAGACTTCTACCACAGAGAGTACTGGACACCGAGCCTGCAGACCGGAAAGTAAGAGAGTGGTTCCTATACGTTACAAGAAGCAAAAAAAATAACGACATACATTCGTAATGCAGTATGTTCATAACTGTATGCAAAAAAACAGCATATCAGTTAGAAAATTCAGAATATAGTGAGCCGCAACAAACCGTTAGCATCAACAAACAGTTAACAATAGCAAACAGTTAGCACAAGCAAACATATCATAGGTACAAAAGGAGGTTACTATGTACGAACAGGGACAGCTTTGGATCGCTCAGACGCAGAAGGGTGAAAAGGTATGCATGACGCCGAAATTCTTAAACCGCCACGGTCTGGTGGCAGGTGCGACGGGCTCCGGTAAGACCGTTACGCTGAAGGTGATGGCGGAGACCTTTTCCGATATGGGAATCCCCGTATTTCTGGCGGATGTCAAGGGAGA
>JAILHW010000086.1 GCA_024695605.1 Lachnospiraceae bacterium | reverse complement strand
CGCGAACGTTTTTGCGAATCCTGATTCGGCAGCGTTTGGGGATGCGCCGGATGATAAGCAGTGAATGCCGGAAGGTGATCAATTATGACAGTTAGAACTATAGGAAACCCGGATGCAAAGATCATTCTGGTGCAGGCGCTGGAGCAGCGCGGCCTTGATCGGATCGAAGAACAGATGACGAAGATACAGTTGTATACGCAGGCGGATTTTGGCATGATCGCAGTCGGTGTCACAGACTGGAACAGGGAGCTTTCGCCCTGGGAGGCGCCGCCGGTATTCGGCAAGGAGGGCTTTGGCGGGGAGGCGCGTATTTTGCTGGAACGCATTTTACCCCTCTTGGAGGATGCGAGCAAGACCTATTATATCGGCGGGTATTCTCTTGCGGGTCTCTTTGCGCTGTGGAGCTGCTATCAGACCGACCGGTTTGCGGGTGTGGCTGCAGCTTCGCCTTCCGTGTGGTTTCCGGATTTAGACGTATATATGAAAAATAACAGGCCCCGCTGCGGGGCAGTTTATCTGAGTCTCGGTGATCGGGAAGAAAAGACGAAGAACCGGGTGATGGCCACAGTGGGGGATCGAATCCGGGAAGGCTATCAGCTGTTAAAGGATCAGGGGATCGATACGGTTTTGGAATGGAACGAGGGCAATCATTTTCGGGATGCGGATCTGAGGGTCGCAAAGGCGTTTGCCTGGCTTATAAACAAATGAAAGACATTCTAAAAAAATAGATATTGCATTGCTAAAATTGCAGCATAAGAGTATAATCTTTGCAGAAAGAAATCAAATACATACAAGGAGGTATTGGGTAATGAAACGAAAAATGTTACAATCCGCAGCAGCAATTGTGTTATCGGCAAGCCTGTTGTTCGAAGTCGCTGTTCCAGTCAGCGCGGCGCAGACTACACCGGATGTGGCGATCGATGCTGTGGAAGAGGAACTGGCTGTTGAAACAGTCAGCGGCAATGAATCCAAGCCGGCTCCTACGGTTGGAGTACCGGGGAATGTTACGGCGAGCGTATTCGATGAAAAGACCATCAAGGTTTCCTGGTCTGCGGTAAACGGTGCATCCGGCTATGAGGTGTATAGCAGTACCAACGGCAAGGCGTTCACGAAGCTGTGGTCCTTTGACGGTAATGTAACCTCTATGGATGTACTGGCAACGCTTGATCAAAAGGCATTGAACATTGCTTCGTCCTACAGCTTTAAGGTTAAGGCCTTTATCAAAGATGGCGATAAGGTTTATTACAGTGAGGAATCTGCAGCATCTGCTGCCGTAAAGCCTGCAAGAGCTGAGGCTGACTGGCTGCTTTCTTCCAAGGCACATGATTATAAATCCGTAGATCTGTCCTGGAGACCGGCAGGCGGCGTTTCCGGCTATAAGATTTTTATCGCGACCAAAAAGGACGGCGCCTACAAACAGGTTGCAACGGCAACAGAGCCCGGTATCCTGATCGCTAAGGATGCAGACGGAAGGGATTTAAGCCTTGCAAAGAAGTATTACTTTAAGGTGCAGGCCTATGTGTCCGACGGCGGAACCGAATATGACAGTACAACCTCCGCAGTCGTGGAAGCAAAGACTGAGCTGAAAAAGCCTGAGATCGATTATCTGAGTGCAAATGCATCTGATTTTGTGACCGTAAAATGGACCAAGGTAAAGGGCGCAGACGGCTACGAGGTTTATCGTTCCAAGAATAAAAAGAAACCCGGCACTGTGATCGCCGGCGGCAAGAAAAAGAAGGGACTCAACAAGATCACAAAACTTAAGAAGCGCAAATTTATCGACAGAGAAGCAATTCCCGGCCAGAAGTACTGGTACAGAGTCCGTGCCTACAAGATCATCAAGGGAAGACGCTATTATTCCGAGTTTGATCTGTGGCCGAGAGCAGCAGCCACGACTCTGGCTTCTACCAGCTTTGTAGCAGACGGCTGTGTTTGTGAAAAGCCCAATTTTGTAAAGCTGACCTGGAAGAGTGTAAAGAATGCCAAGGGCTATTTTGTACAGCGCTCCACGAATCAGACAAGCGGCTTTACCACGGTAGCCACCATCGATGGCGGAAATTCCACAGTTGCTGAGATCGCACAGGATAACGGAACGAAGTATTATTATCAGATCGTAGGCTTTAACAACAAGAGCAAGAAAAAGACCTGGTCTTATCCTTCCGATCCGGTTCTGATGACCTCGAATTATTACTGCTATCCGAGTGAGACCTATCAGGAAAGATGCAGAAGAGTATTCGGACAGGATTACTATCATGCATACGGTACGCAGGCCGAAGCAGACAGCAGAATGGAAGTGGTAGGATTTGAAAAATGGTCTGTTGATCCGAAGAAGAAAACAAGCGGATATACCGTAAAGAAGCTGGAGAACTTCAAGGTCAATAAGAAGGTTCAGCCTACTGTACAGCAGATCATCAATGAGGTTCAGGCAGCGCAGATCCAGGGTGTGAATCTAAAGATCGAAGCAGCTTCCGGATATGATTTTGCTTCTTCCTATCAGGAAGATCGGGAAGGCGTAACAGTTAAGGTTCAGGTGACCGGCGGTACTCCGGGTACGGAGGCATACACCATTGTTTCCAATATCATGGCTAAGTATGGATTTACCAAGGTAACATCCTACAACCAGAACTATGATCCTTACAGATATGTTTATGTAGGTCTTCATTAAGTATCATCTGTAGATCATCCATCATTATGGAGCTAATAAACTGCCGAAGTATGGCGAGTACTTCGGCAGTTTTTTTAACAAGCGGGTTATGAGACTATGAAGCCAAAAACCAGGGACAACAGAGCGTTAAAGAGAAGACCGGTACAGATTTTGATAGGAGTGATCCTGCTCATGGGACTGATGGGATGCGGAAAACAAAAGTACAAAGTGGTCTTTGACGGCTACGGCTTTACATCCGATAAAAAGGCCTATGCACCGGGAGATCCGGTGACGGTTTATTATGATATGGTCGCTACGGATACAGACTATCAGTTTTCCTGCGATGAGGATGTGGATCTGAAGCAGACCTTTGACAATGCGCATGGATATGTGTTTACATTTACCATGCCGGAGCATGATGTGACGTTTCAGGTTTCTTCCCGCAACACTATGGAATACGATCCGGATGCGCACCTTCCCGAAACGCCAAAGGATCTGCAGGATGAGATTGATCCGGACAATATGGCATTTGATTTTTATGAAAAAACCATGGCAACCGATGGCGGCGACGGCCACGAGGAATATGTGCTCTATGAAAGGAACGAAGGTGAAGGAATGATCCTTGCCAAATATACCCAGGAGGGCGACGAGGCGGAGAGCGTATCCTGCTGCCTTGTGCCAACGCAGATCTGGGACAGCTGCATGCACATCGTCAGAAGCCGGGGCTGCGCCGACTGGAATGAGAACAAAGGCGTAGAGGGGACCTATTACGTGCTGAAATTCCCGGATGGTAAGGGAAATATGGTACGTGTTACATCGGATGAAATGCCGGGGGACGGCATGGAAACGATCAGCCTGCTCAAGGGCGTTCTATCAGAGGCCTTTGGTAAGTATCACAAAGAAGAAGCAGTTACCAATGAAAACCAATTTACGGGATTTGGAATGGAGGGGATAAAATGAACAGAATGGACCATGGGGACGGAGCTATCGGTCCAAAAACCAGAAAACTCGTCGTGGCGTTTCCCGCGCTGGATGAGGAAAAAAAGCAGCTGATCACCGATCATGTGGGAAGTCTTGGCTTTTCCGTCGTATTTTGCGATGATCAGGAACAGGCGCTCAAGGAGGCGGCTGATGCAGAGGTGGTATTCGGAATGAATGCCGGGCTTGCAAAGGCAGGCAATTCAGTCAGGTGGGCCTGCACGCCGTCTGCCGGCGTGGATCATTTCCTGCCGGTAATCGAAGGGACGGATATCCAGCTGTCCAATTCGTCCGGGGCTTATGGACTGACCATCGCAGAGCATATCGTTATGGTCACGCTTGAGATCATGCGCAGAAGGCCGGAATATGTGAATCTGGTAAGAGAACGGATCTGGAAAAATGATCTGCCCATCAGCTCGATCCATGATGCCGCGATCACGTTTGTCGGAACCGGCGATATCGGCAAACAGGCAGCCATGCGGATGAAGGCCTTCGGACCGCGGAGCATGACGGGCGTCAACCGCAGAGGACAGAATCCGGATGGCCTCTTTGACAGGATCGTGACACTGGATGAGATCGATAAGGTGCTCCCCGAGACGGATCTTCTGATTCTTTCGCTTCCTTCGACGAAGGAGACAATCGGACTTTTGACAGAGGAAAGACTGAGACTTTTACCAAAGGGAGCCTTCCTTGTCAATGTGGGCCGGGGAAATGTGCTGGATGAAAAGGTGCTCGAGCGTATGCTGCGCGATGGTGATCTTGCCGGTGCGGCGCTGGATGTCTTTGAAAAAGAACCGCTGGATGCAGACAACACCCTTTGGGACTGCCCGAATCTGGTACTAACGACCCACGTGGCCGGAAACTGGACATTGCCTTATACCGTCAACAGGATCGTGGAGATGTTCCTTGCAGACTTTACGCGCTACTGCAATGGCGAACCGCTGCACAACCGCGTCGACCTGACCGCCGGCTACTAAATGGACCCCCGGGACAGAACTTGCCCTCGAAGGAGGGTTATAGGTCCAAAATATGGACCCCAAGGTACAAAAAGCAGAATACACACCCAACAAACAGTCACCGCACAAACGGTGGCTGTTTTTCAATGGTGTTTTTCAATGGTTTTTCAATACTTTCGAACACTTTCCTCTTGAAAATCGAACAAGTGTTTGCTATAATGAAACGGCAACATCAAGATTTTGTGCAAATACCAAAAAGAATTGCCATATTTTGTGAAATATGGTAATATTTTTCACGTATGGGCACTTATAACAGCAGTATAAGAGAAGGAAAACAGAATGGCACCGAAAGAAAACTATAATGCGGAATCGATCACAGTATTGGAGGGACTGACAGCAGTTCGTGTCCGTCCCGGTATGTATATCGGTTCTGTTTCCACAAAGGGACTGAACCACCTGATCTATGAGATCGTGGACAATGCAGTGGATGAGCATCTGGCGGGCTTTTGCTCCGAGATCCATGTGACGCTCGAGGCTGACGGCTCCGCTACGATTTCCGATAACGGACGTGGTATTCCCATTGATCTGCATGAAAAAGGCGTTTCCGCAGAGCGTCTGGTATTTACGACGCTGCATGCCGGAGGCAAGTTTGACAACAACGCTTACAAGACCAGCGGCGGTCTGCACGGTGTGGGCTCCTCCGTTGTGAATGCCCTTTCCACCTGGATGAAGGTTAGGGTTAAGCGCGGCGGACAGATCTATCAGGACACCTATGAAAGAGGCGATCCTACAACGGAGCTGATCGATGGACTGCTTCCGGTAGTCGGCAAGGGACGAGGGACCGGAACCGAGATCTCCTTTTTGCCGGATGATACCATTTTTGACCATACCGTATTCAAGGCGGAGGATATCAAGAACAGACTGCACGAGACGGCGTATCTGAATCCCAACCTCGTGATCCATTTTACGGATAACCGCGTGACGCCCTCCCAGTCGGTTTCTTTCCATGAGCCGGAAGGACTTTCCGGCTTTGTCAGTCATATCAATGAGGGAAAAGAGACCGTTCACGACATTGTCTATCTGAAGGGCGCCAGCGAGGGCATCGAGGTAGAATGTGCCTTCCAGTATACCAACGAATTCCATGAAAGCGTGCTCGGCTTCTGTAACAACATCTACAACGCCGAGGGCGGTACCCACATCACGGGCTTTAAGACGATCTTTACCACAGTGATCAATTCCTACGCCAGACAGCTGGGGATCCTGAAGGATAAGGATACCAATTTTACCGGACCGGATGTGCGAAACGGTATGACGGCCATCGTTTCCATTAAACATCCCGACCCCAGATTTGAGGGCCAGACTAAGACCAAGCTCGACAACCAGGATGCGGCAAAGGTGGTATCCAAGGTCATCGGTGATGAGGTACAGCGCTATTTTGACCGTAATGTAGAGATACTGAAAAATGTGATCTCCTGCGCGGAGAAGGCAGCCAAGATCCGTAAGACCGAGGAAAAGGCCAAGACCAACATGCTGACCAAGCAGAAGTTCTCCTTTGACTCCAACGGCAAGCTTGCCAACTGCGAGTCCAGGGATGCGAAAAAATGCGAGATCTTCATTGTTGAGGGTGATTCCGCGGGCGGCAGCGCCAAGATGGCCAGAAACCGCCAGTATCAGGCGATCATGCCGATCAGAGGAAAGATCCTCAACGTGGAGAAGGCCAGTATCGACAAGGTGCTTGCCAATGCCGAGATCAAGACTATGATCAATGCCTTTGGGTGCGGTTTTTCCGAAGGCTACGGCAATGACTTTGATATCACCAAGCTTCGCTATGACAAGATCATCATCATGGCCGATGCCGACGTGGACGGCGCACATATCTGTACGCTGCTTTTGACACTCTTTTACAGATTTATGCCGGAGCTCATCCAGGAAGGCCATGTCTATATCGCAATGCCGCCTTTGTATAAAGTGATCCCGTCAAGAGGCGAGGGCGAGTATCTGTATGATGACAAGGCCCTTGCAAAATACCGCAAGAACCATAAGGGCAACTTTACACTGCAGCGCTACAAGGGTCTTGGAGAGATGGATGCAGAGCAGCTCTGGGAGACTACCCTGGATCCCGAGACCAGATATCTGAAGCAGGTTTCTATTGAAGACAGCTATTCGGCGGATAAGATCACGGA
>JAILHW010000071.1 GCA_024695605.1 Lachnospiraceae bacterium | reverse complement strand
GGATAGTCTGCATCGGTTCCCTTTTCCATGGTGCAGCCGGATGCGATCTTCATACCGTAAACGGTGCCGGCTGTCACATCACCCTGGGCAAAGGAGCCGCCGGTAATGTCGGATGCTTGGCAGTCAATGGATTTGAGCTGGCCGGCTGCCTTTATCTTTCCGCCCTTGATCTGCAGCTTATCATAGACATAGATGCCTGCTGCTACCGGGTTGGGTCCGGGCTCTGTTACTTTTCCGCCTGTGGCATTTATGGTTCCACCGGAAATCACCAGGTCCAAACCACCGTCGAGAGAGCCTTCAAACAGACCTGCACTGGCAAGGTATGCATCAGCTCCCGTCAGCGTCAATGCGCCACCGGTGATCTGCGCCTCGCAGTCGGTACCGTTATAAAGACCAATACTTCTCTCATCCTTTGACTTTCCGCCTAAAGCCGTTACCGTACCGCCTGAAATGAGCATATGACCTCCGATATGACCACCATAACTGCTTCTATTGGTATCTCCACCCTTTAAGGTGACTTCGGCCCCTGAAAAGTTTACATGACCTGTCTCGGACTCCTGTTTCATTCCATAGCTGTATCCTGCTTCTGCGCTTCCTCCCATGGCTGTCAGCTTTCCGCCGCTTGCTTTGACATCGGAAGCAACCATCAATCCGATGCTTTCCTCATTGAAGCCTGCTTGAGCGCCTGTGGCTGAAATCTGACCACCGCTGAGGATAAGATCTCCGCCGCACCGGATTCCTATGGATTTTAACGCGGCACTGCCACCGGATGCACTGAGCGTTCCCTTCTTAACAGTGATCCCCTGTCCGGCATAAAGTCCGGTGCTGCAGCCTCCCGAACTGTCCATGATGGCTGTGATGCTGCCGTCATTCAGGGTTACGATACCATCCGCATAAACAGCAGCAGCCTTGGTATAATCCGGGTCACTTGTCTGTCCGCCTTTGATCGATGCCTTCAGCGTACCGGCATTTAAGGTAATATTGCCGCTGCCGGTCTCTTCGGGTTTTACATACCCAAAATAGGTGTTTGCAATCAGTGCGAAAAATCCCTTCTCATCTTTTCCGGTCTCAATCTCGACCGTGCCACCGTTTTGGGTATAGGCAAAAGCTATGATTCCTGCCGAGGAATAGGACACATTTGGTTCCTTGATCAAGAGACTTCCGGTTCCGCCTACTGTAAGCGTTCCCTCCTTCACCAGGATCGCCGTATTGTCGCAGTTATACCTTTTACTTCCGCTCTCCCAGTATGCAAGATTTTCAGATCCCAAAAGTCTGTTGCTTCCAGTGAGGGTCAGTTCCAGATTACCCTTATCGATCCGAATGATCTCATCTTCGTAGTTATCATAAGCGTCCGCTGCCGTTACAGCGCTTCTGTCCATGATCACGTTGTTTAAGGTGATCTTATAGGTTGTGTTATTGCCCCCTCCGGAAAGGATCCGATTATCGGTCTTTTGCACGCCTTCCCTCATGGTAAAGGTCATAGCCTTGTCTGTAAGAAGTGTATAGGCACCGCCTGAATAAATATAATCCACACCTTCCTCGCCGCCGGCTACATCCATACCTCTGGCATCCTTAACGCGGTACCAACTCTCGCCATTTTTTGTCTCTTCAAAAATCGTTGCACCACCCAGAACCTGCACTCCGTAAATGGTCTGATCCGCTACATTTCCTTCCTTGTAAAGACCGCTTTCGATCTTGATTGCTGCACCCTCCTTGAAGGCTTTATCGTAATCCCGGATCTCACACATGAGATTGGAAAGCTTTACGCCGTTTCCAAATTGGCTGGCAGCTATGCCCGTTCTAAAGCCGTCAATGAGAAGACTTCCGCCGATGCCGTTTACATCCATTGCCTCTATTCCGTAGTCCGAGGTATATGTTCCGTATTTCGAAAGCGCAAGCTCCAGATTACCGCCTGTCAATTTGAGATCATGTGTTTCGACACCTATCAACGACCCCATGGACCCCTGCACATCAAGTTCTTTATCTCCCAGGGAAACGGTAACCTCCCCGCCATCCTGGGTATAATATGTAGAATCAATGCCGTACATACTGCACTTCTTCCCGGAAACGTTGATCTTGAGCGTTCCCGATTTTACAGAGATCTTGCGGCCGTTAATACCGTATGCGGAGCCTATGTCCTGGTCTGTTTTGGCTGTCAATTCCAGGACGCCGCTACCTTCAAAGGTATAGCCTCCCGAGGAGATCGCTGCATAATATCCCACTGTATTCTGATCAAAAAGCATCGGCGGATTAAACTGCCGATCCTCAACCTGCTCTGTGGTTGACGTCGTCGCCGAGGTTATAACGTTATATCCCTCCAGAATGATCACGGAGTTTTGGTCATCATTCTGTGTAAAAAGGCCCGCCGTCAGATCCGCATCCTTTGGAACGGGATTGTATACTCCCGTGTCACAGGCAGTACCTTCGATCACAAGGCTACTTCGATCGATGACGATATTTTTCAGGGTGATCTGTGCCACAAATCCGCTGCTTGTGCCGATGCCGATGCGGTCGTGTGAGATGCTGACGTCATCCCTCATACTGATGGTGATCGGAGTCGAAGTGTTGATCATCAATACACCGGAGCCGTCGATCTTTTTTCCATGATCATCTGAGGTTTCCGAATAGGTATAATCCGTCTCACTGAGGGTTCCTCCACCGGTTCTCTGCAAAACAAAATCTCCAACCTCGTATACGGCATTTTCCAGTATCGTCAGAGAAAGCAGACATCGAGAAGGCCGATACCCATCATCTCCCCCAAAGGCTGCCACGATCCGGTACACTCCAACGGGAAGATCCGGGAAAGAAAAGACTGCCAGACCGTCTTCATACGTTTCAGCTGTATAGGTTGTGCCCTGTCCGTTTAATGCCGCTTCCGGGAAAAGAGTCAGGCTGATCTGTTTGCCGGAAAGAGCCAGATTCTTTTTATCCTGCAGGCAAACAGTAACTGTTGCAGTCTCGCCTTCGATAACCGACAGATCTTCCTTGTCAGATGTCAAAAGGGTGCTGGTTTTACTCCCATCCTTAAAGGTGGCTGCCAGCTCAGTGTCAGCGCTGACAGATGCAATCGTGACATAAAAGGTTCCGTTTTCATCCTCCGATGCATTAAGAGCATTTCCTCCCGCAGTCAGAGTATCAAGGCTTTTTCCCTCCTCGGGAAGGGCCGTTACCTGAAGGGGTGATCCTTTGATGACCTTAATACTGCCCGGATACAAAACACCACCGCTGCAGGCTGCCGCCGTTACCGTGGCGATATCAGAAGCCGCGGGCGCGCCCAGGCTAACCTGGTTTGCCGTAGGCAGCACATAGCCCATATCATTCGCATGTACCTTATGACCTTTCTGCGCAAAATCCGATGCGTTCAGCATATAGTTGTTAAAGGATGCAACTCCCGATTCATCCATTCCGTCCCAGGTGGGATCGCAGTAATAGAACGAACCGTTCATGCTAACGATCACCCAGCCGTGCATGCCTCCGGTTACTTCGTCGCCTCCCCAGCCTTCCACATAGCTGGCAGAGATCCCCTGCTTTTGCAGCAGATAGATATAGGCCTTTGCAAAGCCATCACAGACCGCTTGCCCTTCCGTAAAAGCGCTGTTGGCGGACTGATCCACAAAACTCTTATTATAGCTTACGGAAGAAGCCAACGCCTGATAAAGCACGTAGGCCTTTGCCTCGTCACTCATGCCGGCTGTCACACCGGATTTTTGCAATACGGTTTTTACCGCAGCTTCAAACTTGGCCCTTTGTGATTCTACCTTTGCCTTTGAATATCCGTTTTTCAATACGACAGACGCACCGCTCGAACCCGGGCTGATCATGTCGATCCACAGCCACCAATACTCGGGGTGGTCATTTTGAAGTGCGTGGACAAGGGCAAGAGACTGCCCCATATCAAAACCGTAGTTCATTCCGTAGGAAAGGGATACGCTGCTACCGCCCGCATAGGCATCCAGACAGGTCAGCGCCATATCATAGGCGGATTCATAATCCTCACCGTTATCCTTTTCAGCCAGAACGCTCCTGGCGATCATACCACCGAGAAAGTCCTTCGCATCCTTTGTATAAGCGACCTTATAAGGATAGGCATCTTTTGTTTGATCATCAGTATTGTTCGTAAGCTCGCAGAGCCTTGCTTCCTTATTGTTCACAGTTCCAGCATAGATCGTCTGGCCGTAAACCTTGCCGGATCCACCTTGAGCAAAGCACCCGCCTGTGATCAGGCTGCTGTTGCAGAAAAGCTCTTTTTTACCGGACGCTTCACAGGTTGCTGCAAGGCACCCGCCTGTCATGGTCAGCGTTCTTTTTACATAGATCCCATACTCGGGACCATGGGAATTAAGACTCCCATTACCATCAATCTGAAGATTCATAGCCCAAATACCGGCATGTACCGCATCCGCCGCCGGCTCATAGCCGTTACTACTGTATTCATTCGTGCGGATATTACTGCTTTTGGCGCCTTTTATCACATTATTTCCCTTCAGGGTCATGCGCACTGAACCCTCATACTGGGTTCCACCGCTTATATTCTGCACTACACTGCCGGGGAAATAGAGACCGTAAAGAGCCGCTCTGGCTTCTCCGGATAGTCCCGTCACCAAATCTATCCCCTGATAGAAGACTTCTTCCTCAGAACGGTCGATGTGCACCCCGTCCAGAGTAACGTGTCTTGCCTCAGTGCTCTTTATCGGAGCAGGCACGTAGATATAGTCTATTGTGCTCTCTATCCCCTCTTTCATAGAGATGGTCACATTCTTATCGGTGTTGACGATCAGAAAGCTGCCCCCATTCTCCGAGCCTCCCGCAAAGCTTACATCTCCGTCCTGGCCGCCTTCCACGGTTGCCACCAGGTCGCAGTAATCCGCGGAAAATACTTTAGGCTCCGATGACGTTTGCGCCGCTGTCACCTCTTCGATCCCGGCACTTTCCGGTCCGTTGCCATTGACAGGCGCAGCCCAAACCGGACTTGTTCCAAAAGCCAGCGCTGCCGAAAGAACGGTTACCAGCAGTTTTCCGTATACGCGGTTGTCTTGTTTATGGTCTCCTCTCTTCATCTTTGCCTCCTTGCATCGAATTAATCGGGAATAAAAGGGCCTGCCGACACGGGACAGGCCCTTTTTTGATACATTAACCACACTTATATTATATCGGTCATTTCTTCAGTTTTTTATAGGAAATCTTACCCGGAGCACCGCCCTTTTTGAAGGCAGCCTTCAGGTTCCTCAGCTTTTTACCTGTGATATTTTTCGCATAGTAAACAACTGCTTTCTTGTTGATATTTCTAAATGCCTTTTTGCCCACTTTCTTTTTGGTAAGTTTGGCGCTGTAAACATAGAGTTTTTTCAGCTTGCCGCAACCGGAAAATGCATT
>JAILHW010000060.1 GCA_024695605.1 Lachnospiraceae bacterium | reverse complement strand
TCACAGGACCCTTATCCAATTCATCTGCCCGTGCAAAGTGGGTAAAGAGGCCTTCCGTCTCGATCCACTCCTGCTCCATGGCCGCTTTTACAAAGGCAAAGCCCGCATCATCGGGAAATACCCCGATCCGGGACATGGCCGAATCCACCTTGATATGGACAAATGCCTTCCTGCCGAGCCTTTCGGCCACTTCTGCAAGTTCTCTTAGCTGATCCTCCCGGAATACGGAAAGACGGATATCCTGCCCGATCATCGCCTCAAAATGCTCCGGGAATACATATCCCAGGATCAGAATGGGCTTTTGCATCCCCGCCTCACGAAGCTCCAGGGCTTCCTCTGCAGTGGCTACCGCATATCCGAAGATACAATCCTCCTTCTCGAGGCGCTCTGCCATCGGCACCGCCCCGTGTCCATAGCCGTTGGTCTTGATCACGGCTATGATCTTCGTCTCTTTTTTGAGATTGTCCTTCATGGATCTGACATTGAAGAGCATTGCGTCCAGATCCACATAGGCGCAAACTCTGCTGTACTGCCTCATGTTATCTCCTTCGACCTTGCCTGCAAGGCCATTTTTCTAATCTGTCAGAATCTGCGACAGCGCCGCGCCGATCTGCCCGGTCAGATCCGTCGGCAGCATGGATGCCCTTCCGACGGTATCCGCAGCCTGATCTCCCGCCATACCGTGCAGGAAAACGCCGCATACCACAGACCCAAACGGATCCTTTTTTCTGCCCATGACCGCTGCCAGGATTCCCAGCAGACTGTCTCCGCTTCCTGCTACCGCCATGCCGTCATTGCCATAGGGCGAGATGGAAAAGCGCCCGTCAGGCGATGCGATCAGCGTGCCCGCATCCTTTAACACCAGAATGGTCTGATGCTCCTTTGCAAAGGCCATGGCAATGGAGAGTCTGTCCTTTGCGATCTCCTCCAAGGGGAGCTTACACAGCCTGGAAAACTCGATCATATGGGGTGTCATCACCGTAGTGACAGGAAGGGCTTTTAATTTTTCCCAAAGCTCCGGCTGGGCCGACAGGATGGTCAGAACATCCGCATCCAGGATCAGTACCGGAAGCTTGTTTGCATCCCAGCTTTCCAGATCCGAAAGTGCCCTGCAAAGATCCTCCAGGGTCCCTGCCGCATCCTCACCGATGCCTACGCCGCACCCCATGGCGATCACATCCGCAAACTCCGCTGCCCGAAGCAGCATATCCTTCTTGCCCGGTGCCTTCAGATCCAAAAAGACGGTTTCCGGTACCTGTCCGAGCACAAGCTGTCTGTTATCTTCATAGGAAAGCAGCTTCACATAGCCTGCTCCGGCCGCAAAACAGCTTCTGGTGCAAAGCAGCGCCGCTCCGGTGGCCCTTTGGCCGCCTGCCCAGAGCACCACCTTCCCAAAGCTTCCCTTATTGCCCAAAGGGTCTCTTTGCAAAATCTCTTCCAGATCCTCCCGATCCGGCAGGCTTCCCTTCACGCCCTCTACCGAAGATACGTCTGTGGTATCCGGATAGGCGATGCCGCAGCTGTCCAAAACGATCCTGCCCGCTGCCGCCTTGCCCTGAGAGAGCATCAGCCCGCTCTTTCGGCACCCGAAGGTCACCGTCAGATCCGCTCTGACATAAACCCGCTCTCCGTCCTGATCCGCCAGCGCTATGCCTGTATCCGCATGGATCCCGCTCGGGATGTCCAGCGCCACCTTCCGGCCCTTAGCCGCATTGAGAAACGCTGCCGCTTCCCGGTAGATCCCCGAAAGACCTCTGTTTTGTCCGATGCCAAAAAGTGCATCCACATAGACCTCTGCCTGCTGCCCTGCAGCCGGCGGCCATGCTCTCAGATAGGAAGGGCCAAACAGCCGTTCCAAAATCCTCTGCTGTCTTTTGTTTTCCCCGGAACATTTTTCGGGATCTGCCAGCAAAAAGCAGGCGCACTCCCAGCCCGCCTCTGTCAGCATCCTTGCAAGCGCCAGTCCGTCTCCGCCGTTATTGCCGGGTCCGCAAAAAACCATGGCGGTTTTGTTCTCTATTCCAAGCGCTTCGATCGCACTACGCGCTGCCATCGCTGCGCGCTCCATTAAGATGGGACTTTCCAGCCCCACCTCATCCATGATCCTTTTTTCCAGCGCACGCATCTGTGATTGTGTGACGATCCTCTCGCTCAAGGCTTACTCCTCCGGCTTGGTCTCATGGTTAAACAGCTGCTTTCCGTTGCGCTTCATCGGATTGTCATCCGGATTGTATTTCATATCGAAGATCTCGATCACCTCGGGCCCGAAGATATCGTGCATGTAGGTGTAGAGCTCTTCGTTGTACATTTCCTTTTCCTGCTTACGGACCACATTTTTCTTCAGCTCGATCCGCATATCATTGATCCATTCCTCGATCTGGGCGATGTCCTCGGTATTCTCCCGGATCACCTGATAGCACACATCCATGGACATGAGCATCAGCTTCTTATTTTCCCGGTAGATCTCCGTTTCCAGATCCAGCAGATCCTCCTGGGCATTGTCGATCTTATCGTTGCATTCCTCAATGAGCTTTTTGTTCTCATCCTGCTTTTTCTGTGCCTCGACATCCCTGGCCTGATTGTCCTCGCCCATCAGGGAAACGATCTCGTTCATCAGCTTCTGCTTCAGGCGCTTATAGTCCTTCATATCGTTGCTGATCTTTCCCTGCTTTTTCAACAGCTCATTTAGAACGTCTTCCTGATCGAGAATCTCCTTGCTGATCTCATTCTGGGTAAAGAGCCTGTGCCATTTGTTATCAAGCGTCAGGATCGGAATATTTTTCCCTTCCAGTGCCGGAATATAAACCTCATCTGTTCTTGCCACAGCTTTATCCCTCCCTCTTCATTGCATAGGACAGCTTCATCAGACTGTCTGACAAATGTACATCCTCCACTTTCACGGATTTCGGAAGATCCAGATCGATATGGGCAAAGTTCCAGATCCCGCGGATCCCGCAGTCTGCCAGGCGCTTACTGACCGCCAGCGCTTCCGTCTTGGGGATAGTCAATACCGCAATATCGATATCGTGGCTGGCAATAAATGTCTCCAGCTGCTCCATGGGCATGATCCTGATGCCTCTGACCCGTTTGCCCAGGATCTCCTGCCTTGTATCAAACAGCCCCTTGATCAAAAATCCGCGGCTTTCAAAATTCGCATAATTGGCCAGCGCCTGTCCCAGATTCCCGGCGCCGATCACGATCAGCCGGTGCGTCTCATCCAGCCCCAGAAGCTTTCCGATCTCTCCGTACAGATAGGCCACATTGTAGCCGTATCCCTGCTGTCCGAAGCCGCCGAAATTGTTAAAGTCCTGGCGGATCTGGGAGGCTGTCACCTGCATCAGCTGCGAAAGCTCCATGGAAGAAATGCGCTCCACGCCTTCATCCTTCAGCTCAGCCAGATATCTGAAATACCGCGGCAGTCTTCCGATCACCGCTTTTGATATCTCCTTCTCCTCCGGCTCCTGTATCTTCTTATTCATAGCTCGAATCTCCGTGCATCTGTTATGATATATGGTGCTCCCACCATTATATGCCATACCACATCTAGTGTCAAAGCATTTTGTAGAAAACTTAACAAAGACTTTTATATTGCCCGAAAGGCGCTCTTATGGTAAGATTACAGACGTCAAAAGAGCATTTCAGCGACAAAAAGGAGAACATTATGCCGAATCAGGTACAACTGGAGTCAACCATCCCCGTTGCTCCCTTAAAGCTGCTCGTCCTTGAGTCCAGCGAACGACTCGGGAAGAACGTCAATCACTATCTGTCGGAGTTTCGGAAAAACCAGAACTCCAGCATCACCGAGGATCCTGCCTTTCAGGGCTATTCCGAGGATAACTATATCGTAAAGGCCTGCTGCCCCCGCTTCGGCTCGGGCGAAGGCAAGGGGATCATCAGCGAATCCATCCGTGGAAAGGACGTCTTTATCATGGTGGATGTCTGCAACCACTCTCTGACCTACCGGGCAAACGGTTTCATCCATCACTGCTCCCCGGATGATCATTATCAGGACTTAAAGCGTATGATCGCAGCCATTGCCGGAAAGGCACACCGCATCAATGTGATCATGCCCTTCTTATATGAAGGCAGGCAGCACAGACGCACCGGCCGGGAATCTTTGGACTGTGCCTATGCGCTGACCGAGCTTGCAAAAATGGGGGTCACCAATTTTATCACCTTCGATGCCCATGATCCCCGCGTGGCCAATGCCACCCCGCTGAACGGCTTTGATAATTTCACACCGCCCTATCAGTTCATCCGTTCTCTTCTTCATTATGATAAGGATCTGATCATCGACAAAAAGCATACCGTTGTCATCAGTCCCGATGAGGGCGCCCTGGACCGGGCCGTTTATTTTTCTTCCGTTCTTGGTGTGGATACGGGTATGTTTTACAAGCGGCGTGATTACAGCCGCATCGTAAATGGAAAAAATCCCATCGTCGCCCATGAATTTCTGGGAGATAACATCGACGGCAAGGATGTGATCATTATAGACGATATGATCGCTTCCGGCGGCAGCATGATCGATACGGCCAGACAGCTGAAGGAAATGAACTGCGGCCGCGTCTTCATTCTCGCGACCTTCGGGCTCTTTACCGAGGGACTGAAAAAGTTTGACGAGGCTTACGAAAAGTGCTACTTCGACCGCGTGATCTGCACCAACCTGACCTACCTTCCGCCCGAGATCTATGACAGACCCTACTTTGTAGAGGCGGATATGAGTAAGTTTTTGGCCAACATCATCGACTATATGAATCACGACATCTCCATGGACAAGGTTCTGACCCCCACGGAGAAGATCCAGAAGATCCTGGCTCTCTACAACCAGAGAGAGGATATCAATATCTGATCACAAAAATTCATATCAGCCAAATACGATGTATCATAGAAAAAGCCCCGGAGAGCCGGGGCTTTTCATTTCGATCTTTTGTCTTGATCTTTGGTTTGATTTTTCTGCTTTGATTACCCGATCTGATTTCCCGCTTTACAATATGGGATTCACATCCGCTTTCGATAACAGCAGCACCCCAAGCGCTCTGCCCTGCCCTCTGTGATATCCAAAGACAGCATCCTCCAGGCTTTCATAGCGCACAGAACCTTCGTAGTCGTTGTGCGCCCTCCAGCAGACACTTCCATCCTCTGTTTCTTCCCTGCTGATGCAGATGGTATGTACCATCTCCTTCAGATCCCCGGCCTTATTCTCCGCCATCATAATACAGCAGGTATAGTGATCCCGGCACGCCTTCCGAAGCGCTTCCTTTGTGATCTGCCTGCCCCGAAGGTGCAGCATTTGATATGGCGATGCCTGAAAGTACCGGACAACTGCATGGATCGACGTTCCGAAATACCCCCAAAGCGAGATCCCGGACCTTTCAAAATGCCGAAGGAGCATCGCAAAATCCGGCGTCTCTTTTCCATCAGACAGACTCAGAAGCGCATTGTAAACCGCGATCACCTCGCAGGCATTTTCCTTTGCGCAAAGATTTCTGCCGCCCAAAAGCTTTCCGGTTAGCCATCTTCTCTCCCGGCCGTAGCAAAAATCCGACATGGCATTCTGATCTTCAATAAACGGGATTTGTCCAAGCTTTTGCAGATGCGCCTTCCACGCAAGGGCATTCAACGCAAAGTGTGCCTCGATCATACGTCTTGGCACACGAAAAAGGGCGAGGATACGCATTCCCCATAGAATGATCCCCGCCGGATGTAGCCTCTTCGGTTTTCGCTGTGCTTCCTCCGTCATAACGGCATCCCTTTTCTCAGTCCGCGATCACGATCCTGTTGCGGCCTTCATTTTTCGCACGGTACAATGCCTGGTCGGCTTTCTCAAAAAACTTACGGTCCTTCATTCCCGACTCATAGGTTGCAATCCCCGCACTGAAGGTGATCACGCGGTCGATCCCCACATAGGACTGGACTGCAAAGCTTGCATGCAGCTTTTTCAAAATCTTCATTGCCTCATCCATACTCATATCGGAAAAGACAATGGAAAATTCCTCGCCGCCGTATCTTGCCACCAGCACCTGATCCGAGGCGATCCCCCGCATCAGCCGGCTAAGGCCCTTTAAGACCAGATTGCCCGCCTCGTGGCCGAAATCATCATTGACATGCTTAAACCAGTCAATGTCCAGAACTGCCATATGCAGCTGGTCGCCCGGCTTCCAGGCGGCAATTTTTTTATCCAGATAATTGAACAGACCCGTATGGTTATAGATCTCTGTCAGGCCGTCATAGAGCATCCGCTCCCGCAGCTCGTCATTTTCCTTATCCTGTGCGGTGATCAGCTGCTCCTTTTTATTCTCATATTCCACAACATGACGGACAATGATGTAGGAAAGCGGCATCATCACATAGGCAACGATCACATCATACCAGAAGTTCTCCGGCAATACCTTATAGGGTGTCAGCAGGATGATGATCACATTCAGGATATAGACCGGCTGCACAATGAGAAAGATCCTCTTGGTCACCTTCATATCCCCGTAGATCACCGACAGATAGATCGGGATCACGATCGCGGCATACAGCGCCGTAAAGACATAATGCACGATCATCAGGTTGGAAAGGACCACCAGCAGCAAAAACAGCGGGATCATTTCCTTCCACAAAAGGCCCTTTGTCATTTTTTTACTCAGCACCAGTCCCGCAATATAGGCGATGATATTCGTGGCCAGCGGCCTTAGAATATATCTTGGTATATACTGCGGGATCGGTACACTGATCTGACCGTTCAGATTCAGAACGATCATAAATATGATCTCGATCAAAAATGTCAGAACCATGACATAGAGGATGATGCGAAATACACTGCTCTGCCACTGCCGCAGAATCTCGTCGTACGCTTCATCCGATGAATAATCGATCGTATTGGTTTGGCTTTCTTTCTTTACCCCCATAATCCATACTCCGTTATGAACAATAATCCATAAAAGTATAGCACGGATTTACAAAAAAGTCATTACAGAATTGCCAGCAGCTGATCCTCCCTGCGATCAAAATAATAGACATGATCGGCCAGCACATCCTTCGGGTCCAGCTCGGTCCTATTCACCTCCCTGACAAAATCGTTCATGCCCTGCATCATACCATTGTCCGGCACCAGTATCAGCTCATGGATGCTGCTGGGGATCACGTACAGATCGCTTTCCATCCTTAGGGCAAACTCGCGGATCACGCCGGGATAGGCCATCGCCGCCGCGCCGTTCATCCTGCGCTCATTGGACAGGACATACATCGGAATACTGTCTCCGTCGATACCGGGAAGCTGCAGCCTTTTGGCCATGTCTTCGATCAGCTCCTTCATGCCGATGATCTCAGGCGGCAAAAGCCTTGGCGTGTTGACGGCTGCCAGCTCTCTGATCACCTCCGGATCCGTCTTCCAGATCTTCACGTGAGACTGATGGATCAGAACACTGGCCACCAGCCCCTCTTCATTCTCCGGTACCAGATAGTAATACACCTTGGCCAGATCCATGAACCGATCATACGGCACATCCTCCAGAAGCTTTTCGTTTTTCTCAAGGTTCACCAGCTTAAACACGATCCGGTCCTTCATCTTTTCAAAATCGATAAAATCATCCGCCACAAAGCCTGCGCGGAAGGTTTCCTGCTCCAAAAAGCTGCAGATCTCATCGCTCAGCTTCGTCAGCGGCTCCCCAAGACGATACCTTTCATATAAGGCATCCAGATAGATGTTCGGAGAGATCCGCTCTTCCTTTTTGCGGATCGTGATCCCCTCATAGCAGATGCCGTTATTTTTCAGCACCTTCGTATCCTCCAGGAGCACGTCGTCTCCCAGCTTCTCCATCAGTGTCTGCTTGATCTGTTCTGTAAATTCCCGTTTATTCATTCTACTCCTCGCTTTCTCCTGTTATTTTTGTAAAAAGAAAAAGACAACAGATACATCTGTTGTCTTTTGGATAAGCGATAGTAGGAACATCATCAAACTCTGGAAAGATACTCACCTGTTCTGGTGTCGATCTTGATCACATCACCCTGATTTACAAAAAGAGGAACCTGAACCGTAGCGCCGGTCTCAACCGTTGCGGGCTTGGTAGCACCTGTTGCAGTATCACCCTTGAATCCCGGCTCTGTCTCCGTGATCTCAAGCTCTACGAACAGAGGAGGCTCAACTGCGAAGATCCCGCCATTGTGAGAAAGCATCTTAACCATCTCATTCTCTTTTACAAAGGTCATGGAATCGCCGACTGCATCCTTGTTCAGTGCGATCTGCTCATAGGATTCGGTATCCATGAAGTTGTACAGATCACCGTCTGCGTATAAGTACTGCATCTCTTTTCTGTCAATTCTTGCCTGAGGGCACTTCTCGGTGGGACGGAAGGTTTTTTCTACCACGCCGCCACTCTTGATGTTTTTAAGTTTGGTACGGACAAATGCCGCTCCTTTTCCGGGCTTTACATGCTGGAACTCGATAATCTGAAATACATTGCCCTCGAGCTCAATCGTAACGCCATTCCTGAAATCACCTGCAGAAATCATATTCAGTTCCTCCTAACTATTCACAAAACATAATACTCGAATAGTATATATGTTTTTTTTCCGCATTTCAACTGTTTTTTTCAAAACCTTTCGGTCCAACGGACTCTAGACGGACTCAAGCAGCTGCTTGAGCGAATCCTCCACGTTCTGGGTCACCTGCTCCATCATGCTGATGGAGGATGTGGTTTCCTCGGATGAAGCCACCAGGTTTTCCGCACGTCTGTTGACGCTTTCCACGATCTCGGTCAGGTGTCCGGACTCTTCGATCAGCCTGTTGATGGTCTCCTTGATATCGTTGTTGTTTTTGTTGCTGTCGTCCGCCGTCACCTTCGAATTCTCGGCAAGGCTTTTGATCTCATCCGCAACCACTGCAAAGCCTCTACCCGTCTCACCTGCCCGTGCCGCCTCAATGGATGCATTGAGTGCCAGCAGGTTGGTCTGGCTGGAGATCGCGATCACGTTGGCATTGTTGGCCTCGAGTCTTTCCAGGTAGCCTTCAATGGTATTCAGCACGCTTCTCATATTGTTGGCAAATTCATCCACCTCTGCCATGGACTGGGAGATCCCGGTCGTCTGCATCGCATTGTCCTCGCTGGTCTGCTGGATCTGGCTGATGGATGCTATGAGGCTTTCGAAGTTTTCATTGATCCCGTATGCCAGGGAAGTCTTCTTTTCATTGAGCTCTTCATGCGCCGCTCTGACCTCATCGGCCAGCGCCACGGCCCTGTCTTTTTCCTCATAGGCTCTGTCCTTGATAAAGTGCACGCAGTTGAGATTGTGGGAAAAGCCGTTGGCAATGGCAATCGCCATTTCGCGGCAGGTATCATACCCGCAGCAGCCGCAGTCAATATGGCGGTCCGCCTCCTCTTTTTTGTGCATGGTGCAAAAGATCTCCTCGAGCTCAGATTCCGTCGGGATCCGATATGCACATTCCTTGCTTCTGTCTGTATAGCTTCTGATAAAATCCTGCAGCTTCAGATCCGCAAACTGTTTGTTGAGTGCAGCCATCCTCTTTTCGGGCGTAAGCTTTCTGCCCCAGGCAGATTTTCTGGATTCATTTTTGCTGTCCTTACGGATCTTCTGGATGTTGATAAAGACATCCTCATTGAGACTCTCGCGGTTCTCCACGCCGGTACCGTACAGACACCCGTTGGTACAGTTGAGCGCATCTACAAACAGATACGGCGTATCGCCTCCCTTGATGCGGTCTTTATTGCGGCGAAGGTACTCATACATATGATGCTCGCCCTCCATCTGGCGCACATATGCATCCTCCCCCAGCAGCCAGTAAACGTTCTCCTTGAGTCCGCCGGGCATGGGATAGATGGAACCCAGACCGTATTCGATCTCATCCTTATAAGGCTCGGCTCCATACACGGGATGCGCCTTCAGATAAGCCACCAGCTTTTTGAAGGTCAGATTATAGGAAACAACGCCGCCGTTATTCGGATCGTCGATCTCGTTCTTTTTTGCAATGCAGGGGCTGATAAAGGCCAGCTTATCCTCCAGATGCAGGTACTTTTTCGCATAGATCGCCGTACACATCATGGGGCTTTGTACCGGCATCAGCTTCGGAAGGAGCTCGGGCAGATACCGCTCGATATACCCCACCACTGCCGGGCAGGGCTGTGAGATGCCCCCGTAGAAATTGTGCTCTGTAATGTATTTGATATAGGCCCAGGTGGTGATATCTGCACCGTAAGAGACACTGATAAAGCGATTGACGCCGAGCTTTTTCAGCATTCCCAAATAGGTTTCATATTCTTCCGGGTAGTTGGCCAAAAATGCAGGCGCGATGATCACCGATATCGAAACGCCTCGTTCCAGATCCGCAAAAAAGCGATCCACATCATCCGCATATTCTCTTGCGCCGTGTTCACAGGCATCGATACAGGCGCCGCAGGCGATGCATTTTTTCGGATCTACCTCGATCACGTTGTTTCGCTCTTTTGCCACCGCTATATTTGCACCTGTGCAGCTGCAGGCTCTGATGCACCTGTTGCAGCCTATACATTTTTCATTGGTACTGATCAATCCCATTTAGCTTTCCTTTTCTTCATTTTGCTCAAGCCCCAGCAGCCTTGCCATCTCATCCAGTGCATCGGCATATCCCGCAAAGCCCTTTCCGTAAATCTGCGCCTGGCAGGCGGCCTTGGTAACGGACTGTGCGCGAAAGCCTTCCCGTTTGGTGATATCGGAAAGGTGCACCTCGATCTTTTGGATCCGATCCACGCTTGCCAGCGCATCGTGCAGCGCATAGCTGTAATGCGTCAGCGCTCCCGGATTGATGATGATGCCCTCCGTATGATCGTAGTAAGCCTCCTGAATCCTGTCGATGAGGGCTCCCTCATGATTGGACTGGAAGAAGCTGACCGTAAGGCCTCTTTTGTCCGCTTCCGCCTGGATATAGGCTACCAGATCGGCATAGCTGGCGGTTCCGTAGATCTCCGGCTCCCGGATCCCCAGAAAATTGAGATTGGGACCATGCATCACCAGGATCTTTTTCTCATTCCCGTTTCCGCCTGACTCTTCGTTTTGTTCCCGGCTTTGCACAAGCCTGTTCTGACTTTCTTCTTTTTCCATTCTTCGTTGTCTGCGCGCGGCTTTTTCCTCTTCAAATGCCCCTCTGACCAGCTCTGCCACCCTCGGCAGATCCAGCCCGTCCACATCTACGATACGGTCTGCACAGCTTTCATAGATCGCACTCCGCTTTGCAAGCAGGCTTTCGATCCTCGCTTTCGGATCCTCTACCTGTAAAAGCGGTCTCTGGGTATCTTTCTGCAGCCTTTGGTACAGTGTATCCGCAGTTGCCCGGAGGTAAATGCAGATGCCCTGCTTTTTGATGATACGCCGGTTTTTCTCTCGAAGGACCAGGCCGCCGCCTACAGAAACGACATAAGGCTGCCTGGCATCAAACAGGCTCTTAATGACCTCGGTCTCCTGTAATCTGAAGTATTCCTCGCCCTCATCGGCAAAGATCTGCGTGATCTTTTTTCCCTCCCATTCCTCGATCCGGTCATCCGTATCCAGATATGGCTGCTTTAACAGATAGGAAAGGCGCTTGCCTACGCTGCTCTTTCCGCATCCCATAAATCCGATCAAAAAAACGTGCTTTACCATCTTAATCTCCCCTCAAAAGTTCTCTGATCCGATCCAGCACCTGTCGGTCTGTCTCTATCTCTCCTTTATAGCTTCCCCTCCAAAGCTCATATGCGATCACACCCTGATACAGCAGCATATCCAGTCCGTTGATCGCACGTTTCCCATCTGACATAAGCTTTTTCATAAACATCGTTTCCGCCGGCTTGTAGATCAGATCCACACCGGTTTGGATCATGGAAAAGATGCTCTCCGTTTCGCCTGCCAGTACGCAGTCTGTATCATGGGGCGACAGGCCTACGCTGGTGCATTGAAACGCCAGGTATTCGGCATCTTTGCCACCCCGGCATCCGTCTGCAAGCTCTGTCAGCGTGATCGCCCGGATGTCTGTCTGCCCATCCTGCGCATGCATCCGGCCGACTTTTTGTGGTATTATATCACAACTTTTTGCAGATTGCATCAGGCTCTGAGCGAGGTCTTCTGCCTTATCCAGACTCCGGTTGGCGATGAGGATCTCTCTTGCCCCCATTTTCAAGGCCAAAAAAGCGGCTGCTCTGGCGGCTCCTCCGGCCCCCAGTATCAGGACCTTTTCGCCTTCGACTCCGATATCTGCCCTGATGAGCGCCTGTTCAAGCCCCAGGATATCGGTGTTGTAGCCCGCAAAGCCGTCCTCTTCTCTGACCAGGGTGTTGACCGCACCTAGGGCCTTTGCCAGCGGGTCGATCCTCGTAAGGTATTCCATCACCGCCTGTTTATGCGGAACGGTTACGTTGAGTCCCAAAACGCCCAGCGCCCATGCGCCGCGGATCGCATCCCCGAGGGCCCCCGGCTCCACCTCAAAGGGCAGATAGACGAGGTTGTCGCCATAGGCCTCTGCCAGGGTGTTATGGATCATCGGTGATTTGGTATGTTTGACCGGGTAGCCCAGCAGGCCCGCGGTCCCGGTGTTGCCGTCGATCTTCGTCATGCTTCCTCCATGCTATTCATATTTCACCCGCATCCGCCGAATCTGCATCCTCCGGCTCTGTTCAGACATACGTTTCCTGCTTCGCAGGAAGCCGAACTCACCGCCGAAGGATCATATCTCATCGGCCGCTCACTTCATCATATACTCCGCTCCCGGCCTCGCAAGGATATTCGCTGCGCTCCGAATACGTCCTCGCCATATCATGGCTCGGCCCGTAAATCGCGGTCGAATATCCTTGCCTCAGCCTCGCGCTCTTTGTAATATCTTACTCCGCATCCGCCGAATCAGCTCTCATCGTCCGCTCACTTCTTCGTTTTCTGCTTCTCGTAGAAATGCAGCACGATCCTTTCCAGCTTCCGCTTCAGCACGATCTGGATCTCCTCATGCTTTGCGATCTGCCCGACCAGGATCGAATGGATCCCTGCAAGCTTGGCTCCCCACACATCGGTAAAGAGCTGGTCCCCGATAAACAGGGTATTCTCCGGATTGGAGCCCATCATCACCATGGCTGCCTGGTATTGTTTGGGGCTCGGCTTATTGGCTTTGTAGATATAGCGGATCTGATGTGCATCCGCAAAGCTCTTGACTCTGGGCTCTTTGTTGTTGGAAAGCACCATGACCTCATATCCGAGTCCTTTGAGTCTCTCTATAAGCTCCCGGCTTTTGTCCGTTGCCGGCGCTCCATGCTCTACAAGGGTATTGTCGATATCATAGATGATGGCCTGATACCCCTTTTGGCGGTAGGCTTCATAGTCGATATCGTATGCACTTTTCACATCCTCATCCGGATAAAATGTCTGCAGCATCTCTGACTCCCTGACTGAAAAAAGACGCCCGATGGTTTCAGGCGTCTTTGGGTTTCTCATCATTCTTTGTCCAACACCTTTTTCAGTTCTTCCATAAAGGTATTGATGTCTTTAAATTCTCGATAAACCGAAGCAAATCTGACGTAGGCTACCGCTTCCAGATCCTTCAGCTTTTCCATGACCAGTTCTCCGATGACGCTGCTGGGGATCTCTTTTTCCTCTCTGTTAAAGATCTCCACCTCGACTTCCTCGATCAACTGGCTGATCTGGTTGGCGCTGATCGGTCTTTTGTGGCAGGCCCTTAAAACACCCGCCTCGATCTTGGCTCTGTCATAGGTCTCCCGGTTGTTGTCCTTTTTGATGATGATCAGCGGGATCGTCTCTACCTTTTCATAGGTTGTAAAACGCTTCGAGCACTCATCACAAACTCTTCTTCTCCGGATGGAATTGTTTTCCTCCGCCGGCCTCGAATCAATGACTCTGGTGTTTTCATGTCCGCAAAATGGGCATTTCATAAGGGTTTCCTCCTACCATAAAGATTGGTACTGCTTTTATAATGATCTCATAAGAAAATGTATTCAAAACCGAATCCCTGCCGAGGGTCCTCATCCTCTCGGGTGGGCTTTGCTATAGACGTCCCTGATCCGGTTATGATTCATATTGGCATAGATCTGGGTCGTAGAGATATCGCTGTGACCCAGCATTTCCTGGACGCTCCGAAGGTCCGCTCCGTTTTCAACCAGATGTGCCGCAAAGGAATGCCGCAGCGTATGCGGCGTGATGTCGGCCGTGATCCCTGCCTTCTTGGCGTAGAACTTGATCAGCTTCCAAAATCCCTGCCGGCTCATGGGCTTACCTGAGCAGTTGGCAAAGAGCACATCGGAGGATTTGTCCTCAACGATCTCCTCCCTGACGCCCCCTAAATATCTGCTCAGTGCATTTCTGGCCTGTCCGCCAAAGGGGATCATCCTCTCTTTATGTGCATCCCGGCACATGATGAAATTCATGGGAAGATTGACATCCGAAACCTTTAAGGTGATCAGCTCCGTTACCCTGATGCCGGTGGCATACAACAGCTCCAGCATCGCCTTGTCGCGGATCTCCTTGGGGGAATCTCCGTTGGCCTGATCGAGCAGCCTTACCACTTCCTCCATCGTCAAAATCTCCGGCATCTTCTTTTCGATCTTCGGCGCCTTCAAAACCAGAGCCGGATCGCTTGTGACTCTTCCATCCACAATACAGTATTGAAAAAATGCTTTCAGGGATGCGATATTCCTCGATATCGTAGCGCTGCTCATCTGCTGGTCCTGTAAGGATGCGATATAATCCTTCAGATCCTGTTCGCTGATCTTGTTTGTAGCAGTGACCCCTCGCTGCTCCATAAATCGAACGACTTTCATCAAATCCCGCTTATACGAAAGCTCCGTATTGGTTGATGTTTTCTTCACATTATGTAAATATGAGATATAATCTAAAACATCTTTCTCCATACAAGCAAAAACCCCATTATAACGTAGTATTTACCTCCTCGGTCAACGCTTTGAATACCATAATAATATTATGTAATCTTCCGCGTAAGACCTATTATAATGGGAAATTGGCAGAAAAGCAAACATTATTTTGCCCTATTTTATGGGCTTTTTTTCGTATAGTTCGGCCAAATCGCAAGATATGGAAACGTGCTTTTTTGCCCGCACCACATCTTGTAAAAATTTCGTAACATTTTTTGAAAATTTACATAATTTTCTTTTTGTTTTCTGTTATGGTCAACAAAAAAAGAGCCCTGTAAGCTCTTTTTTATATGAAAAGGATCCCCTTTTTCATAAAGATATAGGCAGTCGTCATCCAGACGATCCATCCAAGGGCAAACATCACGCCATGCTTTTTCTCCGCGTGGACCGCGATGTATTCCCGGATCAGCGGAATGTCTGTCAGCAGGGCAAAAAACAAAAGATAGCTGTTTCTGTATCTGCTCCGGTCCTTCCTGAAAAAATAGGCAAAGACCAGCCATACCAATAATGAGATTAAAAAAGTGACAATGAAAAACAACATAACAACGTCCCGTACATTCAGTTCTGCTGTATCCCCTTCAACATCCTCTCTGCTGCGTCTCGCTTCAGCGTCCTCTCTGCTGCAAAAGATTCTGATAGGCCAGGATCGCCGCAACCGTCTTGGCATCCTGCATTTTGCCCGCATAGATCAGCTCCAGAAGCTCATCAAGATCGCAGGCCACCACGTTCAGATATTCATCCTCATCCAGGTGCTGCCTGGACGGCGTCAGATGCTCTGCCAGAAAGATATCGATCCTCTCATTGCAGAAGGCAACCGTGGTATACACCGAGATCAGAAACTGCATATCCTCCTTTTTACAGGTATAGCCGGTTTCCTCCTCCAGCTCTCTGTGGGCGCATTCCAAAAAAGGCTCCTCTGCCCCGTCTCTTCCGCCGGCAGGGATCTCCAGGGTTACGCGCTCCAAGGCATTTCGATACTGCTTGACCATCACGAGCTTTCCGTCGTCCCTGACGGCCACCACCGCAGCCGCGCCCTTATGCCCGATAAAGTCCCATTTGGCGGTATTGCCGTTGGGGATCTGCATGGTATCCTGATAGACGTCTATGATCGCCCCATGGTGGATCAAAGTCCGATCCAGCCGTTTGTATCCGAAGTTATTCTCGCTCATGTCTCTCTCCCGCTTTTATCTTTTCTTCCTGCAAGGGAAAAGCCGGAGCTTTCTATCGCTCCGGCTCAGTCTCAATCCTCGTCCTCGTCATCTACTACGGATGCTACGACCGAAGCCACCGTCCCGGTCACCGTAGCGACTACTGCAAAAATGATGATCAAAAGACCTCCGCCTAACAGAAAAAATACACTTTCACTCATTTTGCTTCCTCCTCGTCAGCGTTTATGCTTCCAAAAGCTTCTCGATCGCAACGATCTTCACACAAAGGGTAAACAGCGCTGTTGCCTGCTTCAGATCATCAATGGTCGGGAAGGTCGGTGCAATACGGATATTGGAATCCTTCGGATCATTGTGATACGGCCAGGTTGCTGCCGCTTCCGTCATCTTCACGCCTGCCTTCTTGGCCATGGAAACGATCTCCTTGGCTCCGCCAAATGCAGCATCAAAGCTGATAAAATAGCCGCCGTTGGGCTTGGTCCATTCTCCTATGCCAAGTCCGCCAAGCTCACGATCCAAAATCTCCTCCACTGCCTCGAATTTCGGACGGATGATATCGGCATGCTTTTTCATATGCTCGGTCATTCCGTGAATATCCTTGAAGAATCTGACATGGCGAAGCTGGTTCACCTTATCGTGACCGATGGTCTGGTTTTTCAGCTGCTTCTTGATATCCTCCAGATTGTTCAGGGATGTTGCAAGTGCTGCGATCCCGCTTCCGGGGAAGGTGATCTTGGAGGTCGATGCAAATTTATAAACGATATCCGGATTGCCGGCTCTCTTGCACTCTGCCAGGATCTCGATCAGATAATCCTGCTTGTCCTCATAGAGATGATGAATGCCGTAAGCATTGTCCCAAAAGATCCTGAAATCAGGCGCAGCAGGCTTTAATCTGGCGAATCTGCGTACCGTTTCGTCCGAATAGGAATACCCCTGCGGATTGGAATACTTCGGAACGCACCAGACTCCCTTCACAGCTGCATCCTCAGACACAAGCTTTTCCACCATATCCATATCCGGACCTGCCGGAGACATCGGTACCGGGATCATCTCAATGCCGAAATATTCTGTGATCGCGAAATGTCTGTCATAGCCGGGTACCGGGCAAAGGAATTTGACCTTGTCCAGCTTGCACCAGGGCGTATGCCCCATGATCCCGTGGGTCATGGCTCTTGCCACCGTATCATACATCACATTGAGGGAAGAGTTTCCGTAAATGATGATGTTATCCGGATGGTTCTCCATCATATCTCCCAGCAGGACCTTGGCCTCCTTGATACCGTCCAGAAGACCGTAGTTACGACAATCCGTGCCGTCCTCGCAACGAAGATCCACCTGGGAATTCAGGGCATCCATCATCCCCATGGAAATATCCAGCTGCTCCTTGCAGGGCTTTCCGCGGCTCATATCCAGTGACAGATTGAGCGCCTGAAACTTATCATAGGCTTCCATCAGGGATTTTTGCTCCTGCCTCAATTCCTCTTTTGACATCTCTGCGTATGCTTTCATATTGCAGTTACTCCTTTCCTTACGGACTGTTTTTCCAAACAATCACATCTATTCTACAGCATCTTGTGCCTTCTGTCTAGAAAAGTATGCGACAAGTCTGCTCACACCGTCCGCTACCCGCTCCCGCGAACAGGCCACATTCAGCCGAAGGTGCGTATTTCCGTCTCCTCCGTAGATCTGCCCGGCGGAAAGAAACAGTCCTGTTTCCTTCTGGATCGCTCTTGCAAGCGCCTCGGAGTCCTTCGTATAAGCGCTCACATCCAGCCACATCAGATAGGTGGCATCCTGGCTGATGCATTGGATCCCGGGCACCTGCCTGCCAAGCGCTTCGATCACATACTGTTTGTTTTCCTCAATGTAGCTTCTGGCCTCGCAAAGCCACTGCCAGCCTTCCTCGCTAAATCCCGCCACGGCCGCATCCACGGCAAAGGAGCCCGGCTCTGCAACCTCATCCGTATTCAGCGCCCGGTTCATGCGCTGCCGAAGCCCCTCCTCGGGCACAATCACAGCCGCACTCTGCAGTCCCGGAATGCCAAAGGTCTTTGTCGGTGCCACAGCCGTAATGCTGTTGTCCCGGCAAATATCGGAAACCGAAGCAAAGGGCACATACCCCTTCCCCGGCGCCGTCAGATCGCAGTGGATCTCATCGGAGAACACCAGCACATGGTGCTTTTTCGCAAGCTCTCCCACCTTCTCCAGGCTCTCTCGGTCCCAGATCTTCCCGACCGGATTGGCTGGATTGCAAAGGATCATCATGGTCGTTTGCGGATCCTTCATCTTCTCTTCCAGATCCTCAAAATCCATCGAATATTCACCATCCACAAAACGCAGAGGATTTTCCAGGATCCTTCTGCCATTGTTGACGATGCTGTTGAAAAACATATTATAGACAGGCGTCTGCACGATGATCCTCTCGGCAGGTGTCGTAAACTTTCGAACTGCCGTCGAGATCGCAGGGATCACGCCTGTGGTAAAGATCAGCCACTCCTTTTGGACTGAAAAGCCGTGATGCTTCTCCCACCAGCCCTGATAAGCCTCATACCAGGCATCCGGCAGGATCATGTAGCCGAAGATCTTCTCATCCAGGCGCTTTTGAAGCGCGCGTGTGATACAGGGCGCCGTCTCAAAATCCATATCCGCCACCCACATGGGAAGCTCATGCTCCGCGACATCCCATTTCAGGCTCAGCGTGCCCCTTCTGTCTGTCAGTTTGTCAAAGTCAAATACGCTCATTACCAGAGTCCCTCCGGGCTGTCCGTTCTCTCTTCGATATCGTCGCAGATGATCTTTGTCTTTTCCGGATCGATCCGGTCCTTCTGGATCACCAGATGGCCGATCCGGTCTGCGCTGATCTGTCCCTTGCCCGGATTGAACACGCTTTCAATGCTGCCCCGGATATCTGCCTGTACATCAGAATACTCAAACGCCAGAGTGGTATTGATCAGCCGGCAGTTGATCATCTTCAGATTTTCCACATAGCACATTCCCTGCAGACTTTCGACCGTACAGTCGATCAGCGTCAGGTTTTTGGCATTCCAGCCCAGATACTCGCCCGTCACAAAGCTGTTTTTAACGGTGACATTGTCCGTATTCCAAAAGGCATCCTTCGAAGCCAAGTTGGAATCCGTAATCTCCATATTCTCAACGCCGTCAAAGCTGTAATTGCCGATCAGATCCAGATTGGACACCTTCATATTCCGGCATCCCATGGCAAAATAATCGCCTCTGGCCTTTACGTTTTTAAGCGTTACATTACTGCAGTTCCAAAGCGTCTCCGCGGCATCGGATAACAGCACATTGTCCAGTGTGATATCATCGCACCGTCTGAAATTCTTCGGTGCCTCCACGATAGCATCCTTGATGGAAAAATGCTTTGTGTACCAGACACCGGCGCGGGCCATATCAAAAAACGTCACCTTCTGAAGGTCTATCCTATCGCAATACCAGAAGGGATATTTATAGCGAAACAGGCATTCTCTGGCAGTGATGCCCGATGCCTCCTTCAGCGGTGATTCTCCCTCTTCAAATACGCAGCCGTCCAGATACAGATCCTGTTCTCCGAACAATGCCCGCTCCTGTGTAAACTTTTGATCTCTAAATTCTTTTGACATACATATATCCCCTGTTCTGTTTATATTTCCTTCGCTCTATTGTAGGGCAAAAGGTGTATTTCTTCAAGTATAATCTGTACTGAAAAACCCGCTGCGGAAAACCGAAGCGGGTTTGAGTTTCTTTTGATCTGTTACTTTGCAAAGTCCGTAACACGGGATTCGCGAATGACATTTACCTTGATCTGACCCGGATACTGCATTTCAGCTTCAATCTGCTTTGCAATATCTCTGGCCATCAGGACCATATCGGCATCTGTCACTTTTTCAGGAACTACCATGACACGAACCTCTCTACCTGCCTGAATAGCAAATGATTTATCGACACCTTTGAAATTGTTGGTTATTTCTTCTAATTGTTTCAGTCTGGTTGTATAAGTCTCCAGCGTTTCTCTGCGGGCACCCGGGCGGGCTGCAGAGATGGTATCTGCCGCCTGTACAATGCAGGCGATCAGGGATGTGGCTTCCACATCTCCGTGATGTGATTCCACGGAATTGATCACAATGTTGCCTTCCTTAAACTTCCTGCAGAGCTCGGCACCAAGCTGTACGTGGGATCCTTCTCTGTCCTGATCCACAGCTTTTCCGATATCATGCAGAAGGCCGGCACGCTTTGCCATACGGACATCCAATCCCATCTCTGATGCGATCAGTCCGGATAAGTGTGCTACCTCAATGGAATGCTTCAATGCATTCTGACCAAAGCTGGTTCTGAATTTCAGACGTCCGAGGAGCTTGATCAGTTCGGGATGAATGCCGTGTACGCCAACTTCGAGCGTCGCATTTTCTCCCTCTTCCTTCATCATCGCCTCGACTTCTTTTTGCGCTTTTTCAACCGTCTCTTCGATCTTGGCCGGATGAATACGTCCGTCAACGATCAGCTTCTCAAGAGCGATCCTTGCCACCTCACGGCGAACCGGATCAAAGCTGGATAAAACGACAGCCTCGGGGGTGTCATCGATGATCAGATCGACACCGGTCATGGTTTCAAGTGTACGAATATTTCGTCCCTCTCGACCAATGATCCTTCCCTTCATCTCGTCGCTGGGAAGCTGCACAACCGAAACGGTGGTCTCGGAAACATGATCGGCCGCACATCTCTGGATGGCGCCTACCACGATCTCCTTGGCCTTCTTGTCTGCCTCTTCCTTTGCCCTGCTCTCTAATTCCTTGACCATGACAGCGGTTTCATGCTTTACATCTTCTTCAACAATTTTCAGTAAGTGTTCTTTTGCCTGTTCAGAGGTTAAACCTGAGATTCGTTCGAGTTCCTGTAATCTCTGTTCATTCAGACTTGCTATCTCTTTTTTCTGCTTTGCCAGATCCTCTTCTCTTGCAGCTAAGCTCTGTTCCTTGCGTTCGATTGCATCGGTTTTCTTGTCGATGTTCTCTTCCTTCTGCTGGATCCTTCTCTCGGAGCGGGAAATCTCGCCGCGGCGTTCCTTGATCTCTTTATCCAGATCATTCTTCGCCTTGATGGACTCTTCCTTGATCTCGAGCAATTCCTCGCGCTTCTTGGCTTCAGCGGTCTTAATTGCTTCATCAATGATGGTCCTGGCCTTTTCCTCCGCGTTGCCGATCTTGGACTCTACCTCCTTCTGATGACGGTCGGTAGCGATCTTCGCAGTTACCGGAACAGCTATCACAAGCGTGACGATCACAGCGATCAAAGCAGCTACTACTGGTGATAGCATCTTACAGGATACCTCCTTATTCAGTTTTCATTGTACGAATATGATGAATAGGACACGAATGAAATATCTCCATTCAAAATATATACAACACTACTATATTATACAAAAAAAGATGTTATGTCAAGTGCAGATTCGTGCATGTTGCTCAAAACAGGTTACGATTCACAGTTGATTGCAAAAGACTGACGATATGCAAGCTTGCTTGCAAATATCGGCTGGGTTTTGCAATCGGACTGCGAAGCAGGAACCCCACAGACATCGAGCAAGCAGCCGCGCAGTGGCGATAAAGTCGCGAAGCGACGCGTTTGCGAGATGCTCTGTGGGGGACTGTGAATGGGAACCGGAAAAGGCTCGCGCCCATCTCACTCCCGCCGCGTCTTCTCCCAACGTATCACCGCAACTCCGATGATAATGACATATCCGATAATGCTGAGATATGACGGGATCTCTCCGAAAAAGATAAATCCCCAAACAGTGGCAAAGATCACCTGCAGATAATCAAATACCGATAGCTTCTTTGCAGGTGCATATCGATAGGCCGTTGTGATTGCAAACTGTCCCACGGCGGCAGATATTCCTGCCATGATCATGATAAACAGCTGCATCGGCGTCATGGGCACATATCCTATGATCAAAAACGGCAGGGTCAACAGGCAGGAAAACAAGGAAAAGCAAATGACGATCACAGGCGTCTTCGCACCCTTTCCCGCAGCCTTTCTGACAAAGGCATAGGCCGTTCCCGCACCGAATCCTCCATACAAACCGACCAAAGCCGGAACCAGCTGCAGATTGCTTCCTGTCGGACGGATAATAAACAATGCTCCGATGAATGCCACAAGCGTAGCGATCAGATCCGTCCTGGAAGGCTTCTCCTTTAACAGCGGAATGGAGATCAGTATGGCAAAAAATGGCGACAGTTTATTGAGCATATTGGAGTCTGCCAGATTCAGTCTGTCAATGGCATAGAAATTGGCGATCAGCCCGGTGGTTCCGAAGAGGCACCTGAAAAAGATGTCCCCGGCAAAGGGCTTTTTGATCTCAAACCGCTCTCTTTTTGCCAGAAGGGTCCCCACTGCTATGATCAGGGCAAAGGCATTTCTGAAAAAGGCCTTTTGCATGGTCGGCAGTTCTCCCGCCAGCCTGACAAAGAATGTCATCAACGAGAATCCCACCGCCGCGATGGCGATGCACACGATGCCCTTCAGCTGTCCGTTGATCTGTATTTTTTTCTTCTCTTCCTTACTCATATTTCTTTCCTCAACCACCACATCATATCATACTTTCCTGCATCTTTCTACCTAAGTTAACTTCGTTGAGCAGCAGACGAGATCTAAATATATATAATCGGAGAGCGCGAGGCGGAGGCGATTGTTTCCGGGGGCGACTTACGGCCCGAAGGGCGCATCGGAGTCCCCCGGGAATAATCGCGAAGCCGGGAGCGGATAATAGCAGATTCGGCTGGTGCGGAGTATATCATTCTATGGGCAACAGACGAGATCTGATCCTCCGGCGGTGAGCTACGGATGCACGTAAAGCAAAAGAAAGCCGACCTGCAACCGCAGGTCGGCTTTCAATCATTCATATTCTAATTCTATGTTTAGAAATGACTGTACATGAAGTACTTGTAGCCCAGAGGGTTCGAGAAGAAGCCCTGAAGCTTGTCATCGATCATAAACATATCGGTGTAGAAGTACAGCGGGCAGATGCATCCGGTCTCCATCAGCATATCCTCTGCCTTATGCATCATGGCATATCTGGTCTTCTGATCATCGCAGGATTTGATGGTATCGATCAATACATCATAGGTCTCAGCCCAGGTACCGTTCTCAACCTTTACGTCCATACCAACATCAGTAAGGTCAAGATTGTAAGCAGCAACTTTTTCATGTGCGCCCTTACCATACTGTACGTCGTTGTTACCGGAAGCTGTGGTCCACATATCCAAAAAGCAGATCGGATCATTGTAGTCAGCCAGCCAGCCGTTTCTTGCTACAGAATAGTTACCCTCTTTACGGGTGTTCAGGAAGGTTGCCCACTCCTGGTTCTCAAGGTTCATGGTAACACCGACTGCTGCGAAAGCGCTCTGGAGATACTCTCCGATAGCCTTGTGTGCATCAGAGGTATTGTACAGATAGGTCAGTGTCGGAACGTTCTTGAAGGTCTGGGAAGACTCATCAAACTCATAGTACTTCTTCAGTGTTTCTACAGCATTGTTGAAGTTGCTCTCAAGGGCCTCAGCAGAGGTATCGTAGTATCCGTCAAAGCTGTTGGTGCCTGCATTTTTGTAGAACTCTGATCCGTCAGCATCGGTAAGACCCATAGCAACGAAGGAAGAAGCAGGAACCTGTCCGCCCTGTGCGATGGAATCCACGATGTAGTTTCTGTCAATCAAAAGGGACAGTGCATTTCTGATCTCAGCCCTTGCCTTCTCAGCCTCAGCGCCGCTCAGGCCGCTTCCCTCAGGAAGAAGCTCCTGGTTGATATTCCAGCATACATAGTAGGTACCGATCTGACCCTCAACGAAGAAGTTGTTGGGATAATCCGTCTTCAGAGCAGCGATCTCATTGACCGGAACATCATCGATCATAGCCCAGTCACCGTTCTTGAAGTTGGTCAGCATGTTGTTGGCATCATCGGACAGGTAAAAACGGATCTCCGGCATCGTGATCTGGTCTGCATCTGCATACGCATCATTTTTCTTCAGGGTGATCACGGAGTTGTGCTGCCAGTCGGTCATGGTATAAGGTCCGTTGCAGACATAGGTGGAAGGATCGGTTGCCCAGCTTTCGTTGGATACCACATCCTCTCTGACAGGGAAATATACCGGGAATGCAAGCAGCTCGTTCCAGTAGCTTACCTTATTGTAAAGGGTGACCTCCAGGGTCTTGTCATCAACAGCCTTTACATTCAGCTTTGCATCGGGATTTTTCGGATTTCCGTCATCATCTACATCCCAGACATCATTGTAGCCGTCAACTACCTCAAACATGTAGCCGTAGTCTGCAGCAAGTGCTACGGAAGCTGCACGCTGCCATGCAAACTCGAAATCCTTTGCGGTTACAGGCTGTCCGTCGGACCAGTTAAAGCCATCACGGATCTTATAGGTATAGGTAACGGTTCCGTCATCATTGACAACACCCTCAGGCAGCTCCTCAGCTGCATCGGGTACGATCTTAAAGCCTTCGCCTTCCTTCTCCCACTTGGCAAGACCGGAAAACAGATGAACCAGCATGGTAGCACCGTCAACCGCGCTGTTCAGTGCGGGATCCAGGGTGTCTGGCTCGGAAGCGATGCAGACATTCAGGGCATCGGATGCTTCCGCATCATCTGCCTGGTCAGCATCGGTTTGTGCATCAGCATCAGCCTCTGTTGCTGCTGCATCGTTCTGTGCTTCTTCTTCTGCAGCTGCGATATCCTCTGCCAGCTCTTCCGGGGCATTTCCGCTTTGTGCAGAATCGCCGCAGGCTGTCAGAGATACCACCATGCTTACGGAAAGAAGCATTGCAAGCAATCTCTTTTTCATAACTTTCTCCTCCTTATGTACGTTGTTGCTGCTATATATCGAAGCAAAGCTGCTTTGATATCGTTTAGTTGACCTCTGCCGTCCTGTGACAGGCTACCAGTCTGCCGCCTTCCGCCTCTTTCAGCTCTGGCATGCTTTCCTTACACTGATCGGTCGCATGCGGACATCTGGTATGGAACGGGCATCCCTTTGGTGCATGCAGAGGGCTCGGGATCTCTCCGCTGAGCGCAATACGCTTGCTGGCTCTTGCGATGTTCGGATCCGGTACGGGCACCGCACTCATCAGTGCCTTCGTATAAGGATGCAGCGGACGTTTGCAGATCTCCTCCGCATCTCCCAGCTCTACCAGGTGGCCCAGATACATGACTGCGATCCGATCGGATATGTGTCTGACCACCAGAAGATCATGAGCGATGAACAGATAGGTCAGTCCCAGATCCTCCTGCAGCTGTTCAAACATATTGATGATCTGCGCCTGAATGGAAACATCCAGCGCGGAAACCGGCTCGTCGCAAACGATAAACTCGGGATTCGTAGCCAGGGCTCTGGCAATTCCGACTCTCTGGCGCTGTCCGCCGGAAAACTCATGCGCATAACGGGTTGCGTGCTCGGAATTCAGGCCAACACGGTCCATCAGCTCCAGGATCCTGTCGGTCCGCTCTTTTCCCTTCGCGGTCAGGTGCTGTACGTCCAGGGGCTCTCCGATGATATCCGAAACCGTCATTCTCGGATCCAGTGATGAATAGGGATCCTGAAATACCATGGTTGCCTTGGTCCGAAACGCCTCGATCTCCTTCTTTGTCCTGATCGGCTTTCCGTTAAAGATGATCTCTCCCGCGGTTGGCTGGTACAGATGCAGGATGGTTCTGCCCGCGGTCGTTTTGCCACAGCCTGACTCTCCTACCAGTCCAAGAGTCTCTCCCTTTTGAATATCAAAGGAAATATCATCCACCGCCTTCAATACCTGCTCGGAGAAAAATCCGTTATTCAGCCTGAAGTACTGCTTCAGACCCTTTACGCTCAAAAGCGGCTGATTCGTAGTTTGCTTTTCATCCATAGTTGTCACCATTATCTTACTGCTTTTCGTTTACCCAGCAGGCTGCCTCATGTCCCTCGCCCACCTTTTTCATCTTAGCCGCATTGTGGATGCACACCTTCATGGCCGCATCGCATCTTGGCGCAAACGGGCATCCCTTGGGCATATTCAAAAGATCGATGGGCGTTCCCGCAATGGGCTTTAATTTCTGTCCTGCCATCTCCGCCGTGGGAATGGAGGAAAGAAGACCCTTTGTATATTCATGTGCGGGATGATAAAAGATATCGTCTGCCGTTCCCTTTTCACAAATCCCGCCTGCATACATGACAATGATCTCATCGCAAAGCTGCGCCACCACTCCGAGGTCGTGGGTGATCATGATGATGGCCATTCCCTCTTTTTTCTGGATGTCCTTCATCAACTCCAAAATTCCTGCCTGGATCGTTACATCCAGCGCCGTTGTCGGCTCATCCGCGATCAATACATCCGGCTCGCAGGCCAGTGCCATGGCGATCATCACTCTCTGGCGCATGCCGCCGGAAAATTCGTAAGGGTACTGCTTCATTCTTTTTTCCGGCTCATTGACATTGACGAGCCTGAGCATCTCAACAGCCCGGTCGTAGGCTTCCTTTTTGTTTCTGTCGGTATGCAGCAAGATTGCCTCCATCAGCTGCTTTCCGATGGTATAGGTCGGATTCAGGCTTGTCATGGGATCCTGGAAAATGATCGAGATCCTGTTTCCCCTGATCTTGGTCATCACGCCTTCTCCTGCGCCTACCAGCTCCTGACCGTCCAGCTTGATGGAGCCGGATACGATCTTACCGTTTCCGCTCAGGATCTGCATGATGGAATAGGCCGTTACCGACTTTCCGGAACCCGACTCTCCCACGATCCCCAGGACCTTGTTTTTCTCCAGAGAAAAGGATACGCCGTTGACTGCCTTTACCTCTCCGGCATCCGTCATAAATGATGTATGAAGATCTGTCACTTCCAATAGTGCCATGATTGTTCCTTTCTTTATCCATTTAACTTAGGATCAAACGCATCTCTTAGGCCATCTCCGAACAGGTTCAGCGACAGCACGATCAGGGAGATCACGATGGCCGGGATCACGAGTCTGTAGGGATAGGACGTGATTCCGTTGAGCGCATCCGAAGCCAGAGAGCCCAGAGACGGCATCGGTGCGTTCACCCCCAGTCCCAGGAAGGAAAGATAACTCTCCGTAAAAATCGCGCTCGGGATCTGCAAAGCTGTCGAGATCACGATGACCGAAACGCAGTTCGGGATCAGATGCTTTCTGATGACCCAGCTGCCCTTCGCCCCGGCTGCCTGTGCTGCCAGGACATATTCCTGTTCACGCAGGGACAGGATCTGCCCACGAACAAGTCTTGCCATCGAAACCCAGTATAAAAGCGCAAATACGATAAACAGCGAAATGATGTTGGAACCGATCTTTGCCAGGATCGTTTTGTCCAGGCTGTCACCGATCACCTGCTTTAGCACTGTTGCCAGCAGGATCACCATCAGCATATCCGGCAGGGAATAAATGATATCCACGATACGCATGATGATCAGATCGACCTTTCCGCCTGCATATCCGGAGATCGCACCCACCAAAAGACCGATCACCAATACGATCAGGGATGCAAAGAATCCTACTGCCAGGGAGATCCTGGTTCCGTAAACCACACGGATGAAGTAATCACGACCGCTGGAATCCGTTCCGAACAGATGCGGGAAGATTTTTTCTCCCTCTTCCATCCTGGCCAGCTCCGTAGCGGAATATTCCATCGGGCGCAGGTTCTGGAACGAGGCATCCACCGGCTTTCCGGGGGTCATTCCCAGCATCGCTTCATATTTATATGGCCAGAGCATTGGCAGAAACAACGCGGACAGTGTGATCAGCAGGATGACAAAAAAGCTGACCATCGCTACCTTGTTTTTCCGAAGGCGGCGCATACCATCCTGAAAAGCGGTTGTCTGCGGCCGCATCTTGACCATATATTCTTTTTCTTTTTCATCAGCCGGTGAAAAATCCAAAGCTGCTGTCTGATCGGCAGCCTTCGGATCTGCGGCTTTTTTTGCCGTATCCTTCATATGCGGAACGTCTCCTTAATATATTGCTTCTTATCCTATAAGCCCATTCGAAGCCAATGCTTTAGGGCGATTATTCGAGGTTGATCCTTGGATCTACTACTTTATACAGAATATCGCTTACAAGGTTCATGATCACGATCAAGGAAGCCAGCACGATGGTCGTTCCCATGATCATGGTATAATCGCGGTTGGTAATGCTTGATACATAGGCTCTGCCGATACCCGGTACGGCAAAGATCTGCTCTACCACCAATGATCCGGTAACGATATAGGCCAGCATCGGTCCGAAATACGTGATCACGGGGATCAGCGCATTTTTCAGAGCATGACCGAAAATGATCCGTCCGCCGGATACGCCCTTAGCCTTGGCAGTACGGATATAATCCTGTCCGAGCACATCCAGCATGGAGGATCTGGTCAGACGGGTGATATAGGACATGGGATACAGCATCAACGTGATGATGGGCAGGACAAGTCCGCCCGGTGTTGCGCCGTTTGCCGGGAAAATATGGCTCTTGATGGCAAAGATGACCAGCAAAAGAGAGCCCATAATAAACGAAGGCATCGAAACGAAGGCTGTGGTGATTACCATGATCACACGGTCCACAAAGGAGTTACGCAGCAGCGCCGCAAAGGATCCCAGCACCACGCCGATGATCAGTGCCAGAAAAGCAGCGATCAGACCGAGCTTAACGGACGTCTTCATACCGTCGCCGATGATATCGATGACCATACGGCCACGCTGCTTTAAGGACGGACCGAACTTAAACTGTACCACATCCGTAAGATAGGTCACATACTGGGTCATCAGTGGCTTGTCCAGACCGTACTTGGCCTCCATGGCCTTCTGCACCGCAGGGGAAACCGCCTTTTCAGAAGTGAACGGACCGCCTGGCACGGCATGCATGATAAAGAAGGTGACCGTGATCACCACCCACACCGTAAAGATCGCCAGAATGATCCTTTTTATAATGTATTTCAATGTTTTCGGATTCATATTCATACCCTCGAAAAAACAACGTTAATGCTAAAATACTACTTTAACCCACTATGGTGGATTTGTCAAATATGCATAGATGATTGATGGATGTACAGATATTTGATGGAACCAAGCACAGATGATCAAAAAAATGAAAAGGCAGAGACTTTCACCTCCGCCTTCTTTATCCTTTTATTTATCCCCTGGACCCTTACACTTTTTCGAGCAATTCTCCTGCAATCTTCTTTACGAGCTCAGTAGGGTATCTACAGAA
>JAILHW010000094.1 GCA_024695605.1 Lachnospiraceae bacterium | reverse complement strand
GAAACGGTAGCACCAACCATCGGGTTGTTACCCATACCGATCAGACCCATCATCTCAACGTGAGCCGGAACGGAGGAAGAACCTGCGAACTGAGCGCTGGAGTGCATTCTTCCGAGGGTATCGGTGAAGCCGTAGGAAGCGGGACCTGCTGCCATGTTATCAGGATGCAGGGTACGTCCGGTACCACCACCGGAAGCAACGGAGAAGTACTTCTTGCCTGCTTCAGTTCTTTCCTTCTTGTAGGTACCTGCAACGGGATGCTGGAATCTGGTAGGATTGGTAGAGTTACCGGTAATGGATACATCTACGTTCTCTTTCCACATGATCGCAACACCTTCCGGAACGGAGTTTGCACCATAGCAGTTCACCTTGCTGCGAAGTCCCTCGGAGTAAGCGATACGGTTTACTTCCTTCACTTCGTTCTTGTAAGGATCATACTCGGTCTCAACGAAGGTAAAGCCGTTGATACGGGAAATGATCTGAGCTGCGTCTTTTCCAAGACCGTTCAGGATAACGCGAAGGGGTTTCTGACGAACCTTGTTAGCCTTCTCTGCGATACCGATCGCACCTTCAGCTGCTGCGAAGGACTCGTGACCAGCCAGGAATGCGAAGCACTCGGTATCCTCTTCCAAAAGCATCTTGCCCAGGTTACCATGGCCGAGACCTACCTTACGGGTATCGGCTACAGAACCGGGAATGCAGAATGCCTGAAGTCCCTCGCCGATTGCTGCAGCAGCCTCGGAAGCCTTCTTGCAGCCCTTCTTGATGGCGATGGCAGCACCTACGGTGTATGCCCAGCAGGCGTTTTCAAAGCAGATGGGCTGGATCTTCTTTACGGCATCGTAAACATCCAGGCCTGCATCCTTTGTAATTTTCTCAGCTTCCTCAAGAGAAGCGATTCCATAATTTGCAAGTACAGAATTGATCTGGTCAATTCTTCTTTCGTATGATTCAAATAAAGCCATTATGTCTTTCCCTCCTCTTCTTATTTGATCTCTTCATCGGTTCTCGGATCGATGATACGAACAGCATCATCTACACGACCGTACTGACCGCAGGCTTTCTTATAAGCCTCGTTGGGCTCATCACCCTTCTTGATAAAGTCGGTCATCTTGCCAAGGCTGACAAACTTGTAGCCGATGATCTGATCGTCCTTATCCAGAGCGATACCGGTTACATAGCCCTCTGCCATCTCCAGATAGCGGGGACCCTTCTTCAGGGTAGAGTACATGGTACCAACCTGAGAACGAAGACCCTTACCAAGGTCCTCAAGACCTGCACCAACAGGAAGTCCATCCTCAGAGAAAGCGGACTGGCTGCGGCCGTAAACGATCTGCAGAAACAGCTCTCTCATAGCGGTGTTGATGGCATCACAAACAAGGTCGGTGTTCAGGGCTTCCATAACGGTAAGTCCGGGAAGGATCTCAGCAGCCATAGCAGCGCTGTGGGTCATACCGGAGCAGCCGATGGTCTCAACCAATGCTTCCTGGATGATTCCCTCTTTTACGTTCAGGGAAAGCTTGCAAGCTCCCTGCTGAGGTGCACACCAGCCTACACCGTGTGTAAAGCCGGAAATGTCCTTGACCTCTTTGGCCTGAACCCAATTTGCCTCTTCCGGTATCGGGGCACATCCATGATGAACACCCTGGGCAACCGGACACATTTCTTCAACTTCTTTTGAATAAGTCATGTGAAAACTCCTTTCGGTAAATTTTTATTATGAAGCCGTGTTCGAAAACCGGCCTTCATTCGGTTTGGAAAAAGGATCAGTTACGCAGCTCGAACGCACCCTTCGGCATTGGCTTTTTGATCTTTACCTTCTGGGTGATGCGTCCGTCATCCTTGTAAATGGTATTGTCAGCGATCATGCCGCGAATGCTCTGCAGCGGATAGATGCTGACGTTCTTCCCGATCAGAGAGCCGGGATTGAGTACGCAGTTGCAGCCGATCTGGGAATAATCACCCACGATGGCACCGAACTTGCGAAGCTTGGTATCAATTCTTCCCAACGGGAAGGATACCTCCACATTGGTCTTATCGTTTTTGATGTTGGAGGTAATGGCGCCTGCGCCCAGATGTGCCTTATAGCCAAGCACACTGTCGCCGACATAGTTAAAATGGGGAACCTCACACTCATCAAAGATGATGCTGTTTTTCACCTCAACGGAATTGCCGATCACACAGTTTTCTCCGATCACGGCTGATCCGCGGATAAACGCACAATGACGAACTTCAGTACCTGCGCCGATGATGCACGGCCCGTCGATCTTTGCAGTGGGTGCCACAGTAACGGTATTGTGGATCCACACCTTGTCTCCAATCTGCACATAATCCCCACCCAGATAAGGTCCCAGACCTTCGATAAAATCCTTGATCAGCGGAAGCACGCCCCAGGGGTTCTCTGCTGCCTCAAACAAAGGACTTGCGACTGTATGTGTCAGATCCAGAAATTTGTCGCTCTTAAAAATCTCCATTTCGTTTTTCCTCCCATCAAGATAAACTATTTGGAACTTTTCTTCTTACCCTTTTTATAGTAAGCGGCCGACCGCTGCAAAAGTGCAGTGATCCTAGCTTTCTGGTTCTCCTTCTTTACCAGGTCGATCTTCGAAATGACAAATGCATCCAGCTTCTGTCTGTACTCCTCAGAGGTGATCTTGCCCTCTGCCACCTGCGACAGTCCCATCTCCCAGCTGGCGGTCATATTGGGTCTTAACATGACCGGCATACTGCAGGCAACCACGTAGTAGATGCTCTCCCCAAGATATGTGGGGGTGTAGATCTGGGTCTTTTTATTCAGGGAAAGATAATCGATGGTGACCAGTTTTTTCAGGATCTCCGCTCTGGTAGCCGATGTGCCGATCCCGCTTCCCTTGATCTGGGCCCGAAGGTCCTCATCCTCAATGAGCTGTCCCGCATTCTCCATTGCCAGGATCAGCGAGCCTGAGTTGTACCGCTTCGGAGGCGATGTCTCCCCTTCTTTGATTTCGAAGCCGCTCGCATCTATTATATCATTTTTTTTCAGAGAGGAAAGATAATTTATAAAATTCTCATCACAAACTATCTCTTCCTGCTTATCGGGATCGGTATTTTTCTCATCATCCTCCTCTTCCTCTCCTGATTTCCTGGGAGTTTTAAAGAAGGAATCGTCAAAAATCTTCCGGAAACCGGCCTCTGTCTGCACCTTGAAGGTGGCAAAAAAGCTTTCGTTCTTTCGTTTTACGACAAGCGCAACCTTCTGATACTCCGCATCCGGGCAAAAGATCGCAAGAAACCGCCGAAGGATCAGCTCATATACCTTGTGCTGGATCTCTGTCAGACTGTCCGCCTTTCCCACATCAACGCCCGTGGGGATGATGGCATAGTGATCGGTGATCTGCTTGTCATTGACGTATTTGGTCTTTGCCAGATTTTCGTAGGTCTTTTTCTCCAGGATATAGCGCACAAAGGGCTCCATCCCCGGATATGCCGCAAGCGGATTTATATTCTTGGTGATCTCCTTTGCCACCGCCGTGGAAAGGACTCTGGCATCCGTTCTCGGATAGGTGGTCATTCGGCGCTCGTAAAGCTCCTGCGCAACCTGCAGGGTCTGGTCCGGAGACAGCTTAAACAGTCTGGAGCAGTCATTTTGCAGCTCTGCCAGGTTATACAAAAGCGGCGGCTTTTTGACCTCTTTCTTTTTTTCGCTCTTCACAAGGGTGAACTGCAAAGGCTTTGGCTCGCTCAGGTCCGCGATCAGCTTTTCGGCATCCTCCTTTTTGGAAAAGCCGTTTTCCTTATACAAAAGCGGCGACTGATAATAATCGGAGCCCTCCACCGCACGAAATTCCGCCTTTACGGGATTCTCCCCTATCTGCAGATTGGCAAACACCCGGTAAAAGGGCGTTTTGACAAAATTGCGGATCTCCAGCTCGCGCTTTACCACCATTCCCAGAACACAGGTCATCACGCGTCCTACGGAAACGGTAACGCGCTGCTTTTGCAGAACATCCTGCAGCGTGTAGCGGTATTTCAGCGTCAGGGCACGGGAAAAATTGATGCCCATCAGATAGTCCTCTATAGCTCGAAGATAGGCCGATGAGGAAATATTATCATAGGCGGACAGATCCTTGGCTTCCCGGATTCCGCGCATGATCTCGTCCTCGGTCTGGGAATCGATCCAGACACGCTTCTTTTGCTTGTCTCCCACCTTGGCCATCATATCCACAAGGCGGTAGATGTATTCTCCTTCACGTCCCGAGTCGGTGCAGACATAGATGGTATCCACATCCTTGTCGGTCAAAAGCCCCTTGACAATGGCAAACTGCTTCTTGGCGCTTTGAATCACCTCATACTGAAAAGTATCCGGAATAAAGGGAAGCGGATCCATCTGCCACTTCTTCCACTTTTCATCATAGACCTCCGGATAGCTCATGGTCACAAGATGCCCGACGCACCAGGTAACGATCGCATTTCCGCCGTCCAGATAGCCGTCCTTTTTGGAAAACTGGAGATTTTCTTTATGCGCAAGCGTATCCGCAAACTGACGGGCTACACTTGGTTTTTCCGCAATGTATACGACCTTCCCCATACTCAGTCCATCCACTCCTGCATGCTCAAAAGTCTGACATTAGGGTGCACTTTTGCCTCCAGGCGCACCTTTTCATCAAACCCATCCCTGGAAAACAGATAGATCAAATCTGTCGGTACCTTGGCGCTCTGCAGCGTATGCAGCGCCGCTTCATAGAATTCATACGGCATAAAGGGCTTGTCATAGCAGCAAAATGCCGCAACACATCGCTCCTCATCCTCATCCATGGCCAGAAAGTCGATCAGACCTTCCTTTCCGTCAAAGACACCGAAATCTGCCACCTCAAAATCGAAATCATCGTCCATGATGAGCTCTTCCATATAGTCTCTGCAAATGGCAGAGAAACAGGGCTTGCAGAAATCCTCCAGCTGTCCGGATACATAGGTATCATAGAACGCCTGGGGCGAAAGCCGCCTGTTCATGCTCTGATTGGGATACAGAAAACGGAAATAGAAATTGCAAAAATGATTGCTGATGCGATAGATGCCCTTCCTTTGCATATCCCGTCCGCGGGTATCCAGGGAAAAGACCTTCTCGGCGATCTCATGCTCCATCAGATTTTTCAGATATACCGAGATCTTGGCTCTCGAAAAGCCCGTATGCTCATAGATATCCCCAAGCTTATCCTTGCCGGATCCAAGAGCCGACAAAATGGAATAATACACGCCGCCCTCACGCACCAGTTCCCTGACGTAGCGCGTGGCTTCGCGGGATAAAAAGCTGTCCGGATCGATCAGGTTTTCGCAAAGATTCTGCACGAGCGTCTTTTCCGGATCAAAGCAGTTCCAAAGCGCCGGAACGCCGCCCAGGATAGCGTAAAGTGCGATCCTTTCATTCGCAGAATAATGGGGAAAAGCCTGCTTTACCTTGTCAAAGCCGATCTCCTTGACCTTGATAAAAGCAGAGATGGAAAGCGCCGCACGGCCGATCTTGCTGACCATACGGTTTTCCACAAAGCTGACGGAGGAGGAACAAAGCAGGATCATATACTGCTTTTCACTCTCTTCTGTCAGCAGAGAAAGCAGGGAATCCATCAGATCGGATTCTCCCTGCAGAAGATATTCAAATTCATCGATGACAAGTACCTTTTTATCCCGGCAGCTGTCGGAAAATGCCTGCATCAGCTGCTCATAGGAAGGATATTCCCCGCAGCGAATGTTGTTATTCCGAAACTGCTGTGCCATCAAATATTGCTGCTGTCTTGCAGACGCTTCGCCCGCAAGGTAATATACACTGTCCTTATCCTTGATAAAATCCAGCAACAGCGTGGTCTTGCCGATGCCCTTCTGACCGTAGAT
>JAILHW010000046.1 GCA_024695605.1 Lachnospiraceae bacterium | reverse complement strand
AATGCTGATCGAAAAATGAATTGACAGAATAAATAACGGGCGGCGCAAAGCGCCGCCCGTTTGTTACTTCCTGACTTTTTTCACCTTACTCCAGGAGCCGTATACCTTCTTTCCGTCATTTGTCTTACAATATGCTCTGACCTTTACATACCAGGTTTTTGCCCCGGAGATCTTCTTCGTTGAAAAGGTAGTTTTCTTCGCGGACCTGACTGTCCCGGTCTTTGTCCTTTTTCCCTTCCTGAATTTCCTGCCGGTGGAATACTTGACCTGATATCCGTTGGCACGTTTGCTCTTCTTCCACTTGACCGTCAAAACCGGCTTTTTGTTTTTTGCCTGCCTGATCTTTGCACTTCGGATCTTGACCTTGGACGGTTTTCTGACCGAATCGCCGGCTTCTTTATCACCGTCTTTTTGTTTCTCACCTTCTGTTTTTTCAGGTTCCGAAAGCTTTTTCTCGGCAACTTCCAGCTCCGCGAGCTTGTCAGCCGGAACCCACTTTTTCGCCTGCGCAGGCAAGGCATCATACGCACTTCTTGCATCTGCAATGGCTTTTCTTTTGTCCCCGGTCTGATCCTTGATGGCATCGATCAGGTCTGTCACCTGCCTGGCTGCAGCGATGTTGTTTTGGACAAGCTGTCTATACGTTTCCTCAGCCTCCTTAAGGGTTTGCAGGTTTTCATCATAATACTTCCATTTCACACTGTAGGGCAGATTCTCATAGGAGTCCCGGGCGGCTTTGATCCTACCTTTGCTTTCTTCATCATCGGCAATCTCACCGATTTTTCCGAGCACCTTTCGTGCTTCCTCCAGCTGTAACAAATCCTTTTCCCACTGCTCCGGATCCAGGGCCATCCATTCCTCATCCGCCGTTGTATCATGCCTCTTCGGAGATTTGGTTTCTGTACCGATGGGGCGGACCAGCATGGAGTTCAGGTCAACGTGTAATGTCGGTCTGATACAACTGCTATTGCCTTCCACCCTGCTCCCGTTTAGATGCCCATCTTCACTGATCACACGCATACTCCCCGTTGGGGACGGAGATCTGAGCCACCATTTGCCGCGATTGATATTGTTGCCTCTTGCACCATTCGCAAACGCATATGGCGTCACTTCTGATTGTCTGTCCGTATTTTCCGAGTTATTATCCACCTCAGCAAAACCATACAATGGGGCATATGCTTCTGCTTGTGACAGTAAAAAAATCTGATCCAGCGTTTCCTCCGGCTTCTCTCCTTCGGTTCTGGTCTCTGTACGCACAGTTGTAGTGCGAATCAGCTTTTTCTCTTCCTCGGAAAAAGCAGTCTTCAGAAAGTCTTCATTCAGCCACCGGCGAAGATCACTATCCTTCCAGGTGATCGCCGTCGACGCTGTGTTATGAAAGGGGCGAGGCTCCAAAAGCCACTCCGCCAGAAGAAAAGCATCCGTTCCATCATCATTAACGGAAAGGACCCGCCATTCGATCGGTGTTTTTTCAAACGTAACATCCTGCACATAGTGCCCGAACCAGACACAATCCCAGGTCACTACTTCATCCTTGCTGCGGGGAGCTGAGAGCTCTTTGATATCCCGGCCGGGGCCTTTTGGAAGCATACTTTCCCCAAGCGATGAAACCGTTCCGGCATCGGTAACACAGGAAGATGTCAGATCCACATGAAGGACAGGACGTACGCCTATACCGACCGTCCTGGTACTATACCAGTCTTTCTGGAGACCTCCCCCGGTATTCACAGTGCTGATCATATCAGCGGGCTCTTTATTTCCTTTGGTCCTAAGCCACCAGTTGGCAGTATCTATATCAGAAAACTGCAATGCTCTCGTTTTTGCATAGGGTGTAACCATCGTCCTTCTGGTCCGATTATTCAGAAAACCAAACTCCTCGTTCGAAGCTTCCCAATAGGACAGTACATATACCTTTTCCATTGTAGGTTTTTGCTCGGCAACTCCGGTTTCCTCAAAGACAGGATTCTCCACCTCGGTCTCAATGATGGCCTTTTGGTCCTCTTCGGAAAAAGCAGAGTTGTAAAAATCATTGTTCAGCCAACTCCTAAGGGTGCTGCCTTCCCATTTCGTGGAATTAAACCTCATGCAATCCAACACCTGATCCGCTATCAAAAAAGCGTTCGTGCCATCACTGTTGACGGAAAGAATTCTCCACTTGATAGGCGTCGGTACGGGATCAGTCACCGTTTGCTGATAACTTCCAAAGGCTACCTTATCCCAGGTGGCCTTTCCGTCCTCATCAATTCTGGGATCTCTTATGATCGCCGGTTTGGCCAAAACCGTGATCTGAAGCACCCCTATCGATAACGCCAGTGTCACAGCAGCCGGTATCAGTGCTGTGTATCGATTGTGAAACAGTGTTTTGAGCTTTTTTAACATCCTACCTCTCCTTTATCGTTCCAGCGCCTTATCCGGAGCCAGTTGCTCGAATTGTCTGGTAAACAGCTTATAGTAGTCGCCACGCGCTCCCATCAGCTCTTTATGGGTTCCTTTTTCGATGATCCTTCCGTCACGGACCACCAGAATGATATCCGCTTCCACAATGGTGGACAGGCGATGAGCGATCACAAAGGAGGTACGCCCCTTTGTAACAGTGGTGATCGCTTCCTGAATGGCCTTCTCTGTCACGGTATCCACCGAAGCCGTTGCTTCATCCAGGATCAGGATCTTTGGGTCCGCCAGAAGCGCTCTGGCAAAGGAAAGAAGCTGCTTCTGTCCCGTAGAGAGCATACCGCCGCCCTCTCCGACCTCACTGTCCAGTCCCTTCTCCATCGCACCTACGATCCCGTCCGCAGCCACCAGCTTCAATGCTGCCATGATCTCTTCATCCGTGGCATCGGGACGTCCGTAGCGAAGGTTTTCCCGTATCGTACCCGAAAACAGGTGCGGAGTCTGCAGCACATAGCCGATATTGCTGTGCAGCCACAGCTGCGACCGTTCCCTTGCATCCTTCCCATCGATCAGAACCTGTCCGCTTGTAGGCTCAAAAAACCGGCAGACCAGATTTACCAGCGTGGATTTTCCCGCTCCGGTCTCTCCCACGATCGCCACATTGGTTCCCATGGGCACCTTGAGATTAAAATGCTCCAGAACATACTCCTCCCCATCCGGATAATGGAAGGATACATCCCGAAACTCCACATCCCCGTAAAGCTCCTCCCAGTTTTCCTTTTTCGGATGAAAGGTATCCCCGTATCGCTCCACGACCGCGGGACTGTCCGTAACGTCCGACCGGGTTGCCAGAAGATTGGTCAGTCTTTCGATGTTGACCTGCACGGCGATCATTTCGGAGATCGTCACGATCACATGCTGGATGGGCTCCATCATCCCCATGGCGTAGGAAAGAAATACCGACAGGGTACCGATGCGCGTGATATCCTCTATGGTTGCGCTGCCCCCTCTCCAGAGCACCAGCGCAAGCGCAACGGAGCTCATCATCGTCACGGATGCGGTAAATAAGGCGGAAAAATGCGTGGCCCTGACCGAGGTTTTTCTCATATTTTCCGTATCCCGTTCAAAGTCCTGTTCGATCCGCTCTTCGATCACCAGCGTCTTTATGGCTCTGGCTCCGGTGATCCCTTCGTTGAAATTGCCGGTAATGGTGGAGTTGATCTCCCGGATCCGGCGGTTCAAAAGCACCAGCTTTTTCTGAAAGAAGCTGACCAGGAGCACTACAATGGGTACCAGAAGAGAAATGATCCCCGCCAGTCTCCAGTCCAGAAGAAACATCATGATCAGCACGCAAATGATGTAGGCGCCGTTCCATACGATATCCATCAGTCTCCAGGCTACCAGCACGCCGATCTTTCCGGTATCACTCATCACCCTTGCATGAATGTAGCCCACATTGTTCCGGTTGAAATAAGAAAAAGACAATTCCTGCAGATGATGAAAGGCGGCATTTCGAAGATCCCTGTCCACGGACATTTCCACCTGGCCACAGCGATAGGTGCAGAGCAGATTATCCGCCACATACAGGATCAAAAGACCTGCATAAAGCAGGATAAAGCCGCCCAGTCCCGAAAGCGTGCTGTTTGCCACAAAGTGATTGAGTGCATAGCGGTTAAACAGCGGCCACGCCGAGTCCAGAAGACTGGAAAGAAAGCCCAATGCGATCATAAAAAGGATCTTCGGGATATATTGTCTGATATACGGCAAAAGCTTCGGGATCCCAAACCAGGGAAGAAAGCCGCCTTCTTCTTTGTCATACGGTTCCATTTTTACTGCGCTCCTGCCATCTGAATGTCAAAGATCCTTGCATACAGGCCGTCCCTGCGAAGAAGGCTCTCATGCGTTCCGCACTCTGCGATCCGGCCGCCCTCGAGCACAAGGATCTGATCCGCCTGCATCAGGGTTGTGATCCGGTGAGAGATCAGGATCACCGTGGATCCCTTCGTGTTTTCGGAAAGTCCCTTTCTGATCTTGGCGTCCGTCTCCATATCCACGGCGGAAAGCGAATCATCAAAGATCATGATCGGCGGATTCTTCATAAGCACCTGCGCGATCGCCGTTCGCTGCTTCTGCCCTCCGGAAAGCGTGACGCCGCGCTCTCCCACAAAGGTCTCATATCCCCTGGTAAATTTCTCAATGCTCTCATCCAGAGCCGCTGCCCTTGCCGCCGCTATGACCTTCTCTTTCTCAGGCTCTCCCGGCTGCGTGATCGCGATATTTTCCGCAAGCGTTCTGGAAAACAGAAAAGGCTCCTGGAGCACCAGACCGATCCTCTCCCTGAGCGTTTTTCGATCCATCGATCGGATGTCCTTTCCGCCGATCGTGATGCGTCCGCAATCTGCGGGCAGGTCATACAAGCGGTCCAGAAGATACATCAGAGTGGATTTTCCGGAGCCGGTACCGCCTAAGATTCCAAGGGTCGTTCCGGCCGGGATCGTAAAGCTGACA
>JAILHW010000019.1 GCA_024695605.1 Lachnospiraceae bacterium | reverse complement strand
CCCTTGTCACCAACCTTAACCATGCCGAACACATGCTTTCCCTTTGGTGGAACACCCAGCCCAAGGCTTTCCTCATCGCTCTTTTCGTGGTTAATGAGGTCGTCTATGGTCACGGAGAATACATCCGCAAGGAGCTTGCTTTTTTCGATATCCGGCAGCGACTCACCTGTCTCATATTTTGACAGAGTCTGACGGGAAACGCCGATCATCTCTGCCAGCTCCTCCTGTGAATAGTCGTGATATTTCCTGAGTTCAATCAGGTTTTCCGAAAAACTCATTTTTGCTCCTTTCTTATGCCTAAAACGCACCATCGAATTACGGGTATTTTACGAATAACGCCGTTTAGAAGAAATGCTCCCCCGAAGCCGGCCACGCCGACAAGCAGGTAGATAAAAACCGGCGAAAGCTGCGGCGCATACAGTTTCAGATACCGGGCACTCACTGCAATGGGCAGATAGTGAAACACGTAAAGCCCGAAAGACCGCTTCTTCATCCAGTTGGCAAAGCGGTTTTCAAATACGCCCCATTTTTTCATAAAGGCGAGAACGCCCAGGGTGCCGAGCCATGCAAAAAGGTTACAGACGAAGGTATCCAGCACCTCATGATCCGGGTAGGATTGACCCCAATACATTACAACAAACAGCACACAGGATGCCGCCCCCAGGGAACTTAGCAGAATCCAGTTTTGCTCCAGTCTGTCCATAACCTCATCATGGGAGAAGACAAAGTAGCCGATCAGGAAGCCTGCTCCGTAGATGCCGAAGCGGTAGACCACAATAATGGGAGTGTTCAAAATCTGTGCTGCTCCATAGATCACCACCGTGAGAACAAGGGCAACAGCAGTCCCGGCACCTCCGCAAAGCCGCCACAGCCTGTCGTTATCAATTTTACGGATTACGAGAAGCAGGAGGCTGAAAAGCCACAAAAGCTGGATATACCACAGCGGGCCTGTGCCGCTGACGCACATAATCAGGAACAGTATCGGCTTCGGTACGGCGCCCATCTGTTCAAACGCACCGGCGATGAGCATATTGTAATACCCCATGACCCATCCCCATACCAGCAGACCGATGGTAGAGGGCACCAGAAGTTTTCTTGTCCTTTTTCTGACGAATTCCTTAGCTGTGACTTTGTCCAGCTCAAATCTGGCGGACATACCGGAAACCACGAACAGCAGCAGCATAAACCAGGGGTAAACCATATACTGGAACAGATCCTGGGGCTGATTTTCACGAAAGGGGCCGATGATGCCGTGTTGTGTGACGCCATTGAACATGTAAATCACATGATAGATTACCACAAGGCTCACTGTAATCCAACGGATATTGTCGAGGTATGTCTTTCTCATAATTATACCACCTTTGCTATGATTTTTAACAGTATTATAAAAAACAAACCTTGCCCGGACAACCAAGCAAAGTTTACATTTTTATAAGTTTTCAGTTAAATTTCGTGGCAATGTGGAATGGGGAATTATATTTTTTCCACCATTCACTACCTTCTATCACGCTCATCTCCTGCATTCCAATGAATTGCAGCATATAAAAAAGAGTTCCTCGAGTAAACTCGGGAACTCTTTCCATATACTGCAATTCGCAGTAATCCTTATCTCTTTGAGAACTGCGGCGCACGTCTCGCGGCTTTGAGACCGTATTTCTTACGCTCTTTCATACGAGGATCACGAGTCAGATATCCGGCTTTCTTCAGAACCGGTCTGTAATCGTTATCAACGGTAAGAAGTGCTCTTGCGATTCCGTGACGGATGGCACCTGCCTGTCCGGTAAAACCGCCGCCCTTAACATTTACAAGGATATCAAACTTGTCGGTTGTCTCGGTAGCAACCAGAGGCTGACGAACGATCACCTTCAGGGTCTCCATTCCGAAGTACTCATCAAGGGATCTCTTGTTTACCAGGATCTCGCCTTTACCGGGTTTCAAATATACACGGGCGATGGACTTTTTACGTCTGCCTGTTCCATGATATGTATTCGTTGCTTTCGCCATTTCTATCTTCTCCTTTCAGCCTTAAAAAGTAAGTACTTCGGGCTTCTGTGCAGCCTGCTGATGCTCAGGACCTGCATATACGTGAAGCTTCTTGTACATCTGTCTGCCCAGGGGTCCCTTCGGAAGCATACCCTTTACAGCCAGCTCAACAACTCTCTCAGGCTTCTTCGCCATCATCTCACGAAGGTTGGTCTCTTTCATACCACCTACGTAATCAGAGTGATGATAATACATCTTCTGATCCAGCTTCTTACCGGTTACTTTTACCTTCTCTGCGTTTACGATCACTACATAGTCACCGGTATCAGCATGAGGAGTAAAGATCGGCTTATTCTTTCCTCTTAAAACTTTAGCGACCTCAGATGCAAGGCGTCCGAGAGTCATATCCGTAGCATCCACCACATACCATTTTCTATCTACGGTCTGTGGATTCGGCATAAATGTCTTCATAACGTTACCTCCAAATTCACTTGGGAAACGATTTCCCGTGTTCAGCCTGCAAGATGCAGCCTAACCATACTTGTTGCCTGCCGAGACTGTGAAAACCAATGGATCTTAGCGGTTTCCAAGTCAGGGGAATCTCCTCTGGGAAGTGATTTGACTCCGACGGTTTGGGGTCTCCGGGGCATGGCTACCCCTTAGCCGTCACAATTTGATATTATATAACAGTGCATCGGGAGTGTCAACCCCCGATGCAAGATCCATTCTGAAAGATATTCGCCCGATCAATTCTTAAAGAACGCAATATCCTCTGCCAGCTGTCCGGACAGACGCTGCAGCCCTTCTGCGGACTGTGACAGGATATTGATATTGGCATTGAGTTCCTCCATGGCAGCCCCGGTTTCCTCTGTGGAGGCTGCATTCTCTTCCGAAATAGCGGAAAGTGAGGCCATAACGTCTGCAACGCCCTGTCCGGCCTGCTCTGACTGCCTTGCGCTTTCGTTGATGCTCTCGATCCCGTTTACCGTCGTCCGGATCGCATCGATCAGGACATCGATGCTCTCTACCGTATGATGGATCACGCCCTGCTGCGTCTCGTTGGTTCCCTGTACCTCCTTTGCCGTCTTGACTGCCTGCCCCGACTGTCCAAGCAGCTTTTCCATCTCCTTACGGATCTCATCGGCGCTGCCTGCCGAATCATCGGCCAGCTTTCCGATCTCTTCAGCTACTACGGCAAAGCCTCTTCCCGCATCTCCTGCTCTCGCAGCTTCTATGGAAGCATTCAGCGCAAGCAGATTGGTCTGGGTTGCGATCGATGTAATGGCTGCCACCTTGTCATTGATATTGGCAACCGCTGCGCTGGTAGCATTGATCCGGTCGGTGATCTCTGTGATCCTGCTGCTCATATCGGAAGCACTCTGTCTTAATTTCCCGAGCTGATCCACGGCACCGTTGCTTTCCGTATGCATCTCAGTAGCCGTTTTCTCAAGCGCATCGACATTGTCTCTTACCTTTGAAACCGCATCCGAGATCCTGCCTACATTCAGGTTGGCGCTTTGGATCTCCTCTGCCTGCTGTACCGCTCCGGCAGCGATTCCCTGAACCGCCTCCGAGATCCCGTCCGTCGTCGCGGAAATCTGCTCTGCAGTGGAAGCAAGCTCAGTTGATGACCGGTTGACTTCCTCCACGATCCGCTTGATATCGAGGATGATCCGCTCCAGCGTATCCACCAGGTAATTGGAATTTTTAATGATCTGCGCAATCTCATCCTGCCCCAGATTCTTTTCATCCACCTTTACAAACTCTCCGTTTGCCAGATGCGACATGGAATCTGCCACCTTCTCCACATTGATCCGGATATAGCGGATGATGATGACCGTCAGATAGGCTATAAACGCCAGCACTACGAAGATAATGGCGATGGTGATCCAAAGCGTTCTTTTGATTTTGCTCTCCAGCTGCAGAACCAGATAGGGGGCATAAGCCTCCAGGGCATCCTCAAGCTGATTGATTCCCTCCCTGGCGGAATTAAAACGGGGCACCTGCGCTCCGTAATTGCCTTCTCCGGTTTCCGGATTGTAGCCGCTTTTCCAGGTATTGAATGTGTTTTGGGAGGAGTCCAGGATCTCCCCGCAGCTTCTCTCCTGTCCCTCTGCTTTAAACTCGTCCCGCAGATAGGGATCTTCATCCAGGATCTGCCGGATCGCCAAAAAACCTTCCTCCACCTGCTTGCTGTTCTCTTTATAGTCGGACAAACCCTCCTGTACGAACTGGTCATTGCCCTTTTCCCGGTACTGGACCACTTTATCCATTCCCATCTGGGCTTGATAAAAGTCCCGATCCAGCGTCAAAAGCTGATCCGACATGACTTTGAGCTTTTCATAATAAATCTGTCTGGCTTCCTTTAGCGTATTCATCTCTCCGGCGCCCATAAATACTATGAGGAGCAGGATCATCAGAGCCAAAGGAACTGTATTGCTCATCAGCTTCGTTTTAATACTCATTTTTTTCATGACCAATCCTCCTGATCTTCCTTATTGTATGCGTTGCTATCCTGCAAAAATCGATGCTCCGTCATCATCAGCCCCATCGCCGGTGCCGTCGGTCCTGCCTGATTTCTGTCCCTCGAGGCCAGGATCTTCGGGATGGCATCTGCCTGCATCCTTCCTCTTCCCACCTCCAGGAGCGTTCCGGCCAGGATCCTGACCATATGGTATAAAAACCCGTTTCCCGTAACCGTGATGGTGATCAGCTTTTCTTCTGCAAGTCCCTGTGCTTTGGCCAAAGGTTTTTCCGAAGAAACCTCCACCCGGATATCGGTTATGGTGCGGACGGTGCTTGCAACCTCAGGCTTATACGTGGATATGGCGGCAAAATCATGGGTTCCCAGAAAAAAGCCTGCCGCCTCCTTCATCGCCTCTACATCCAGCGGCACATAGACAAAATAGCTGTATAAACGTTTGGTCGGATCCGGAAACGGTGCGTTATAGATCCGGTAAGCATAGGTCTTTTCACCGGGCACCCTGCGGGGGTGAAAATCAGGTGCGACCTCACAGGAATGCCGGATCCGGATATCCTCCGGCAGATACCGGTTCATCGCATAGCTCAGCTTTTCCGCGGGGATCTGCGTGGCCGTATCAAATACCGCCTTATTACACAGGGCATGGACACCTGCATCGGTCCTGCTGGCACCTGTGATGGTGATCTTTTCGCCGGTCAATTCCGCAAAGGCCCGGATCAGCTCACTTTCGATGGTAATGCCGCCCGGCTGGATCTGCCAGCCTTTATAATGGCTGCCGTCATAGGCCACGGTCAGCATCACTCTTTTTTTCGGTTTATTTTCCAGTTGCATATCTGCCATACTTTGACTCTCTTACGCTTTTAAAGCCCGCGCTCTATAAGATCGGGATCAGGCCCTTCCCCAGCACGATCATCGCGGCCAGATAACAAATCAGTACCACAAAGGCCCCTGTATCTCTGCCCTTGTAGCGCAGCGGCTTCATCTTTGTACGACCTTCTCCGCCCTGATAGCATCTGGCTTCCATGGCCATCGCAAGGTCATTGGCCCGTCTGAAGGCCGCTATAAACAGCGGAACCAGAAGGGGCACCATGGCCTTCATCCGTTTCAGCAGATTTCCGCTTTCAAAATCCGCACCTCTTGCCATCTGCGCCTTCATGATCTTATCCGTCTCCTCCAGAAGGATCGGAATAAACCGAAGCGCAATGGACATCATCATTGCCACCTCATGCACCGGCAGATGGATCTTAGTCAGCGGCCAGAGCAGCTTTTCCATGGCGTCTGTCAGCTGATTCGGTGTCGTTGTCAGGGTCATCAGGGAGGATCCGATGATCAAAAGGATCATGCGAAGGATCATATAGACCGTAGCCAGGATACCTTCCTTGGAAATACCAAGCTTTCCGATGCTCCAGACGATCTCGCCCGGCGTCAAAAACAGATTGAAGGCCGCGGTAAAGAGCATCAGAAACAGAATGGTCTTAAGGCCTCTGATCATATAGCGGAAGGGCACCTTTGACAACATGATGCAGAGCACCAGAAACAGAGCCGCCAATGCAAAGGGAAGCGGCTTTCTGTAAAGAAAGATGGATACAATATATAAAATTGTCCCGATAAGCTTTACCCGCGGATCCAGTCTGTGCAGAATGGAGTCCGTCTGGTAATACTGTCCGATGGTGATCTCGCGTATCATGTTAAAATTCCTTCATAATGGCATCTGCCGCCTGTGAAACCGTCGTGATGGAACCTTCCAGATGAAAGCCCTCCTTTTGCAGATCCTGCACGACATACGTAACCTGCGGCAAGGCAAGCCCCGCTTCCTCCAGCTCTTCTCTGTGGGTGAAAACCTCAGCCGGCTCTCCGTCCAAAATGATCCTGCCTTTGCTCATCACCAGGATCCGGTCCACGTAGTTTGCCACATCCTCCATACTGTGGGACACCAGGATCACGGTCATCTGCAGCTCTCTTTGCATCTGCCGTACCAGCTCTAAGATCTCATCTCTCCCCTTGGGATCCAGTCCCGCTGTGGGTTCATCCAGGATCAGCACCTTAGGCTTCATGGCAAGTACGCCTGCAATGGCCACTCTTCTTTTCTGTCCTCCCGAAAGATCAAAGGGGGAAACGTAAAAGGCCTCATCCGGGAAGCCCACTTTTTTCAGGGCTTCATAGGCTCGAAGCTCGATCTCCTTCTGATCCAGCCCCAGATTCTTCGGTCCGTAGCAGACATCCGTAAATACATCCGCTTCAAACAGCTGATGCTCCGGATACTGGAACACAAGTCCCACCTTGCTGCGGAGCTTTTTCAACTCATAATCCTTGTCGAAAATATCCTCGCCATCTACATAAACGGTTCCGTCCGTTGGCTTCAAGAGGCCGTTCAGATGCTGGATCAGGGAGGATTTCCCCGAACCGGTATGACCGATCAGCCCGACAAACTGCCCGTCGGGAATCTGCAAAGAGATATCCTCCAAGGCCTTATGCGCCATGGCTGTGCCTGTTTCATATTCATGCGTTAAATGATCGATAATGATGGGCATACGAAGCTTATCTCCTGCTTTTCAGTTTTACAAGCTCTTTTACCAGCTCGTCTCTTGTCAGAATTCCGGCCGGAAGAGGCAGTCCGCGCTTTTTCAGCTCATGGGCCAAAAGGGTCACCTGCGGTACGGACAGGCGCAGGGCCAAAAGCTCCTCCACTCTGGAAAAGATCTCCTTGGGGGTTCCCTCCATTGCCACCTTTCCGTGATCCATCACGTAGATATGGTCCGCCCAGACCACCTCTTCCATATAGTGGGTGATCAGGATCACCGTGATCCGTTCCACATCATTCAGGGCTCTCGCCGCCCGGATCACTTCTCTGCGGCCGCTGGGATCCAGCATGGCTGTGGGCTCATCCAGTACAATGCATTTGGGATGCATCGCCAAAACACCTGCGATGGATACCCGCTGCTTCTGTCCGCCGGATAAACGGTTGGGCGATTTTTTCCGATACTCATACATCCCTACGGCTTTCAGGCTTTCCTCAACCCGCTGCCAGATCTCATCTGTGGGAACGCCGAGGTTCTCGGGTCCAAATCCCACATCCTCTTCCACCAGCTGTGCTATGATCTGATTGTCCGGGTTTTGGAACACCATTCCGGTGGTCTGCCGGATGGCCATCAGCTTTTCCTCATCCCTGGTATCCATACCATCTACCCAGACGCTTCCCTCGGAGGGGTACAGGATCGCATTCAGATGCTTTGCAAGCGTCGATTTCCCGGAGCCGTTATGTCCCAAAATGGCAATGAAATCTCCGGGCGCCACCTGAAGGTTGACGTGATCCACCGCTGTCGTGATCCCCGTCACATTACCTTCCTCATCGCGCCTGAAGTATTCATGCACCATATTTCTAATATCAAACATCTTCAACTGTCATTACCTGTTCTTTCGTAATCGCACACTCAGTCAGTATAGCACACACACCTTTGGCATACAATTGAATTATCTATCCGTCTTTTTGATTTCTCTATCCATTTCCCGACCTGTCAAAGCGGTATCTACAGCCGCCCCATCCATACCCCGGCCAGCTTTACCCAAAGGCCCACATCCTCTTTCAGGCTCGGATCACTGTGATATTCCGGCATCTCGTCCTCCCCGAAAAACTGTTTGATCAGCTCCTGTCTGCGCTTTTCGGACACCCTGACTCCTTTGCCGTCTCTGACCGCCTCAACGGCATTTCTCACCTGCTCCATGGTATATTCCTCTCCAAAGTTGCCCGCGAAGAAATCCTCCGTCGCAATGGAAAGACCGTGATTGCCCGCCGGGAACACATAATGCGCAAAGGGAATCTGCTTCTCCAAAAGTGCCTGTGCAAACAGATAGCTGTTTTCCACTGGGACCAGATCATCCTCCCTGGTCTGCCATAGAAAGCAGGGCGGCGTCTCTTTTGACACCTGCTTTTCCAGGGAAAAATAGGCAAGCTCTTGTTCTGACGGAGCCTCCCCTAAAAGCGCCCGGATCGAATCAGGATGCGTATATTTTCCCGTGGTGATCACGGGATAGGAAAGGATCACGCCGTCCGGTCGGTTGGAGATCGCATCATAAGCCGGATCGGGATCTTCTACATCCGAAAAGTGCACCGCCAGAGTACCGCTGACATGGGCCCCTGCCGAAAAGCCGCAAAGGATCAGCTTCCTCCCACTGATGTGATACTCCTTTTCATGCATTCTCAAAAAGCGCACTGCTCTGGAAATGTCCTGCAGCGGCTGCTTTTTCAAGGGCACGGACATGGTGATATCCGTTGTGTAGGTCAGGACAAAAACATTCATCCCCTGTTTAAAAAACGCACTTGCCGCAATATCTGCCTCGGGCGGCACGCACATACAATACCCTCCGCCGGGTACGATCACCATGCAATCCCGCTCCCTGTCATCCGTATGAAGATGGCCGCACAGATTCGGTACAAATCCGTATGCGGCTTCATAGGTGTATTCCTCTTTTTTCCAAATCACTTCGCGCACCGTGCGATCTTCTATCATAGTCATCCTGCTCTCCCCCTTTGGATCCGGTTTTGGTTGTATCCTTCCCCATTTTGAACTATAAGCGCCTTTCTCGTCAAGGCGCAGAGCCAAAGGTTTATCAAACATTAATATTTTGCAGGCGTTGCAATCGGCAATGTTCCATGATATGATTTTTTCTGCCAAAAAAGCCATGACAGGATGTGAAATATAGATGAAAAAAAGTACGATGCTCCTTGCGATCAGCCTGCTTGTATGTCTTTCTCTAATCCTTATAGCGCTGACCAAGGAGGGCTTTGACATAAACAAAGAGGCCGAACCTGACAGGGCGGCCGCGGAGCTGTCTCAGGCTGCCGTTCCGAAAGTGCAGGATTTGACGCAAGAGTCCCTGGAATCTTCTCAGGGATCGCAAACTTCCATTTCGGAATCACAAGAATCGACACAGAAGCCGCAGGATTCTATAGATGAATCACAGGTGCCGACGCAAGAGCCGAAGGATCTGACACTGCAGGAACAGGCATCGGATCAGGATATTCAGGATGAGACACCGGATCCGACCAAGATCATCCTGCACCCGGCCTCGGACCGTGTTGTTTTTCGTGAGGGCTTTTCCTCCCAGTCCCTTCCCGCAGCGATCATAGAAAAGATCAACGGCGTATCCTATCATGAGAATGACAACATCTCTTTGGAGGACCTTTCCTATCTGCAGCTTCTGTATATGGATTTTGATGGGAATACACAGGTAGGCGAACTGATCTGCAACAACAAGATCGCCGATGATCTTTTGGAGATCTTTACCGCTTTATATGATGCCGGATACCCCATAGAGAAAATTCGGCTGGTAGATGAATACGGCGCTGATGATGATGCATCCTGCGCCGATAACAACACATCCTGCTTTAACTATCGTGTGGTGCCGGGCAGCACCCATCTTTCCAATCATGCAAAGGGACTTGCCATTGATATCAATCCCTTTTACAACCCTTACGTTACTTTCCCCGATGGAAAAGAGCATATCTCTCCGCCGGGGAGCGAGCCCTATGCGGACCGCAGCAATCTCCGACCTTATATGATCCATGAAGGCGATCTTTGTTATCAGCTCTTCCACGAGCACGGCTTTACCTGGGGCGGCCATTGGAAATCACTGAAGGACTATCAGCATTTTGAGAAGCCGTAGGTTTGTTCCGGATTACTCTA
>JAILHW010000012.1 GCA_024695605.1 Lachnospiraceae bacterium | reverse complement strand
TGCCTCAAAGCTGACGGCAGGCTGAGCATCTCCTGCAATCCCCTCAGAAGCCGGGGTAAAAGCCGAAGCTCCGCCGCTTCCTGCTGCGGAGCCGGGATACTGCATGGAAGGCTCCAGAGAAAGAGCGCTTACGATGCGGTTCCCGCTGGCCAGGGCCTTGTTGATGGTCACAGTCAGATTGGCAAACTTGATCAGCTCCACCAGAATCTGGGTCATATAGTTGTACAGCGCTACCACCTCACCCTGAGACAGCACGCCCCGGTCGATCTGGACCGCTCCGGTATGGATCAGAAAGATGATCGCCAGATTCACGATCACATAGGTTAAGGGATTTAAGAGCGCCGATACCTTCCCGGTTCTTTCCTGAGTCAGAAGGAGCTGCTCATTGCGGGCATTGAACCGTCCGATCTCCTCCTTCTCCTTGACAAAGGCGCGGATCACGCGCACGCCGGTCAGATTCTCTCTGGCTGCCTGCGTCAGCTGATCTACCTTTTGCTGGATCTGCTTCATCATCGGGATGTGAAAGTTCATGATCAAAAAGACCACTGCCGACAATCCGAAGATCACCGCCACAAACAGCGTGGCCGACCAGGGATCGATGGTAAATGCCATCACCATGGCGCCGAGCACCACAAAAGGGGATCGAAGCAGCAGCCGAAGAACCATATTCACACCGTTTTGCGCCTGTGTGATATCCAGTGTCATCCGGGTGATCATGGTAGAGGCTCCCATCTGATCGATCTCCGTATAGGAAAAACTCTGCAGATGAGAAAACAACGCGTACCGAAGCTTCGTGGCAAAGCCCACCGCCGCCTTGGCCGCAAAGTACTGGGCCGTCACAGACACGCCAAGTCCCACCAGGGCCAGAAGCAAAAGCACCATGCTCATGCCCACCAGATACCCCCGGCTCCGATTCCCCATGCCGTGGTCGATCATCGCCGCCACCACCAGGGGTACAAAGAGCTCCAGGATCGCCTCCGACATCTTAAAGGCAGGTGCCAGGATGCATTCCTTCTTGTATTCTTTTAAGTAGGGAAGTAGTTTTTTCATAGCCGAAAAACCTTGCTGCCTTTCCGAAGCTGTGTTACGCTGATATCCGGGCACAAAAAAGCCTGTATTCCGTATCATTATAGCATAGGAGAGCCCGATAATAAAAGCATTTCTTATGATCGGCCGGCCCCTGAAAGGACCCCTTATGAAGCTTCTGTTTACCGATATTGACGGCACGCTGATCCGCCGCGATCAGACCATCTCCGATCCCGTTGCTGTGGCACTCTCCGAGGCTGCCGGCCTCGGGCACGGACTGATCCTTTCCTCCGGACGTCCCTTAAAGAGCATCGAGACCGTTTTTTCCTATCTGGACACAAGACTTACCCGCCCCTTTTCCCTGCAGATGATTATTGCCAACAACGGCGCACAGATCTATGACCGCTTGACAGGGAAGGATCTGTACGAAAGACGCCTGCCGCTTTTTCTGGTGGATGCGCTGCAGGCCCTGGCCGAGGAATGCGGGATCCATATCCAGACCTATACGGATGACAATCTGATCTGCACCCGGATGGATGCGGAGACCGAACGCTATGTAAAGCGCGTGATCCTGCCCATCAGACTGTCCCCGCGCCTGTCCGACGCGCTGGACCGGCCTCCCTTTAAAATGCTGGCCTTATCCAACGAAGGGAGCGAGGCGCTCATGCCCTTTCGGAAGGCAGCCCTGGAGCGCTTTGGCGATCATATCCACTGCATCTTTTCCGGGGAGGGATATCTGGAGATCATAAACAGGCAGGCAGACAAAGGAAATGCCCTGCGATTTCTCGCAGAGCATTTACAGCTTCCTATATCCGATACCTTCGCAGCCGGCGATTCCGAAAACGATCTTCCCATGATCCTGGCTGCCGGCACAGGCTATGCCATGGCCAACGCCACAGAGCCCGTCAAAGCCGCTGCTCCTTACATCACCCTGCATTCGAATGAAGAGGATGGGATCCTGGAGGTGCTGGAGCCTTTTTTGCGATAAGGCTTCCTATTTCGCTTTCTTTTTGGATTTTTTGGCATATTTTCCGGCCACATTTCCCGCTGCCGTTCCGATCTTATTGAGCCCGGACTGGTTGATGTGGATGATGTCCGAATACCATTTGCCCGGATCCTCATGCATATTATAGCCTTCCGTGGAAGCCATGATAAATGCCTTGTTCTCCTTGCAGAGCTTGCTCTGGGCATTTGCGATGGGGTCCATCATTCCCGGACAGCCGATCATCTGCGCGATCCGGATCATAAACATCTTCTCGCAGCCGGCCTTTTTAAACTTGGACCAGATCTTCTTTGTATTGGCTACATAGGTGTCCGGACTGTAGCCCTTCTGACCGTCGGATTCTCCCTGATACCAGACCACATAAATATGACGCACCTTGCATTTGTGCTTTCTCAGATAGGACTTGGCCTGCTTCATACGGCTGATGGAAGCCTCCAAAATCCCGCTGGTCAGCCAGGTGCTGGAGGTCGTACCACCCCAGGCGCAGGGTACTCCTACCACGGGAACCTTGGTCTTCTTATAGTAGGCTACGGAAAAGGCCGAGCACAGGGTTCCGTTTCCGCTCATATACCTGCCGTTTAACATATAGGCCCGGTTGGTCCCGTTGCCGAAGGGCTCCTTCATCATGATGATCTTCTGCTCATCACTGGTCGCGATGTTAAACTCATATGCGGTTCCGGCATCCGGCGTGGGTGCCATGGTATAGTTGCCGCCGGCCCCTGCCATATTGCTCTGTCCTGCAAAAATCACCAGATCTACCGTATCCCTTACCACAACGGTGTATTCCTGTCTGACACTTTGGGTCTGGATGGAAACCACAGCCTTTCCCGCCTTCATACCGATCATCTGTCCCAGGCCGTTTACGCCTACGATCTTCGGATCGGAGCTGGAAAAGAGCACAGGTCCCATACCGCCGATGTTCATCGTACGCTTTTCCCCGCAGATCAGATAGATCTTTTTCTTTTCTTTGATCACCTTGATGGGCACCTCCACCTTGGTCTGTATGGTGGTGGTATCCACGGTATCTTCTGCCAGAGCTCTAGCCGGCATACTCAGAAGCGCTGTCAGAAACAGGGCCGCCCCGAGCAACAAAAAACGAAGTGTTTTTGCTTTTTTCATATCCAAACCTCATATCAAAACACCCCCTGCGAAAAGCTTCCAAAAAAGCCTTTGCCGGGGGTTTTCTTCGTTGTCTTATGCGATCTTGCTTTTTGCGATCTCAGCAAGCTGTGCAAAGCCGTCAGCATCATTGACTGCCATCTCTGCCAGCATCTTACGATTGATATCGATCTCAGCAAGCTTTAAGCCATACATAAAACGGCTGTAGGAAAGACCATTCAGTCTTGCCGCTGCATTGATACGGGCGATCCAGAGCTGTCTCATCTGGCGCTTTCTTTCCTTACGTCCTGCATAGGAAGAAGCAAGTGCTCTCATAACGGACTGCTTAGCGATCCTGTACTGGTTAGAGCGTGCGCCTCTGTAACCCTTTGCTAACTTTAAGATTCTGTTATGTTTCTTTTTTGCGTTTAAACCGCCTTTGATTCGTGCCATTTTATTACCTCCTACCCTGACTTATAAATACGGTGTCAGCTTCTTCATATTCTTAACATTGGTTGCATCCGTCATAGCGGGTTTACGCAGATTTCTCTTGGTCTTTGCAGACTTCTTCGTTAAAATATGACGTTTATAAGCTTTGTTTCTTTTCAGCTTTCCGGTCCCTGTCAATTTGAAACGCTTTGCTGCTGCTCTTTTTGTTTTTACCTTCGGCATTGTTTGTTCCTCCTAATTTACTTTTTTTCCGCAAGCACGATGTGCATTGCCCTGCCTTCAACCTTGGCAGGCTTCTCCACTACTGCAACGTCCGCCAGAGCCTGCGCGAAATCGTCCAGTACGTGTTTGCTGTTATTCATATGTGCCATCTCACGTCCGCGGAAGCGGAGTGTGACCTTTACTCTGTCGCCCTTAGCCAAAAGCTTTCTTGCAGTATTCACCTTGGTGTTCAGATCGTTGGTGTCAATGTTTGGTGACAGCCTGATCTCCTTCAGCTCGATGATCTTCTGCTTCTTTCTGGCTTCCTTTTCCTTTCTGCTTTGCTCATAGCGGAACTTTCCGTAATCTACGATCTTGCATACCGGCGGTTTGGCTGTGGGTGCGATCTTTACAAGATCAAGTCCTGCCTCGTCTGCCAGTGCCTGTGCTTCTCTTGAAGACATGATTCCGAGCTGTTCGCCCGTCTCCGAGATCACACGTACCTCTTTGTCACGGATCTGTCCGTTAATACTCAATTCGCTGATAAAAAACACCTCCCATACATAAAGAAAAAGTGGACACACAGGTATCCACTTTTTTCTGCTATCATCATCCGATCACGGGCAACGCCCTTCGTTCGATTGCGATATAGGAACTCCTGTCAGCTGCCAAAGCGCCACAGGGTGAGAGCGGATACTCTGCTTGTTTTGCACATATGTGTTTCACATACTCGTATAAGATACCACAGGCCGGTGGTTTTGTCAAACACAAATTTATTTCTTCTTTTCTTCCTCCGGAAGCTCGACTCTGATCTGTTTGGTGCGGATCTCCTCCAGGATCTGTGCCTTAAAGTCTGCCAGGGGCTTTTGTCCTTCGTTGCCCTCATAGCGGCTTCTGACGGAAACCAGTCCCTGCTCCTGCTCCTGCTGTCCCACAACGAGCATATAAGGAACCTTTTCCAGTCTGGCCTCGCGGATCTTGAAGCCGATCTTTTCGGAGCGGTTATCCACAGTCACATCCATGCCTGCATCCATGAGCTCTCTGTAAATGTCCTGTGCGTAGTCTGCAAACTTCTCGGAAATGGGCAGGATACGTACCTGCTCGGGGCACAGCCAGGTGGGGAACTTGCCTGCATAGTGCTCAATGAGCCATGCCAGCGTTCTTTCGTAGCATCCCATGGAGGTTCTGTGGATGATGTAGGGGCGCTTCTTTTCACCGTTCTGGTCGATGTAGTACATATCATAGCGCTCTGCCAGGAACATATCCAGCTGGATCGTGATCATCGTATCCTCTTTGCCATAAACGTTCTTGGCCTGGATATCCAGCTTCGGTCCGTAGAAGGCAGCCTCGCCGTCCGCTTCGGTGTACTCAAGGCCGATGTCATCGAGGATCTCTCTCATGGCAGCCTGCACCTTATCCCAGTCCTCGGCACTTCCCAGATACTTGCCGGGATTCTTCGGATCCCATTTGCTCATCCGGTAGGTTACATCCCCCTCCAGCCCCAGGGTCACGAGACAGTACTTGGCAAGCTTGACACAGTTTTTGAACTCATCTGCAATCTGCTCCGGCGTGCAGACAAGGTGTCCCTCGGAGATGGTGAACTGTCTGACTCTGGTCAGGCCGTGCATCTCGCCGGAATCCTCATTCCGAAACAGCGTGGAGGTCTCACCCATTCTGTAGGGAAGGTCTCTGTAGCTTCTCTGCTTTGCCTTATAGACAAAATACTGGAACGGGCAGGTCATCGGACGAAGCGCCATAACCTCTCTGCCGTTTTTATCCACATAGACCTTATCCTGTGCATTCTTCATGGCTGCGGAGGTATCACTGTAAAGCTTCTGGTCCTCCAGCACCTCCTCTTCGCTCATCAGATCATCGTTGAGCACGAACATGCCGTCCTTATAGTGAAACCAGTGATCCGAAAGCTTGTATAGATTGGATTTTGCCATCAGCGGGGTTTTGGTTCTGACATAGCCCCATTCACGGTCCTCCAGATCCTCGATCCAGCGCTGCATCTTCTGAATGATCTTGACACCCTTGGGCATGATCAGCGGCAGTCCCTGTCCGATCACATCCACCGTGGTAAAGAGCTCCATCTCGCGGCCCAGCCTGTTATGGTCGCGCATCTTGATATCCTCAAGGTGTGCCAGATATGCCTCCAGCTCCTCCTTCTTTGCAAATACGGTACCGTAAATACGCTGCAGCCTTGCCTTGTTGGAATCGCCTCTCCAGTAAGCCATGGAGGAGGAGATCAGCTTAAAGGCCTTGATGCCCTTGGTGCTCATCATATGAGGACCTGCACACAGATCCACAAATCCCTTCTGGTCATAGAAGGAAAGCTGCGCATCCTCGGGAAGATCCCGGATCAGCTCTACCTTATAAGGCTCATCCTTTTCCTCCATCAGGCGGATGGCCTCTTCTCTCGGAAGAGTAAAGCGGGTCAGCTCGTTGCCCTCCTTGATGATCTTCTTCATCTCTGCCTCGAGATTGTCCAGATCCTCTCGGGAAAAAGGATCCGCATCAAAGTCATAGTAAAAGCCCTCGTCGATGGCCGGTCCGATGGCACATTTTGCATTGGGAAACAGTCTCTTTACCGCTTCTGCCAGAATATGTGCCGTGGTATGTCTGAGCACCCGAAGGCCCTCCGGATCGTGAAGGGTCAAAATGGAAAGCTCGCAGTCCTCGGTGATCTCGGTCCGAAGGTCCATAACCTCCCCGTTTACCAAACCCGCACAGGCTGCGCGGCCGAGTCCTTCGCTGATGTCTCTGGCAATGTCGATGATCGTCATCGCACTGTCATACTCTTTGAAGCTTCCGTCTTTCAATGTGATCTTCATACTGCTACCTCCTTCGTGTGTTTTTCTACTGCGCTGTATGCATCGCGAAAAAAATCCCCGGCATATGTACTATGCCAGGGACGTAAGATACGCGGTTCCACCCTGCTTCCTCCCAAAATAGGGAAGCACTCATTTCAAACAGACTCCGAGGTGGTCTTCACGCTGCGACCTGATAGATATCTTCCAGCACCCGTAAGGGGATATCCTCTCTGAACCACGCCATTGCAGCCCTACTCTTCTCATCAACGTCTTCCATATACAGTTTTTAATGCTTTCAAGATTGGATATAGTCTAGCCCCAACCTTTGGATCTGTCAACCCTTTTCTTTTCGCCTCGTCAAATTCCCCGAAGGTCAGGATGCATTCCTGCCACAGCACTTTTTATACTTCTTGCCGCTTCCGCAGGGACAGGGATCGTTGGGGAATACCTTGGCTTCCTTGACGATGGTGGTAGAACGCTTCTGCTCCTTGTAAAGCTCGCTTCTCTTTTCCTCGTCAAAAATGCTCTCCCACTCTTCCAGACCGTAAAGCCAGTCTGCCTCAGCTGCTACCATGTTCTTGTACAACAGCTCCTTGTCAAACTTCAGGGATACCTCGGTATCCTCCTCCATCTCCTCGATGGGATTGGGCTCAACCAGGGAATCGTTGATCCCGTCCAGAAATCCGGTCATGGTCATGATGTCCAGATTGTATTTCTCAGCCAGTTCCTTGACAGTGCCCTTTACCTCGGTATCGGGATCCTTTAAAAGCTGCTTATATACTTCCTTTTCCTGTAAAAAGTATGCCTGCCACAGTTTCTTGAGCTTGCCCTTATCTGCAGTCTCTGAGTAGGCCATAGCGCGCCATTTTTCCAATAATGCCATTGTATCTGTCTCCTTTAACAAGATTTACTCTACTCTTTATAGCACAACTTGCGTCATAATTCAAATGCTATTTTGGGCTATTTTCATTAACGATCAAGGTATCAGACTGCTTTTTCCCCGATTCATCCGTATAGGATTTGATCACCTGATAGCTTCCGTCGATGAAGGGCTTCAGTTTATACTCCTCCTCCACGTCTCCCTCTGCGGCAATATAGGTCACAACCGCTGTGTTGCTGCGCAGATCGATCTTGACATATTCGTATCCGGGACGCTTTCTGTCCACCTGACTGATGGGCACGTAGTGCTTGAGGATATAATCATAATACCGAACGCTCAGAAGCTTGGACTGCTCCTCCTCCGTCACGTCGCCCGGAAGATCCCGGTAATTGTTGGTGTAATTGTCCCGCTGCTCCTTTGTCAGCTTCGAGAGCATCAGACACTTTTCATATTCTGAGGCCTGGTGGAACTTCCTGTAAAAACGATCGATCTTGACCGTATCGGAAACCACGACCACCCTGGGGATCAGAAAGATCACCAAAAATACTGCCATGGCGGCAATCGCAATGATATAGCCCCACTTAAACTGCTGCTCTCGGCGGTATTTCAAAGGGGCCTTCTTAAAGTTTCTGGCCTCCTCCTGCAGGTCATGCAGGCTGTCCAGATCCATATCGGCAGGCGCCAGCTCTGCCAAAAGCTCATCCAGCGTGGAAAAGCGGTCAAAGTCATACAGCTCCACAGCCTTCATAATGGCATCGCTCTGGAAATCCATGACCCGGGTCTTCATATCCTTCGGCTCGGTGGGCACCTTTTCCTCATTGATCCGCTCGTAGTACGGCATGACGGTCTCCCCCGTCACATACCGATACAAAAGCGCTCCCATCTCAAAGATATCCGCCTTCGGACCCGGCGTTGCTTCCGGTACATACAACTCTACCGGACAAAAGCCCTCCTG
>JAILHW010000002.1 GCA_024695605.1 Lachnospiraceae bacterium | reverse complement strand
GTCTTCAATATGCTGTCGGGCTATTCCGAGCCCAGAAACTGGAACAAGCTCTCGCTTGCACCGCTGTGGCTGAAGGATAAGTTTTTGACGCTGATCAGACGGGAGGCGGAAAACGCAAGGGCCGGGCAGCCTGCCCGGATCATTGCCAAGATGAATTCTCTTTGCGATCAGGATATCATCGCCGCGCTTTATGAAGCCTCGGGTGCGGGCGTACCCATCGATCTGATCGTCAGAGGGATCTGCTGTCTGAAGGTCGGCATTAAGGGCGTCAGTGAAAACATCACGGTACGCTCCATTGTCGGAAACTTTTTGGAGCATGCACGGATCTTCTATTTTGAAAACGGTGGAAACAGTGAGGTTTATATGGCCAGCGCGGACTGGATGCCAAGGAACTTAGAGCGCAGGGTGGAGATCCTGTTCCCCATCGAGCAGGAGGATCTGAAGAAAAAAGCGATCCATGTGCTTTCGGTACAGCTTGCGGATACCATAAAGGCGCATGTGCTCTCGCCCTATGATACCTATGATAAGATCGACCGGAGAGGCAAGCAGGCGATCTGTGCGCAGGATACCTTCTGCCTGGAAGCGGCCCGCCAGACCCGGGAGATCGCCAAGGCGGCCAGCACGCAGCAGACCCGCGTTTTCATTCCCGAAACGGGACATTGAGGTGGCGGGATGCAGACGATAAAACTGATCGCAACCGATGTGGATGGAACGCTGGTAAAGGAGTCCTCTCCCAATATTACGAAGGAGCAGGTTGAGGTGTTTCGCCGGCTGGAGGATGCCGGGATCCATGTGGCGGTAGCCACGGGAAGACAGTACGGCAGTATCCGGAAGGTCTTTGCGCCGGTGGAACGGACGCTTTGCTATATTGCGGAAAACGGGGCACATATTCTGATCGGCGGAGACACGATCTTTCAGGTGAATATGAAACGAAGCCACGTGGAAGAGCTTATGCGGGATTTCAGAGCGCTGTATCCTGCCGGATGCCATGTAGTGGCTTCTACGAACCACGGGTGTTTTCTGGAATCAGGGGATGAAGATTTTATCCGGCTGATCCGGGACGGGTATCGCAATGATGTGACAATGACGGAGGATATCCTGGGGCTGGATGAGGAGTTTGTCAAGCTTGCGGTCTATCGAAAGGGCAGCATCCGTGAGCAGGGAGAAGGGATCCTGATCCCGAAATGGAAGGACGTCGTGAAGGCCACCATGGCAGGAGAAGAGTGGGTGGATTTTATGGATGCCACGGTGGATAAAGGAAACGGGCTGCAGGTTCTGATCGACCATCTGGGCATTCGTCCCGAAGAGGTGATGGCCTTTGGCGACAATGAGAATGACATCGGCCTGATGCAGGCGGCCGGGGAAAGCTATGCCGTCGGCAATGCAGTGGATAAGGTGAAGGCAGCGGCAAAGCACGTATGTGCGCCCTACTGGGAAAACGGTGTTTTGCAAGTGCTCAGAACACTTTTATAAAGAAAGGGGAGTTGGATATGCCGGAATTTGATGATGCGGTTTTGGATGCGTTTTTAGAGCAGCAGGAAAAGCTGTTTCCCGAACAGGTGGCAGGTACCCGGGAGGAGGCCAGAGAGTTTCTGGAGGAGACCTTTGCCGTGGTGCTCGCAAACAAAAAAGAAGTCTGGGAGTACTTTAATGAAGAAGGGATCGATCTGGAAGAGCTTGGAGAAGACGACATCACCTCAGCGGACGAGGTCTTTGCGGTGGGTGACGGCAGATTTCTGATCGTGGAGGCTTAGACTTTGGAGCCTTTTCGGGATCTTCCTTAAAGAAAAATTAAGAAAAACACAAGGAATAGCGCTTTTTCGTGATTGACTAGTCAAGATATTGTGTTATTATAGGAGTAGTGGTTTGCAAAAACCGAGACTATAAGAACAATAGCTTGTGAAAGGAATGGTAGAATCATGAAAAAGCGCTTTTTATGTGCGTTACTGACTTCGACGCTCTGTGTGGCAACGGCTTTGCCTGCAGCAGCGGCGATCACAGGATCCGTATCACTGAATGATGCATCGGCCCCGGTAGTGACTTTTGAAGCAGAGGAGGAACTGGATGCAGAAGGAGCACCGGCACAGATCGTTCGGTTCTATGGATTGGATCCTTCGGTTTACACCTATGGCAAGGAAGTGGATCTGGAGCTTGTGGTTTCTCCCGAGGGCCAGTATACGGTAGCCATTTATAAAAACGGTGAATGCATTGACAGCTACACCCGTAAGGCACCTGCTTCCACTGACGGCAGAGATGTAAAGACCACCATCAAGCTGGCTTTCAATGATACCGCAACCTGGGCTGCAGGCGACTATGTGATGAAGCTCTGGGGCGGAGATGCCACCAATACAGCGGCCATAAGTGCTGCAAAGGCATATCCTTTTTCCATCAAGAGATCTCTTGTTCCGGCAGATAACAGTGCGATCACCATCAAGCCGGATGAGACTACGACCTGCTACACCGGCAATGATGTTGCTCCCAAATTTATCATCAAGGACAAGATCGATAATCAGGAAGTGACCCTGGTGCAGGGAACGGACTTCGATGTACAGGTGATCGGTAACAATACCAAGAAGGTGGGAACCGCTACCGCAAAGATCACCGGAAAGGGCAAATACACCGGCGAGAAGGACGAGCAGTTTTTGATCCGTCCGAGAGCACCGAAGCTTCCGACCGCAGAGTGTGCGAGCAATACCGCAGTCAAGCTGACCTGGAATAAGATCGCAGAGGCCACCGGCTATCAGGTATTCAGAAGAAATGAGAGCGGTACCTTTACCAAGGTGGGTGACTGCCAGGGCAATACCACAACGGATTTTGTGGATACCAAGCTGACCAGCGGAACAGAGTATGAATATCAGATCCTTTCCGTAGCAGATGATGATTTTGCCATCTCACAGGTTACCAGTGCTGTTTATACGACAGGAACCAAGATCACGGTTACGACCGCAACACCCAAGTTTTCCGAGGTGACCAACATCAGCACCACCAAGGTAAAGCTGACCTGGGGCAAGGTGGAAGGCGCCAAGGGCTACAACGTTTACCGGGTTAACAAGAAGGGCAAGCTGAAGCTGGTAAAGAAGAATCTGAAAAAGAACACCTATAAGGTTGGCAAGCTGACCTGCGGCAAGACCTATAAGTTCACTGTAAAGGCTTATGTGCTCGGCGGTGACAACGGAAAGACCCGGCTCGAGTCCGCACAGGCTCCGACCAAGGAGATCCAGGCAAAGCCTGTAGCACCGAAGCTGACAGAGGCAAAATCTGCCGGCTCCACCAAGGTGGCACTGAAGTGGAAGAGAATCTCCGACTGCACCGGTTATCTGGTTTACAGAAAGCCCGTTGGAGAGGATGAGGATTGGAAGCTGATCGCTACCGTAACCGGCAGCAATACACTTACCTATACCGATGATAAGGCACAGACCGGTGTGAAGTATGCATACACCCTGGCATCCTACAAACAGGTAAGGAAGAAAAAAGTAAAATCTCTTATGGATGCAAAGGGCATCAGGGTTTACGCAGTCAGCGAAGGACCCTCTATCGTAACCGAGCAGAGAAGAGAGAACAAGGCCAACATCTTTATCAAGAACGTGCCCGGTGCGGACGGCTATTATCTGTACAAGAAGGCAGGAGACGGCAAGTATGCACTGGTAGCAACCCTGACAAGAGGCGCCGGTGACTGGACGATCTACGGTGATATGAACGTTGCAGTCGGAACCACCTACACTTACTATGCTGAGCCTTATACCGATACGGATGACAAGAGAGTGAAGGGTCAGAAGGGTGCTGAGGCAACGCTGGTTATGAAGAGCCTGACCGCAACCACCAAAAAATAAAATCGATCCATGTATTTCAGAACGGAGAGGACCGTGTGGTTCTCTCCGTTTTTTCGTGTAACGAAAATCGTGCAGATGCATCTTGCGAAAAGAAAGAGAGTCGTGTTATAATAGACCTACCAATATCAAGAAGGGAGGATCCATATGGATATCGCAGGTTTATCCACCACAATGGCTCAGATCAATCTGACCAATAACGTTGGCGTGGCGGTATTGTCCAACCAGCTCGATATGAATGAGCAGCTGGGACAGTCATTGGTTTCAATGATGGATCGCTCCATGATGGAACAATCCGTCGCCCCGCATATTGGTTCTCGTTTTGATATGAGTGTGTAGAAAGCACAAAAAAGCCTGTCTCCTTTGGGAGGCAGGTTTTTTTCTTTGCCCAAAATCCACTTTTCATTGCAAAACGGACTTTATATTGTTACAATGGTGGGGTTGAGGCTTCGGCTTGGCATAAATGCGCGTGTTGCAAACGAAAGCCGGAGCGAAAGAGGATGTGTTTTTGGAAGAGAAAGAGGAGTAGGAAAAGGAATGATTCAGGCAAGTAATGTAACACTGAGAATTGGAAAAAAAGCACTGTTTGAAGATGTGAATATCAAGTTTACCGAAGGCAACTGCTACGGACTGATCGGTGCCAATGGCGCGGGAAAGTCCACCTTTTTAAAGATCCTGTCCGGTCAGCTCGAGACCACAAAGGGGGACGTGATCATGACACCCGGACAGCGTCTTTCGGTGCTTGAGCAGGATCACTTCAAATATGACAGCTACCAGGTTATGGATGTTGTCATCATGGGAAATGAAAGACTGTATCAGGTCATGAAGGAAAAAGAGGCCATCTACGCCAAGGAGGATTTTACCGATGAGGACGGCATCCGGGCATCGGAGCTGGAGGGAGAATTTGCGGAGATGGACGGCTGGGATGCGGAGACCAATGCAGCGCAGCTCTTAAACGGTCTTGGGATCCCCACCGAGCTGCACTACGCCCAGATGGATACCCTGGACGGTAACCAGAAGGTAAAGGTGCTGCTGGCAAAGGCGCTGTTCGGAAATCCGGATATCATGCTTCTGGATGAGCCTACCAACCACCTGGATCTGGACGCCATCGCATGGCTGGAGGACTTTTTGATCGATTTTGAGAATACGGTCATCGTCGTTTCCCATGACAGATATTTCTTGAACAAGGTATGTACGCAGATTGCGGATATTGACTACGGCAAGATCCAGCTGTATGCCGGAAACTATGATTTCTGGTATGAATCCAGTCAGCTGCTCATCAAGCAGATGAAGGAAGCCAATAAGAAAAAGGAAGAAAAGATCAAGGAGCTGCAGGAGTTTATTTCCCGGTTTTCGGCCAACGCCTCCAAGTCCAAGCAGGCTACCAGCCGAAAGAGAGCCCTGGAAAAGATCGAGCTGGATGAGATCAAGCCCTCCAGCAGGAAGTATCCTTACATTGATTTCAGACCGGATCGCGAGATCGGCAATGAGGTGCTCTTTGTAGAGAACCTGTCCAAGACCGTGAACGGAGAAAAGGTATTAAACAACATTACCTTCCATGTGGGACATGATGACAAGATCGCCTTTGTAGGCGGAAACGAGCTGGCAAAGACCACCCTGTTTAAGATCCTGGTGGGAGAGCTGGAGCCGGATGAGGGCAGCTTTAAGTGGGGTGTAACCACCTCCCAGGCCTATTTTCCCAAGGACAATACGGCCGAGTTTGATAATGACCTGACCATTACCGATTGGCTGATGGGCTATTCTCCGGTCAATGACGTAACGTACGTCCGTGGCTTTTTGGGAAGAATGCTCTTTGCCGGTGAGGATGGGATCAAGAAGGTAAAGGTACTGTCCGGAGGAGAGAAGGTCAGATGCCTGCTTTCCAAGATGATGATCTCCGGTGCCAACTGCCTGATCCTCGATGAGCCCACCAACCATTTGGATATGGAGTCTATTACGGCGCTCAATAACGGAATGATCAAGTTCCCGGGCGTGGAGCTGTTTGCCTGCCATGACCACCAGTTTGTACAGACCACCGCAAACCGCATCATGGAGATTTTGCCGGACGGAACACTCATCGACAAGATCACGACCTATGATGAGTATCTTGCCAGCGATGAGATGGCCAGAAAGAGAACCGTTTATACGGCACAAAGAGAGGATGACGACAACTAAAAATACATTCCCTGCTTTTTGAAAAATGAAAGGGTTGACAAAGAAAAAGCGGAGTGATAGAGTAACAGTTGAAGCAATTAGCACTCAAAAGAAATGAGTGCTAACAAGATTGAAAAAGATGATGCAAAAGGAGGCATTCACTATGAAATTAGTACCACTTGGTGACAGAGTCGTATTGAAGCAGCTGGTGGCTGAAGAGACCACCAAATCCGGTATTGTACTGCCGGGTCAGAATAAGGAAAAACCCCAGCAGGCAGAGGTCATTGCAGTTGGCCCCGGCGGAACGGTAGATGGCAAGGAAGTGAAGATGGAAGTTAAAAAGGGTGACCACGTGATCTTCTCCAAGTATTCCGGAACGGAAGTTAAGCTTGAGGATGAAGAGTATATCGTAGTTCGTCAGAGCGATATCGTAGCAATCGTGAAATAATAGAAACAGGAGGACAATACAATGGCAAAAGAGATCAAATACGGCGCAGATGCCAGAGCAAGCCTGGAAGCCGGTGTAAATAAGCTTGCGGATACTGTAAGAGTAACGCTTGGACCGAAGGGAAGAAACGTTGTTTTGGATAAGTCCTACGGCGCTCCCCTGATCACCAACGATGGTGTGACCATCGCAAAGGAGATCGAGCTTGAGGATGCGTTTGAGAACATGGGTGCACAGCTGGTTAAGGAAGTGGCCACCAAGACCAATGATGTGGCAGGTGACGGTACCACCACCGCAACCGTTCTGGCACAGGCTATGATCGGCGAGGGTATGAAGAACCTGGCAGCAGGTGCAAATCCCATCATTCTTCGTAAGGGTATGAAGAAGGCAACCGATTGTGCAGTAGAAGCCATCGCAAAGATGAGCTCCAAGGTAAAAGGAAAAGAGCATATCGCAAAGGTAGCTTCCATCTCCGCAGGAGATGAGGAGGTCGGCAATCTGGTAGCAGATGCGATGGAAAAAGTGACCGGCAACGGTGTGATCACCATCGAGGAAAGCAAGACCATGCAGACCGAGCTGGATCTGGTAGAAGGTATGCAGTTTGACAGAGGTTACATTTCCGCATACATGGCTACCGATATGGATAAGATGGAAGCAGTTCTGGACAATCCGTACATCCTGATCACGGATAAGAAGATTTCCAACATTCAGGAGATCCTGCCGCTTCTGGAGCAGATCGTACAGTCCGGTGCCAAGCTTCTGATCGTAGCAGAGGATGTTGAGGGCGAGGCCCTTACCACCCTGATCGTGAACAAGCTTCGCGGAACCTTCAATGTAGTAGCTGTTAAGGCTCCCGGATACGGCGATCGCAGAAAGGCTATGCTGGAGGATATCGCAATCCTGACAGGCGGCCAGGTGATCAGCTCTGAGCTGGGTCTTGAGCTGAAGGATACCACCATGGATATGTTGGGCCGTGCAAAATCCGTTAAGGTTCAGAAGGAGAACACCGTGATCGTTGACGGCGAGGGAGCCAAGAAGGATATCCAGGCTCGTATCGCACAGATCAAGAAGCAGATCGAAGAGACCACTTCTGATTTTGACAGAGAAAAGCTGCAGGAAAGACTTGCCAAGCTGGCAGGCGGCGTAGCAGTGATCCGCGTCGGTGCAGCAACCGAAACCGAGATGAAGGAAGCTAAGCTTCGTCTTGAGGATGCACTGGCAGCAACCAGAGCAGCCGTTGAGGAAGGTATCATCGCAGGCGGCGGAAGCGCTTACATCCATGCATCCAAGAAGGTTGCCAAGATGGCAGAGACCCTGGAAGGGGATGAGAAGACCGGTGCACAGATTGTTCTGAAGGCTCTGGAGTCTCCTCTGTATCACAT
>JAILHW010000194.1 GCA_024695605.1 Lachnospiraceae bacterium | reverse complement strand
AGATGAAGATCCGCATCGTCCTGCGCGGCGGTCTGCCGGATGTTATCGAGCGTGCGTGCCATGAGGACAAAAGCATTGGCCCGCTCTTTATCGATCTCTACGCCGGAATGGCCGCCGGTCAGGCCGGATACGGTGAGTTTGCAGCGGGCTTCGGCACCGTTTTTTTCCCGTTCTACCGGTAAGTGCGCAGTTACGGTTGCACCCCCGGCACAGCCCAGGGTGAGATAACCTTCGTCTTCGGAGTCGATATTCAGTAAAAGGGTTCCTTTCAGGTCGCTGCAGTCAAGGGCCTGCGCACCCAGCATGCCGATCTCCTCATCAGATGTGATCACCACCTCAAGGGGCGGATGCTTGATCGTATCACTGTCAAGAATGGCAAGTGCCATAGCCACGGCAATCCCGTCATCGCCACCGAGACTCGTTCCGCGGGCTGTAACAGAGCCGTCCTTGATCTCGGGGATGAGTCCTTCTTTGGCAAATTCGATGTCGTAGCCGTTTTCGGCGGCGCAGACCATATCCATATGTCCCTGAATGATCACGGTCGGGGCGGTTTCAAAGCCGGCGCTTGCGTCCTTCCAAATGATAATGTTATCGTGGTCATCCTGCCTGTAAGGAAGGTTTCTTTCCCCGGCAAATGCGGCCAGATAATCACTAATCGCTTTTGTATTTCCCGAGCCATGAGGGATCTTGCAGATCTTATCGAAATAAGTGAAGACCTCCTTAGGATCCAGATCAGCTAATGTATTGTTTTGTTTCGTATCCATAACATGAAATCCTTTCGCTCTATAGTTCATATATGAAAATAGTGCTGTATTCACAAGACGTTACTATTTGCATTGTACCGCAAATCCCTATAGAAAACAAAGGAAAATGGTATTTTTTCAGGTCATAGATCTATAAACTCTGTGCAAATTTCAGGATCGCAATAACTGCAACGATAAAGGGGATGAGCCACATGATCGCAGTCATGACCTTGGTAAAAGTGGCCATTTTTCCGCTGTAGGCATTGGTCACAGGCACGCTCCCTGTGAGATCCATCTTTTCAAATTCCGCAAGGAGCTCTTTCTCTGATAACGAAAGAGTTCCTTCCGCGTTTGCGTCCTTCCATTCATCTAATTGTTTCAGATAGTCTTCGTATTTTAGCTGTAATCTTACACAGCACCTTCGTTCTTCTTCGTATGTCTGGATTCCCATTTTTCTCATAAGCTGTGTATACTGCTCCGAGTGGAGATTTAGCCAATACTGCAAAAATCCGTTCGCTGTTTTATAGAGCAGAACCGGCGACAGAAAAATGAGCGCAAACAGACACAAGACATAAGGGATCGTGCAGATCAGTCGAATGATGACAGAAGGGCTGTTCAGTCCGATAAAGGAGACGCCATAGATAACGAAGATCGCGCAAAACAGCATGAGATTGATCTTTCCCTCATCCCGGATCTGGGAAAGACGCTTGTTGACGCTGTCAAGCTGGGAGGAGACACGATAGGATTCGTGCTTCACTTTTTCCATCTGCGTATTGATCTGATATTCTATTGGATCTTTATATACATAGTCCCAGGACATATCGATTCTCCTTTATGAGTGTCATTGGGTGTCAATGGGGACGGTTCTTTTTGACAACCTTGAAAAACGGTTGTCAAAAAGAACCGTCCCCATTGACACCCCCACTGGCAGCGAGGTATCTCACTGCTTTCCCCAGGTTCCGGCCGGGGTGGGTTTCTTCGAAGTATGTGTTTCCGGAAAGTGCATCTGTGTAATAGCGAAGCCCCAGTTCAAAGCAGTTTCTTTGGACAAGGCGCGGCAACAGGGATAGCTCTGTTTCTGTCAACGCACCATGAATGGACTGATAGCCTGCAAGGATTCCCTGCCAGAGCGCAGTATCCCATTTATCGCTGGTCATGCAGCAGGATCGGATACACTCTGCCAGATCATCAAGTATGTTTCCCGGCATTAAAGTATCCATGTCGATAAAGGAAATGATCCTGCCTTCTTTCGAAAAGATGGCGTTTGAGAGTTTCGCATCTCCATGGATCGCATGGTCAGCGGGCAGTTTTATGCCCAGGAATGCATCGGCCTTCTCCATGATCAGATGATCGAGAGCCGGGTTTCGCTCAGCCGCTTTTGCAGTAAGCATT
>JAILHW010000193.1 GCA_024695605.1 Lachnospiraceae bacterium | reverse complement strand
GGGCATATGAAACTTCAAAAAGGGTACAGAAGAGATCACAAAGGCAAGCGCCAGAGAAACGCCGCAGAAGGCAAGCTGTCTGGGGCTGATCTTTTTGCCTGTCTCCGCCTTCTGCTTTCTGTCCGCAACAAAGATGGTCAGAAGCATCGCCACCACGATCAAAAGCGCCATGACCACAAGGCCGGGCTTTGTCATCTCATAGTAACCGTCTTCCGCGTAGTAGTTAAAAAAGTAGCTCATAAAAAAACCTCCCTCGAAAAAATTACGCAGGGAGATCCAAAGCGGCACAGGGCCGGTCATGTATCTTAGCTTCCCTTCGCAGGCATTATCCTGATCAGGTAAAAGGGTATCGGTCATCCTCTCTCAGCCGAAGCACTCACCTCCGGCTCCCCCAGCGTCGGATATCACTATACACAAATCCCTCTCTTTTGTCAAGAAAACCTTGAATTTGATAAACTGACAGACGCTGTATCCCGGATGATTCCATTCGATTACCCGCTTTTCACGCTTTCTTGTGTACACGGAATTATTATTCATATTGCTCTTGACTTAAATGGTATTATGTACTATTTAAATTATAGTACCATTAACCATATCTATTTCCGGAGGACAAAATGAGATACCAGTGTTCTGAAGAAGAAAAAGCATTCTTACAACAATATAACGCGTCGTTGTATGAGCGGCCTTCCGTTACCACGGATATTGTCGTTTTTACTCTTGATGATCTGGACAGACTCAGTATTCTTTTGATCAAAAGAGGACAATTTCCCTATAAAGAAAAATGGGCATTACCCGGTGGTTTTTTACATGTTGGGAAAGAATCCATCGACGAATGTGCTAACCGGGAACTGAAGGAAGAAACAGGGATTGAGAATGCCTTTCTCAGCCAGCTCTATACCTTTGGTTCCCCTGACCGCGATCCTCGTACAACCGTGATCTCAGTTTCCTATATAGCTCTTATCCCTAAGCACAGACTGCAATTATGTGCCGGTGATGATGCAAAAGAAGCCGGGATTTTTCAGATCAAATATGATGTGGATGGTATGCTGTTTTCGAACTCACAAACGACGATCCGTGAATCTGATCTTGCTTTTGATCATGCAAACATCATCAGAATAGCGATCACCAGACTTCGTAACCGTATTGATTATGAAGATGATGCTTTCAATCTTTTAAAAGATCAAAATGAATTTACTATCTCGGAACTGAAGAAAATTCATGAGACGATCAAAAATAAGCCCCTCGACCTTCCCAACTTCAGGAAATCATTCCTTCGGGATTACGTAAAATCAGGAAAGGTGAAAGAACTGAAGAAAACTATCAATTCAAAAGGCAAGCCGACAAAACTTTACAAACTGACAGGAGGTGATGTGTAAGATGAAACAGATATCGGGTTTTTTCGGCGGTAAATTCATGCCGCTGCATAAGGGACACCTGTATTGTATTGATGTAGCCTCAAAGCAATGCGACCGGGTTGTGGTCATTATGTTCATTAACAGTGACGAGGAGTTTGACATCTTAGCATCCCATGATGCACCGGAACTGAAAGTAGAAAACCGTATCCATCAGCTTGAGAGAGTTTGTGCACTCTATGATAATGTATCTTTTCACATCATCGATGATACCTTTTGCCGCACGCCAGAAGGCATCAACGACTGGGATTTGGAAACCCCTCTCGTCAGGAAGCATCTGCCCTATATGGATTACGTATACTCCAGCGAACCCCAGTATGGAGAGTATTTCTCCCGTGCCTATCCGGAAGCAACGCATGTGATCGTGGACGAAAAAAGAATTCATTATCCCATCAGCGGAACCATGATCAGAGCCATGAAACTATTGGAGGAAAAAGAAAAATGGATGGTATGATAAGAAATCAAATAATAGAAGAACCGAACGCGCTCCAAAAGATCGTAAAAGCATTTAAGAGCCTCAGGTGGTACGAGTTCACCATGTGTATCATCATGTTTGTCATCGCGATCTATTATGCGATCATGCCGCAGGAAGATACGCCGAGATGGCTTGCCATCATCAACTTTATTTCAGGGCTTTGCGGCATTATGTGTGTGTTCTTTACCGCAAAAGCTAACCGTATGAACTTCCCTTTTGCCATGGTCAATACAACGGTCTATATCATTTATCTGGCCTATTTCGGTATTTGGGCTACCTTCTGGCTGGAAACAATTATATACTTTCCTCTGAATATCATCTCCTGGATTGGCTGGTACCGTCACAAAGATGAAGATGATAAACTACTTGCCAAGTCTAAAACACTGACACCCTGGCAGCACGCTGTAGTCACCGTATCAATCATAGCGCTTGCTGTTTTTGTTCACTTTGTCCTTTCTTTCCTTGCCGGCAATACCTGGATGAAATTCGCCACCCAGTTCGGCTGGAACGTGACTGTGATGCAATGGCTGGATTCCATGATCTTTGCCATCGGCATTGTTGCTTCTATCTTGGAACTGCTTCGATATAAGGAGCAATATATCTGGTGGATTATCACCGATGTGATCGCCGTAGCACAATATGCACTGAAAAAAGATCCCGTTTATGTGACCAAAAAGGGAATCTATCTGGTTGAAGCGCTGATCGGTATCCGAAACTGGAGCATCCTTGCAAAAAAGAACGAAACAAATGAATAAATAACTTTACCCCATCACTTGCTTCGTTTTCGCATAACCGCCAGATACCCCACCGCCAAAATGCTTGCCATCAGCACCCAGCTGATCGGCTCCGTCAGGGCCACTCCCAGATACCCCAGATACGGGACAAGGATGGCTACGGAAAAGATCTTAACAAAAAACTCCAGCACCGAGGTGGAAAGCGGTACGACGCGATGTCCCATCCCCTGCAGCGAGCATCGCAGAATGAACAATGGTCCAAGGGCCGGGAAAAACCAGGTTCCCACTCTGCAATACATGGTAGCGTTCTCTATGATCAACTGATTGTCGGTACTGGCGATCCATGTTACAAGGATCCGGGCAAAAAACATGGAAAAGACGATCAGGCACAGGGACAACACACTCACGATACCGATTGCTGTCTTTACCCCCTGCTTGATCCTGTCAACCCGCCCTGCGCCGAAGTTCTGACTGACATAGGTTGTCATCGCAAACCCAAATGTGTAGAGCAGCGTCATCTGGATATCCAGAACTCTCCTGCCGGATGTGTGCGCTGCCAGGATATCTAAAAGCAGATTCAAAAAAATGGAAGCCGTAAGGCAGTACAACGGAACCTTACTCTCCCCTAATGATCGCAGCTGATTCGCTGTCAGGTTATACAGCGCCGTAAAAGGCAGCCCTAGAAAAATGATCCGGATATACGCTTCTGCCTGATCGATCAAAAGCTCTGGCGTATGAAGCAATACCAGCAGATTTCTGATACTCAAAAAAGCGCCGGTCATAAGAAGAGTTGTCAGAATGACTGTCAGGACAAAGGAGCCCGCCACATTCTTTCTGATCTTAACCGGATTCTTCATACCAAAAGCTGCTGCTGTCAGGATACCGAATCCTTGTGTAAACCCGTTCACAAGGCCGATCAGGGTATTGGAGATCACGGCCGTCATACCGACCGCCGCAAATGCATGCTCATGCAGATAAAAACTGACAACTTTCGTATCCCCCAGATTGTGCAACTGCTGGAGGATGTTCCCCAAAATCAATGGGATCGTGAACAGAACAATCTTTTGAAAAGGGCTTCCGACTGTCATGTCCATTCCTTTTTGTTTATCCATTGCCTACTCCAAATGAATCTTCTTTCCATTTATTAACAATTTGGGGGTTGCAGTTTCTTCGCCCAAAAGGGATTCTCCTTATCAAAAATCTCTTTTTGCTCTGCAGAAAGCTTATCCGGATAGTCCCGCATCAGATCAAATACCACCTCTTTGTCGAAAGAGATCTTTGGCCCGCCAGCGGATTCCTTCAGCCACCACACCGAATCACTTTTCTTTTTTTTGTAAAAATACCGGTCACTTCCCGCAGTTCGAAGACGCATCCGATCTTCTCTCTCGATCCTCTCACGTTCCTGACGCTCTTCCTGCAGTCTTCGTTCTCTGTCGATAGCGATCTTCTCATAAATCTCCTTCTCGCTTTTATCCAGGAAATAGCAGGTATCGACATAATCATAGGCTGACCCGATATGGTATTCCTCCGATTCGATCAGATAATACTCATCACGTTCATTTTTATACACGGATCTGGTGATCCCGTTTACCGGATCCACTTCCACGCAAAACTGAAACTCCACTTTTCCGTTTGCAGCTTCCACTTTTACCACGTCAGTATTCCTCCAGAAAATGGTGCCTTTCTCCGTTCTTCTTATAGGCGATGACCGTATCCAGATTGACATTCTCCACGCTCTTGAAAATATTGGATTCAATGAACGGATTGGTCTTCTTCATCTCTGCGATCAGCTTCTTGGTCTCCAGCCGTTTGGAGGAAGAAGTTCCGTCCTCACGGTATGTGGAGCACGTTTCCGTAAAGTGACATGCGCACTGCAGAAAATACTTCTTCCTCTTATGTAGAAAATGACCTACGCTTCGCTGCAGATCCCCAGAATGCGAAACGCCCTCTGTTCCGCTGTAAGCCGCTTATCATTCAGAACATCGCTGTGCTCGGAATTGTCGATATCAACCATCGGATCCTTGCTATCTCTTTGATACAGAGCAGAATTTCTGGCGATCACATTGGTTATGGCACTCAGCTCTGTCATCACGCAGTCATCTTCCGGCAGGACTCTGCCCACCATCAGATCCATCATATGCTCGATCCTTTTGTATGCATCATAGACCCGGATCAGATCTGTCATGTCTTTCAATTCCATCTGTTGTCCCTCCCGATGTTTTTCTATGATTTGATTGCTTTTTTAACAGTGTACCATAACATGCCGGACAGCGGATGAAAGATTATTGGCTTGAATTTTCTTGCCTTGCCCCTGTAAAAAAGGTATAGTAAGGGTAAGCCGGATAAGGAAAAGGAGGTGCTTTTCATGATCACTATCAGTCTTTGTATGATCGTTAAAAACGAGGAAAAAGTATTGGCAAGATGCCTTGACTGCATCGCCGATCTGATGGATGAGATCATCATCGTGGATACCGGTTCCACCGATTCCACCAAGGAGATCGCCAAACGATATACCGACAAGATCTATGACTTTGAATGGAACGGCAGTTTTGCGGACGCCCGCAACTACTCCTTCTCCAAAGCTTCCGCCCAGTACATCTACTGTGCCGATGCGGATGAGATCATAGACCGGGAGAACCATGAGCGGTTCGCCCTTTTGAAAAAGGGACTGCTGCCCGAGATCGACATCGTGCAGATGTACTATTGCAACCAGATGGAATTCAACACCATCTACAATTACGATAAGGAACTGCGTCCCAAGCTCTATAAGAGGGTTCGCACCTTCACCTGGCGCAATCCCATCCACGAAGCCGTTGCCCTGCAACCGGTGATCTACGACAGTGAGATTGAGATCATCCATAAGCCTACAGGCTTTCACGCTTCCCGGGATCTGCAGGCCTTTGAAAAGATGTATGCCGACGGTCTGTATCTGGATGCCAGACTGCACACCCTGTATGCCAAAGAACTCCTGATCGCAGGAGATAAGACCAACCTGCTTCGGGCCATTCCCTTCTTTGAGAATTCTGTCAAAGACGAAACCCGTTCCACCGATTCCTGCCTGGAAGCTTACTGCGTATTGGCCAGAGCTTACCACAGCAAAGGGGATGTTTCAAACTTCTTCAAATATGCCCTCAGAGCAGTCACTTTGGAGGTGGAAGGCTGCGCCGAGATCTGCCTGGAGCTTGCCACCTATTTCCACGGAATCCGTGATTTCTATGAGGAAAAGATCTGGCTGAATGCCGCCTTAAACTATCCCTGCATCCTGAATCTGGAAACCACCAAGATCGCAGAAAAAATGCTGGATGCTTTGGATGGAAAGCCCGAATAAAAGTTAGCGAGCGCTAACTTTCCTGATCCGTAAAGCACCCTTCCTCATCCAAATGAAATGCATACAGAATCTCTCCGGCCACCGGCTTTCCGGCGGCCTGTTCTAATGCTCTTTTATAGTAGGCCAGCTGCGTGTGATATCTGTCAAAGAGCTCCTGCATGCTTCCCACCCGGTCTGTTTTATAGTCCAGGATATAAAGCTTATCGTCCTCTTCCCAGCAGACATCGATCACCCCCTGGATCATGACGCTCTCCTCTGCGGGCAGCTCGGGACTTACCAGACTGGCTTCGATATTGATGATAAAAGGCTGTTCCCGTTTCAGTTTTCCGGCTTCCTGGGCCTTTGCCATACGCTTTGCACAGTCCGATCCCAGGAACGTAAGCAGTTTGGAAACAGCTACCAATTCAGCATCCTCCCTGTCAATCTTATCTTCCCGGATCATCTCTTCGATCCGCTCCTTGATGTACTTTGTCGTCTCTTCTACTCCCTGCTCTGTAAGCGACCTGACAGAGGCGGCAATATCCAAAAGCTCCATCACCCGATGATAGGCCGTACCTCTTCTGGTCCCTCCGGCCTTTTCTCCACTTCCGGCAAAAGAAGGGATGTAATGCTTTAGCTCTTTGTCCGTCTCAAAGTCCGTCCGCACACCCTCTTCCTCCATGGCGGCGTGCTTTAATTCCGAAACGCTGGTTTTGGCATAAAGCTGCTCCAGATTCTTATGGGGATAGACATATGAAAACCGATCCTGCAGACTTTCATACAGCTTACGGGCAGACTCTCCCAGGCTGCCGTCAAGGCAGCTTTGTCTCTGGGTTTCCCAGTCCAGAAGGGTCTCTAAAGCCTCCTCTCTATTTGGATCTGCGCTGCTTCCCAAAAGGGCCTGAAAATCCACATCCTCCTCTTTGATGATCTTCTGTAAAAAGATGCTCTGATCCAGTCTGTAAGCAAGGAGCAATTGATCCAGATAGTTGTCACTGCGCTCTAACAGTCTCAATGGAATTTTCCCATCGGATAAGGAATCCTTTGACAGATAGGAAAATGCGACCTCCTTTTTCTGCGCATCTTTTGCGGTAGCCGTAAAGATCAGTTTTTCCTTAGCACGGGTTGCCGCCACATACAACAGGCGCATTTCCTCGCCATAGCTTTCCCGCAGCAGCCGGCTCTTGATCAGGTTCTTTCCAAAGGATGCGCTCTTGATCCGCTGTTTGGTATCGATGCAGTTGGCCGCCACACCCTCCTGCAGATCCATCAAAAACACATCGTGAAAATCCCGCTTGTTAAACTGCTTGTCACAGGCGGCCAGAAAGACTACCGGAAATTCCAGTCCCTTGCTGGAGTGGATGGACATGATCCTGACCACATCCGCCTGATCGGAAAGGGTAACCGGAAGACTCTCATCCGACTCCCGCTGCGCAAGCGTATCCACAAAGCGGATAAACTGAAACAGACCGGAAAAACCTGACTGTTCAAAATCCACGGTCTTTTGCAATAACAGATCTACATTGGCAGCGCGCTGCTGTCCGAGAGGAAGTGTCAAAAGCAGTTCCCGGTAATGGTACCTGCGAAGGATCTCCTGCAACAGCTGGGTAACGGACAGATAGCCGGAAAGTTCCCTCAGTTTTGTGATCTCGGAAAGCACCCGCTTTGCGGTCTGTCCCGCGGGACTGTCGCTTTCGGCAGCCTGCTGCAGGCTCTCATAAAAGCTTGCTTTCTGATCAGACAAACGGATGGCCGCCAGATCCTCATCACTCAGATTGAAAAACTCACTTTTCAGAGCGGATACAAGCGGAATGTCATAATAGGGATTCTGGATCATGCGCAAAAGATCCAAAAGCCTTGCCACTTCCCGTACCTGATAGAAGTCACCCTTGACGTCACCATGAGCCGGAATCCCGGCCTGCTCCAGGGCTTCCTTCAATGCGCCTGCGGTGTTCTTGGTACTGCGAAGCAAGATCACGATATCTCGGTATGCAAGGGGGCGCAGTCCGCCGTTTCCATCCTCCACCAAAAAATTTCCCACCATTTTTTTGATGCGCTCCGCGATCACGGCAAATTCCAGATTCCGTTTTTCCTCACCGGTCTTGTCACTTTCGCAAAGCAGCAGTTCCGTCTCTCTTCTGTAACCATCTCCTTCGGCCCGGTCTGCCGGGATCTCGCAAAAACTGCCCCCCCGGATCAGCGCCTCCTTTTCATCGTAATTCACGCCTCCGATCTCTTGTCTCATGATCCTTGAAAAGATCCCGTTTACACTGTCTATCACTTCATCCCGGGAACGGAAATTCCGGCTCAGAAGGATCAGCTTATGATCCGGATCCTCCTGCTGATAGCTCTCGAATTTCTCCGTAAAGATCTCAGGTCTGGACATACGGAACCGATAGATACTCTGCTTCTTATCGCCCACCATAAAGCGGTCATGCCGGCCGGGAGACTTCTTGGCCAGTGTCTGTAAAAGGATCTCCTGCACCTCATTGGAATCCTGGTATTCGTCCACCATAACTTCCTCGAAGTATTCACGATACACCCTTGCCGTTTCCGTTTCCTTTCCGTCCTGATATAAGATCTCCAGTGCCAGATGTTCAATATCGGAAAAGCCAAAGAGGTTTCGTTCCTTCTTCTTTGCAAGGAGTCTGTCGCAGAATCGGATGGTGATGGAAAGCAGTGCATCCGTCAGTTTCTTTGCCAGATGCTCTGTCTCCAAAAAAGTTTCGTAGGCAGGGCCGAATTGCTCCGCCAGCTCATTGACTGTTTTTTTACACGCATCCCGGGTATCCTTCAGCATGGTCTGAACCTCTTCATCCATGACAGCCTTGGTCTCCTTTTTGATGGATGCGAGGCGAACCCAGGGAATGGATGCAACTGCAGACCGGATCACTTCGTAGGGCTGAGATGCTCCATCCTCTGCATCTGCCGCTGCCAGGATCGTCTCTCTGATGGAGGCGAGCATGGTACGGTCCGCAAGGAAGGTCTGAGCATACTCATGGGGTGCTCTCGCATCCTGCAGCGCGGATTTTTCCAGAATTTCCAGCAGGGAAATATGACTCTCCAACTGTCCGGCAATATCCCTTGCCAGTTTTTTCTCAAGCTGCAAAAGATAGGCTCCTTCGTCTCGGTCAAGCTGCTCCTGCATCCACTGAATCGGCCAGGGATGGGAGGCTGCATAATTGCTTAGGGACAGGATGCTCTTTTCCAGATCCAGTTCTCTGGCGTTGGGGTTCAGTGCCTGTGCAAGATACAGAAAGTTCTCATCTCCTTCTGCAAAAGCTTCCTCCAGAACCTCTTCCAAAACCTCGCTTTCCAGGATGGCCAATTCGCTCTTATCGGCAATCCGAAAGGCCGGATCCACTCCCACCTGATGATAATGGCTTCTAAGCAGAAACTGGCAAAAGCTGTCGATGGTTGTGATCTGGGCATTATGCAGAAGGCTCTCCTGATACTTCATGTTCTGATCCCCCGGATGAGCCTTTAAATACTCGCCGATCTTGCCCTGCAGCCTTTGCTTCATCTGGGCAGCCGCTGCTCTGGTAAAGGTCAAAACCAGCATCCTGTCGATGCTTACCGGATTCTCTTTTTCTGTCAGCCGGGACATGATCCGCTCGGTCAGCACCGCTGTTTTTCCGCTGCCCGCACCTGCAGAGACCAGCATATCCCGGTTCCTGGTTTCGATCACTTCTTTTTGCTGCTTTGTATATTCCATGCTTTAATCCTCTTTTGCCGGATCAATTGCCGGTTCTTGGTCCTTCATTTCTCCGCCAACAGTAAACGCACCCGCATCCACACCTTTGCAGGCTTTCTTGCAATACCCCTCGATGGTTTCATCAAAGCCGCAGATGTCAGCATAAGAACAGTACTGACAGCTGTCATACCCGCTTTGCCCGGAACCGATGGTGATGGGATTGACTGCAATATCCCCCCTTTGGATCTCCTCCTGTAAGGCATCCGCTTTCTCCAGGGCATAGTTCAGATAGGTCTTCATCTCTTCTTCTGATGCTGTCTGACTGTTTGCATACAGTCCACCATCCTTCTTGCGCTTTACGGACACAACATCGGAGTATCCCTTTTCTTCAAATTCCGCATCCAGAAAACGAAGTACCTCGTCATCTTCCAGGATCAGGCCCTTGCAGATCATTTCTTTTCTAAGGGCGGACCGGATCTCCTCCTTCTGTCCGGCTGCGATCAGGGGATCCTGCAGTCTGTAGTACAGCATGGCAGCCGGTTTTACCGCGGTGCCCTTTTGCTTATCCTTCAAAAGCTCCACCGCCCTGGACAGATAAATGGGAAGCTGCAGGGAGATTCCATAGTACAGCCTGGTCAGATCCAGATCCCTTTTGCCCGACTTATAATCCACTACCTTCACATAGAGCCTGCCGTCCTGACCTTCTGCCAGATCGATGCGGTCGATCACGCCCCTGATATGATGCACCTCTTCATCCTTGAAAAAATGCTCAAAGTAAGCGGGATGAAACTTTCCCTTCCGGAAATGATACTGCATACCGTCAATGCTGCGGCGCAAAAGCTGCTCCATCTGACCGGCCTGGAATTCGTTTCGCTTATTGGCCCGAAGAACCCGGTAATCCTCCATGGTGATCACCTGCTCCATCAGCTCATGAAGCATGGTCCAGATCTCATCTTCATCAAGATCCTCCAACCGGATACCCTTTTCCTTAAGCGAGCTCATAAACAGTTCCAGAACCTTATGATATACGCTTCCCTGATCCGTCACCTCCAGACGGAACTGCTTCTTTTCCCGCAGCCGCAGTCCATACCGGATAAAATGCGCAAAGCGGCATCCCGCCATCAGTTCCAGTCTTGACACCGTACCGTTTTTCTCAAACAGGGCAAGGGCAGTCTCCCCCTTCAGATAAGCAGGTTCATATCTGAAAAACGCCTTTCGTTTCAGATCCGCTGCGATCCTCTCATCCCCATACAGTGCAGACAGTACCGTAAGCTCCGGGCTCTGCCGCCCCTCGGCCGCAAGGCGCAGAAGCCTTGCCAGATCATCCAGTCCGTCCTCCGGAGTGGCGATCCTTGCTACCTGAGAAAGCTCACTACCGATGCTTTCGATCTTCAGATCCGGATACAGGGATAACAGATTCCCGATGAGATAGGAGGGCATCAGCCCCTTCCCCGCCGCATCCAAAAGGGCATAGGACAGGTAAAGCTGCTCCGCGGGCTTGGTCATGATCTGGTACAGATACAGCCTCTGCTCATACAGCTTTTCTCTGGGACCGGGTGCCAGGGTGATCCCGCTCTGGGTCAAAAATTCTCTTTCAATATCCGAAAGCAATCCGCCCGATGCATTTTTCTTCGGGATATTGCCTTCATTGATCCCCAGGAAAAACAGGGCGCTTACTCTGTCCAATCTGGTCCTTTGGATATCGCCCACCACCACCTGATCCACCTTCTGGGGAATGGTTCCTATACGGATCTCGGAGATCCCTGCCTCAAAGATCTCCAAAAATTCCCTGCAGCTAAGTTCGTCCTCTCCGATCAGATCATGGATCTGCTCCAGTACCTTCATAGTCTGTAAAAAGATCTTCTCATATTCTTTTGCAAGGGAAGGCTCCCCCTGCTCAGAAAACTTTTCTGCCATGGCAAGGCATTTTTCCTCCATCCGCTGCTTAAGGCAGATCTCATATAAAGCAAGGGCCCAGTCGCTTGCACTCTTACAGCTCTTTTGCAGGGGCTCAAGGATCTCGCAGAGCGTCTGTCGAAGCGGCTCTATCTCGGGGGCCTCCTCACCTCTTTCGAAGGGCTTTGAGAACTGATGCTTTCCGCGAATGCCCTTTTCGGTCAGATAACGGTCAAAGCGATTGATCTCATCCGGGGTCAGATCCGTCATATAGCTTGACAGAAGTCCCATCACGCTTTCATAAGAATAGTTCTCACACTCTGTCCGAAGTGCAAACCTTAAAAAAACACTGAGAGGATTCTGCAGAACGCTCCTGGATGTGTCCATATAAAAGGGGATCCGGTATTTCGTCAGCTCCTCCCTTAAGATTTCACCATAGCCCTCCGTATCTCCCGTTACAATGGCGATATCCCGATACTGATATCCCCGGCGGATCAGCTCGCAGATCCGACCGCAGCAGTTTTGTACCTCTTCTCTTAGATTCACCGCTTCAAAGATCCGGATGGCATCCTGGCCCCCCCGGTAGGTGTGATTGCCGAACCGAAGGAGCTCTTTTTCCAAAAACGCCATGGGCGGGTTGCCTGCATATCGGAAATGCCTCTGATCCGTCAGATAACAGGTTGGAAGCACCTCGGTCTTTACCTCACCCGCCAGAGCGATCAGCTTATCATAGGTCTTTTGGGCAAGTGAAAAAAGCCGATCCGTCCCCGACTCCAGTTCTCCGTCTGCGCAAAGGATCACGGAAACCTCCTCACAAACCTTAAGCATCTCCTTGACCGCCAGATTCTGGATGGGAGTAAAGCCCGTAAAATTATCAAACAGAACATAGCTGCCCGCCATCAGACGCGACTTCGGGATGGCATCACGAAGCTGCAGAAGCGCTTCCTCGGTGGTAATGTATTTTTCCCGGATATAAGCTCCGAATGCTTCATAGATCAGCTTCAGATCCTTAAGCTTTGCGGGCAGATAACCTCTGCCGCTGCACTTTTGGATCATCTCATCCAGCTGCAAAAGAGAAATATCATACTGGTAAAATTCCGAAATCTGGGATTTTACCTCATGAACATATCCCGTGCGTCTCATCCGTCCTTTCAGAAAGCCCAGCTGATCCTCCAAAGACAGGGACACCCGGCGCAGGATCAGGTTCTTGCCCGTATCATCCAGAACGTCGCGCTTTTTCTGTCCCACCTCATCTGCGATCCTGTGAGTCAGCCTGGAAAAACTGAGTACATCAATATTCGTGATGGCTCCCCGGGGATGCAGGCGCAGGATCTCCCTGGTGGTGCTCATGGAAAACTGGTCCGGCACAATGATGAAAAACTGCTTCTCAGGATACTCCATGGACAGTTTGATGATCCTCTCATATGCATATGTGCTCTTTCCGCTGCCGGAGGCTCCGGCGATGATCTGAAGGCTCATATCGACTCCTTTGCTATGGAAAAATAACTATCCAAATCGATGCTGCAAAAGCCTGCTATGATCCGGATAGTTATCCCTTGGTTACCGTTATTCTTATTTTACCCATGAACAGTCCGATAATGCGGACTTTTCACAAAAAAAACTGAAAATTATTCAAAAATCTGCTTTATGCTGTCAAAGTGCAAAAAGATCCCCTGCTCCGCGAGCTTTTTGATCTCGTCCAAAGTGGCAAGCCGAAAGCCCTGTGCTTCCTCCGTCTGGATCGTGATATCGGACTCATCAAACTCTCCGACAAACCGATAGATATCGACGAAATAGTTGTCTCCCTCATCGGGATTTTCCCGCTTGTAGGAAAAGACATATCCGCCCTCCCATCCGGTCACATCAATTCCGGTTTCCTCGCGCACCTCGCGTCTGACCGCCTCCTCGGAGGATTCCCCGGCCATCACACCGCCGCCGGAAACCTCCCACCAGCCTGCGGCCCAGGCCTTTGTCAGCACACGCTGCGTGATCAGGTATCTGCCGTCGCTCTTCCTTTGCAAAACGCCCAGCACCGTCAGGTGAAAATCACCGTCCTTCATATGCCAGTCGTTCTTTTGCATAGTGCGGCCTGTTTTTTGTTTGTTGCGATCGTAAATATCCCAGTATTCCATGCGGTTTATTTCTCCTCGCTCTTCTTTTCCCTGGACTCCAGGGGATTCATATCCAGTCCGCGGTTCCTATCTCCCTGCAGATCCTTTCCGAACTCATAATCATTGCCCGGCAGGATCGCATTTAAGACGATCCCGAGGATCGCTGCGATGGAAAGTGCCGTTAAGGTGATGGATGCGGAGCCGATGGTAAAGGTCAGTCCGTTGGAGAAGCCCAGCCCGCTGACAAGGATCACTGCAGCGATGATCAGATTTCTGGACTTGGTGAAATCCACCTTGTTCTCAACCACATTTCTGACACCGATCGCGGAGATCATTCCGTACAGCATAAAGCTGACACCGCCGATGATGGCAGAGGGAAGGGATCCGATGAGACCTGCAACCTTCGGGAAGAAGGACAGGATCACCGCAAAAACGGCAGCAATCCGGATCACTCTGGGATCATATACCTTGGACAACTCCAGCACACCGGTGTTCTCTCCGTAGGTCGTATTGGCAGGTCCGCCGAAGGCTGCGGAAAGAGAGGTTGCAAGACCGTCACCGATCAACGTTCTGTGAAGTCCCGGGTCCTGAATAAAGTTCTGTCCTACCGTTGCGGAGATGGCGGAAATATCACCGATGTGCTCCATCATGGTAGCAATGGCGATGGGTGCCATGACCAGGATCGCGGTCAGGTCAAACTTGCAAAGGATGAAGGGCGGAAGCCCTACCACCGAAGAGGATGCCACGGATGTAAAATCCAGGATCGCCGATCCGTCCGGATTGGTCATGCCCGCAAAGTGCATGATCAGCGCTGCCACATAAGAGATCACAACACCCATCAGAATGGGGATGATCTTGAACATGCCCTTGCCCCAGATATTGAAAATGATGATCACGGCAAGTGCGATCACGGCCAGAAGCCAGTTGGTAGATGCGTTGCTGACTGCGGAAGGTGCCAGCGAAAGACCGATACAGATGATGATGGGACCGGTCACTGCAGGGGGCAGAAAACGCATTACCTTTTTGATCCCGACCAGCTTAATGATCAGTGCAAGCACCAGATACAAAAGACCGGCCACTACGATACCGCCGCAGGCATAGGGGAGCTTTTCTCCCATGGACATTCCGGCGAAAATCCCGGTGTCAAGATTTGCAACCGTTGCAAAGCCGCCGAGAAAGGCGAAGGATGAACCCAAAAATGCAGGTACCTTAAACTTGGAACAAAGATGGAAAAACAAGGTTCCCAGTCCTGCACAGATCAGTGTCACCTGTACGCTCAGGCCTTCCCCCTCAAAATACGTGTTTACCAGGATCGGCACCAAAATGGTCGCACCGAACATGGCAAACATGTGCTGGATTCCCAGAAGCAGCATCTTCGGGATTCCAAGCTGTCTGGCGTCAACAATTCCTTCTTTCTCTTTCATAATTTCCTCCTTTTTGATGTCTCACGCTCGTGATTCAAAACCGAACTCATTTTATCACAGCCCCACCCTGTTTTCCACCTGTATTTTATTCCCGTCGCAAAAAATCCGTCAAAAAAATTGCACCATCAAAGTTGAAATGCTAGAATGGAAAAAGAGGTGGATTTCATGAACGAAAGATTTTTTGATCTGACCAGAGAAAAACAGGACCGTTTCATCAATGCAGCCTGCAAGCTGTTTGCGGAAAACGGATATAAAAAAGCCAGCACCGATGATATCGTCAGGGAGGCCGGCATTTCAAAGGGCCTGCTCTTTCACTATTTCGGAAGCAAGGAAGGGCTTTATCTGTATGTATATGAGTACTCTACGCGCTATGTCAGGATGGAGTATGATCGTAGCATCCCCAAAAACGGGATGGACTTTTTCGAGCTGCAGCGCCATATGGAAAAGGCCAAGCGCGAAATCATCCGCTACTACCCTTACATGACACTGTTCATTCAGCGGGCCTTTCGGGAAAACGATCAGGAGCTCATCGATAAGCTGGCGGAAAATATGGATGGCTACACCGCTCTTTTGTCAGAGGTTTATGCACGTGCGGATGTGTCCATGTTCGCATCCGATGTCGATCCTTCGGCAATCCTGAAGCTTTGCCTCTTTACCTCCGACGGGATCC
>JAILHW010000131.1 GCA_024695605.1 Lachnospiraceae bacterium | reverse complement strand
ATCTTTCCTACAAGGAGTACGGTAACATCTATGCTCGGTCAAAATCCTGGTCAAATATAGCGATATACAGCGATCAGGGTGAGCTTGTTGATACGAAAGGTGGTTATTCCCATATAACGTCAGGCCTTAAGGCGGGCGAATATACGGTTGTAAACTTTGCAAGCAATGACTGGCTGAGTGCACCCTCCGATCTTGCATTCCTGAGAGAGATCTTGTCCGAAGACGAATATCTTTCAAAAAATGTCACCGTGCAAAACGGTTTGTGCACGCAGGTAGAATTTGGCACGCCTCCCCAACTGAAGGCGCACAAGACATTTACCGAAAACTCAAAGTTCTCTGATGAGATCGTAAAAGCAAACGGGGATGAGTGGGCACTGATAAAACTTTCCTATGAAGTGGATCCTGCCATTGCAGCGGCAAATGCCGGCTCGCAGTATGTGATCAAGGTAGCAGCCGGCAGAGACGGGAATTATCGGTCGCTAAATGAAGTAAGGCCGGTGATACGCTATGACAGCAGCGTACTTACCGCCAATACCGCTGTAAAGGATAAGTATTTCAGCCTTTATCGTGATGGCCGGCTGAAAGACAGTACCGTCATGGTAACGTTTACTGATAATCTTCATCTGATCACAAATGGATTTAACCTTTACACAACAGAAAGTGCGGGAGATATCTATTTCTATGCAAAGCAGTCTGCGGCAGGGGAGTATTCCATCTCAGCGTCAGGCATGCGTCTTGACCGTGATCAAAATGAGGTTAGAGGAAGTAAACAGTCCTTCGGCAACATGACGCTTTCCGTTAACGTAGCGGGAGCAGCACTGAATTTTGCATCCGATTATCTGCGTACATCCAATAATGGTACGAATTATGCCTGGGTATATACCACCCCCGATGCTAAGACCTCTTTATATATGGATGATGTGGAGATAGTCCGTGGCGAAACGACGGGTGCATCCGGAATGTGTGGCTTTAACTTTGATATTACTGACAGTAAAGTTGGCTTAGCTGATATAAGTGCTTTCAGAGAAAAGGATCCGAGCTGGACAATTACGGGAGAACATGAGTTATATGCTGTATGTAAAAAGGGAGATGAAGAGACTCGCTCTGCGGTTTCAACCATGACTGTCGTGACCGGGGAATCCTTTACGCCGGCTGTTTTGAAAACTGTCAGGGTAAAAACCATCAGTGATAATCCAAATGATCCCATGACAGGTCATGAGGACACCATCCTTGAAAGATGGAAAAATAGGATATGGATCAGTAACAACTACTGGTCGTTGTCACTTGAAAAGAGTAATCTGTTCACTTACGAATTTGCTGTGGAAACGGAAGATGGTGAAAATGTAAGCGAAGTGTATCTTACCCTTACCGCACAGGATGGGGAGGATCATGTTGCGATCCTGACAAGAGACGGTGATTCCAATAATTTTGTCGGAAGGATTTCCGGAGAAAAGCTCCTTTTCAGCAACTGGAGCATCGGGATAAGGTCAAAGCTGCCTGATACGATCGATGCATCCATGCTCGATGCGGATATTGAAGAGCTTATCGCAAAGTACGGAGAAAACTTTAAGGTTTATAATCCCGAAACCGGGATGGAGCAGACGATCCGTGAGTATTATAACTATATCTATGATCAATATATGAATGCCTATGATGAGAATTACGAACAGCTCATGCAGGATAAGATGGAGGTGCTTGACATCTATCTGGACGGGGCTGCGGAGTTTGACAGCTTTTTGGAAGGAGAGGATTTCGATTATTCGACCTTTGACTGCTCGGAGGAATCCTTAAAGGCCCTCAAAGACCATTTCGGTATCCGTGAAGGTGTTTATGCCGATATCGACGAGAGCGTCTGGGCAGAGGGAGACTACACAGAGGCAACAGATGAAAATGGCAGAAAAATCCGCGCTTTGCAGACGGCTGAGATGGATGATAATAACCATCTGATCATAAAGTGGTACAGCGCAGTGCTGCCGACAGACGAGGATCCTTTAGGATATTCCTGTATGCAGGGACTTGACTGCGGATCTCTTACTGACGAAGATACAGATTCTCTGGATGCACAAAACGGTCAGGGGGATGAGAGCCTCGATAGCCAGAGAGGCGGCGATGATGGCTGGCCGACCATGAGCAAAGCGGGGATCAACAAGCTGCAAAACTGCTCGAAGATGGCTAATGCGATCCATAATAATGTAGTCGGCTCCGGGACAACGTATTCTAATAGTTTGGCCGGCATACGTGCCAATATGAATGTGGGTGCCCTGCAGACTGCCCACAGACAGCAGACCAAGGCACAGATGGGGATCGAGACGGCTGTTGACGGCCTGTTAAATAGCAATAAACTGAACGATGATCAAAAGAAACTGGCAAAAAGCTGCAAGGACGATATCAGAAATATCTGCAGGGACACCGAATGTTCTGATTTTGGGCAGGCGATGAAGCAGATCACTGAGAACATCAATACTGTCAGCGAAGCGATCAATGATGTGAAGGAAAAAGTCGGAGATACGCTGGAAAAAGGCCTTAAGGCAAAGCTGAAGGAAGAAGCAAAGGAAAAAGCACGGGATGCTGCAAAAGAAGCCATTGAGAATAAAACAGGTGTAACGATTCCCACAGATCTCAAGGAAGCCTGCGGCGCACTTCTGGATGCATACAGCTCCGGCAAATTAAGTGATGCCGAAAAACGTGCCATCGAGTTGTATATCAAGCTTGAGGCTCTGGCAAAAGCAACAAATACAAGGATCCCCGGCGGAACAAGCCGCTCCGTGACAGGTCAAAGCGCAGGGGGCTATGCTCGTGCTGCACATGATCCCGAGGGTATCATTTATGAGGCGGTTCTCTCCAATCCCGTTGAGGGTGCGACAGCCACGCTGTATGAGCGCGATGTTGAAGGAGAAGAGACTCAGTGGGATGCATCTGCGTACGGGCAGATCAATCCTCAGATCACAACAGGTGCAGGCTGGTACCAGTGGTTCGTACCGGAGGGTGAGTGGCAGGTGAGAGTGACCGCTCCGGAGGGCTCAAACCTGCAAGATAATACCAGTGCGGATAACGCTGCTGCAAACCTCGATGACGGCTCTACCAAAGGATGGCTGCCGGTTATGCCGGTACAGCTTGGCATCAATATACCGCTTGTTTCAACGGCGTCACCGGATCTGAAGACCATCACCGTAAACAAAGAATATATGGAAGCAGAGTTTTCACTGTACATAAAGGCAGAAGATCTCACAAATGAAAAAATCGTAGTCAAACAGGGAAATACGGTGATACCATGCAAGATTGTTACGCTCGATCTGGATCATGATCCGCTGGATGAAACAAAGGAATATGCGCGAAGGATAAAACTCGAACCTGTAAGCGGAGAGGTCTTTGCTGAAGGCGTGACCTATGCAGTCACCGTCAAGGCGGGAGTAACAGCGTACAACGGAAAGAAGTTTGATACGGATAAAACACTGACAGGGGAGATTCCGGTTCATACGCATATAGCCGGTAAAGAAACCATTGAGAATGAGGTAAAGCCGACCTGTACACAGAAAGGATCCTATGATGTTGTAACAAGATGTACCATTTGCAATACTGTGATGACAACTGTTCATCAAACGAAAGACGCACTTGGACATGATTGGAATGCTCCGACTTACACTTGGTCTGCTGACAACAAGACAGTAACCGCAAAGAGAATCTGTAAGGCAGATGCCTCACACGTTGAGACGGAGACCGCGGTAGTTATCGCCGAAACCGTGAAAGAAGCGACTATAACCCAGGCGGGAGTAAGGCGCCTAAGTGCGGTATTCAAAAATATAGGTTTTGAGAAGCAGGTCAGGGATGAAGTGATTGAAATGCTCTCGAAGAGTGTTTCTGAGGTTACGGTTAAAGGGATTCAGTATGGTATCAGCATAGATACCGACGAAACAATCAAGATCATTCGTATTAATCCCGGGAATTCCAAGACAGTTGTGATTCCTGACAGTATTGAGATTGGCGGGAAGTCAATCCCTGTAACGAAGATTGATGATAATGCGTGCAAAGGCAGTAACAAAGTCAAGAGTGTTGTGATCGGTAAAAATATTACAGTGATCGGTCAGAATGCATTTGCCGGGTGCATCAATCTTAAGAAGATTAAGATCGGAAACAAGGTAGTCGAGATCAAGGCGAAGGCTTTTGCAAACTGCAAAGCCCTGACAAATCTGACGATCCCGAAGAGTGTGAAAAAGATCGGAAACCAGATCGTCTCCGGGGACAAGAAGATGAAGAAGATCACCATCAAGTCCACCAAGCTGACCAAAAAGACCGTGGGCAAGAAGGCCTTTAAGGGCATCAATCCCAAGGCCACCATCAAAGTACCAAAGTCCAAAAAGAAGAGCTACAGAGCATTCTTCTACAAGTGCGGCCTGCCAAAGAGTGTGAACATCAAGTAAGAGAAATGTAACATCCGCAAAACCGCCGGCATCTGCCGGCGGTTTGTTTTTACTTCCGGCTTGCATTTGTGTCCCGCTTTAGTATAATGTTGGCGTAATGCTGTGTTGTGAAAAAAGCGAGGATATCATTACAATGAAAAACAGATACGCATTTTTAGGCATACTGATCGTCATGCTGGCCCTGATGCTTGCCGGCTGCAGTCATTCGAAGGTGGACACTGCCGCCAGGATGGAAAAGGCAGCAGACCTTCTGCAGGAAAAATATGGGGAGACTTTTGTTGTAACGGAGTATCTGGGTGATAATGCGAGGTACAAAACGTTTAATGTGGAAGCGTATGCCGAAGCGTATCCAAAGCTCAGATTTGGGGCGATCGTAGATATCGATGGGGATGGAATGCGTGACTTTTACGTTGCAAAAAGAGTAGCAGCGAAGGCGGCTGAGAAGATGGAAGAGGCGGTTAGCGACATAGAATGCAGTCATTTTATTTTTGTATCGGCATTGGATATGGAATCAACGCTGCAGGATCCGGATGCCTCGGTGGAAGAATTTACAGAAGATAATAAAAAGAAAGAATTTATGGTTTATCTGTATATGGACAAGCAAAGGGCCGAAACGGGCCTTATGAATGATTGTATGAGAAAAATTGCAGAAACCATAGATTGTGCAAGCGGTTATATTCAATTGTTCCTGACAGGGGAGGATATGATAGAAGAAGTGAAGGCATATACAGATACACAAAGAATGTTCTACGGATCCTATCAGGACATGACAAACGAAGATCTTGTCAGATCATTTCGGTTTGAAAAAGGCGTTATGACAGAATTTGTGGAAAAATAACTTGCATCCCGATGCGAGGCTGTGTTATACTTAATTTCCCGTGAAATCAAATTCCTTGCTTTCTATGAGAGTAGAAGGCCAGAGACCAAAAGGAGGTAACTAGATGAACAAGTACGAATTAGCCATTGCTCTGAGCGTCAAGATCGAGGACGATGAGAGAGCTGCTTTGCTGGACAAGGCAAAAGCTTACATCGAGAGATTCGGCGGCCAGATCACAGATGTGAAAGAATGGGGCAAGTACAGACTTGCTTACGAAGTCGATCACATGAAAGAGGCATTTTACTACTTCATCCAATTCGATGCAGCTCCGACTGCTCCGGCAGAGATCGAGAACCGCATCAGAATTATGGAAAATGTAGTACGTTTCTTGATCGTTCGGGCAGACGAGGCATAAGAAAGGACAGTATATGAATAAAGTAATTCTAATGGGGCGTTTGACCAGAGACCCTGATATACGTTATACACAGGGTGACAACGCAATGTGCGTGGCAAGATACACCATTGCGGTAGACAGAAGAGTCAGCAGAGCCGCAGCCAACAACAGCGGCGAACCCACAGCGGACTTTATCAGCTGTGTAGCCTTCGGAAGACAGGGCGAATTTGCTGAGAAATATCTTCACAAGGGAATCAAGATCGCCGTTGAAGGACGGATTCAGACCGGGAGCTATACCAACAAGGACGGCCAGAAGGTTTATACAACGGATATCGTAATTGAAAATCATGAATTCTGCGAGAGCAAGAACGCAGCTTCGGAGGGAGGCAACTTCTCCGGTTATTCAGGCGGCGGACAGGCAGCATCGGGCGTAGCGGGAACTTCCGGTGGCGGAGCAGAAGATGAGTTTTTGAACATTCCCGATACCGTAGATGATCTGCCTTTCGTTGACAAATAATGCCTTGATTAGAAGGATCAATGAATGGAGGTAAGAAAATGGCTTTTACGAAGAATGACAAATCCGATTCTCCCATGAAGAGAAGAGGACCCATCCGCAGACGTAAAAAAGTTTGTGTTTTCTGCGGAAAAGATAATGAGATCGACTACAAGGACGTGAATAAGCTGAAAAGATACGTATCTGAGCGTGGAAAGATCCTTCCCCGTCGTATCACCGGCAACTGCGCTAAGCATCAGAGAGAGCTTACCGTTGCCATCAAGCGTGCACGTCATTTGGCACTGATGCCTTACGTGGCAGAGTAAGAAAATCAGCCGGCTGCAAATTGCAGCCGGTTTTCTTTGTTATGATTCACAGCTTCCGAAGAAAACAGATGATCAACCTTGCTTGCCGGTATAGCATGTGCGAAGCGCATACGTGATTGTGAGAGGGTCAGCGAGGCTATGAAAATCGACGATGCTGTGAATTCTTCGTGAAATCGCCCGTGAATTCTTGCATAGGGCCATAAAAGATGTTAAGATGTTTTGGAATATGGTGTTATGGTAACCAATTTTTCACGAAAATCCAGTAAAAAAGGGGAACAGGTATGAAAACCGGAATCATAGTTATGATCGTTATACTGGTGGTACTGATCGCCGCCATCGTTGTGTTGTATTTTCTCGGAAAGAAGGCACAGAAAAAACAGGCTGAGCAGCAGGAGCAGATCCAGGCAGCGAAACAGACCGTATCGATGCTGATCATTGATAAGAAACGGATGAAGATCAAGGATGCCGGGCTTCCGCAGATGGTCATTGACCAGACGCCGAAGCTGATGAGAGGGACCAAGCTTCCCATCGTAAAGGCCAAGATCGGACCCCAGATCATGTCTCTGGTATGCGATGAAAAGATTTTTGACAAGGTGCCCCTGAAGAAAGAGGTCAAGGCATCTGTCAGCGGTATTTACATTGTAGATGTCAAGGGGCTTCACAATGTAAAGCAATCCAAGGAACCTGAGAAGAAAAAGAACATCTTCCAGAGGGCGTGGGCCGTGGCAAAACAGAAGGCTGCGGTGGATCCCGTCAAGTAATACAGTAGAAAACAGGAGTAAGAGGAGTATGAAAAAACGAGTATTAGCAGCATTGCTGGCATCCGTATGTGTGCTGGCTTTCACGGCATGCGGTGACAACAAGGAACAGGAAAGCCCCAAGGAAGAGGGGAGCACATCTTCTGCCAAGACCATGGAGGAAGCCGTTTCCACCAAGGGTATGAACCCGGATGAGTATGTGACCATCGGCGAATTTGAGGGAATGGAGATCGAGGTTCCCACCTACAGCGTTTCCCAGGAGGATATCGACAAGGAAACACAGGATGAATTTGATTATTACCTCCAGACCTCCGGCGCCAGCGATTATCAGGTGCTGGACAAGGATACCGTAGAGGACGGAGATCTGGTCAATATTGATTACAAGGGCTTAAAGGATGGCGTAGCGTTTGATGGCGGTACCGCCCAGGGACAGCATCTTTTGATCGGCTCCGGACAGTTTATCGACGGCTTTGAATCCGGTCTGATCGGCCACAAGGTGGGAGAAGAGGTTTCTCTGAACCTGACCTTCCCCGAGGAGTATCACAGCGAGGAGCTGGCAGGCGCGGCCGTCGTATTTGAAGTCAAGATCAATTCCATTGATGAGGAAAAACCGCTTGAGCTGACAGATGAAGCAGTAGCCAATATGGGCCTGAATGCCAATACTGTGGATGAGTTCAAGGCCAGCGTAAAGGAATTTCTGGATCAGCAGTGCGAGGAGCGCAACACATCCGAAAAGAAGGCAGCGGTATGGGAAGCAGTTTATAAGACCTGCACCGTAAAGGAGCCGCCCACAGTGCTGGTTGACAGCGAGGTAGACCGGTTAAAGAGCGTGATGAGCAAGTATGCAGAGCAGTACCAGGTAACCGAGGAGGATTTCATTTCCCAGTATATGGGAATGACCCCGGAGGAGTATGAGACCAAGTGCAGAGAGTCTGCAGTGACCACCTCCAAGGAAAAACTGGCAGCGGCTGCCATTGCCAAAAAGGCAGGCATCGAGCTTAGTGATGAGCAGGTTCAGGAAGAGGCAAAGACCGAAGCGACCAACCTGGGCTATGAGAATGCAGATGTCATGTTTGAGCAGACCGGCGGGATCGGACCCTACTACGATTACCTGCTTGGACAGAAGGTAGATGACTATCTGCTTGAAAAGGTAACGGTAAAGGAAAAAGCTCCGGTTTCCGTTTTGACAGAGGCAGAAGAAGTTTCGGAATAAAAGGAGACTGACGGATTGATGCAAAAAAGAGCAGCAGCACTGATTTTGGCAATTGCATTATGTGTGGTTGGTACGGCCGATGCATGGGCGGTTCCCAGCGTTGACAGTGTCAAGAAGGAACGCGACCAGACGCAGGGAAGCCTGAATGCGATCTCACAGCAGATCCACGGACTGGAGGCCGGAAGGGCCGAGGTTTCCAACGAGATTGAAACCATGAATACCGAGCTGGTGGATATTCTGACCAGTATCGGTGTGTGCCAGACCGAGATCGAGCTGAAGGAGCGCGAGATCGAGGATGCTTCCGAGAAGCTGGTGATCGCAGAGCAGAATGAGGCGAGCCAGTACCAGAGCATGAAAAAGAGAGTGCAGTTTCTCTATGAAAAAGGCGATAAGGCTTATATGCAGGCCCTGATCGAGTCCAGTGGTTATTCGGATCTGGTCAATAAGGCGGATTATGTGGAGAAGCTTTACAGCTACGATCATGAACTGCTGGAGGAATACATCGGAGTCAAACAGCAGGTCATTGAGCTCAAGACCCTTCTCGAAGAAGAGGAAGCGGGTCTGGAAGCCTCCCGGTATGAGCTTGGTCAGGAACAGTCCAGACTAGAGACCTTGATCACGGAAAAGAAGCAGACCGTGGAGGATTTTGACCAGCAGCTTGCCAAGGCAAGAGCGCAGGCCAGCAGTATGCAGAAAAAACTGGAGCAGCAGACCGCGCAGATCAAGGCCTTGGAGGAAGCAAAGAGAAAAGAGCAGGAAGCCAAGATCAAGAAACAGCAGGAGGAAGCTGCAAAGAAGGCAGCGGCAGCTGCTAAAAAGTCTGAGGAGTCCACCCAGCTTGTGGGAGGCGTGACCGCTGATTCTACGGAAAAGGTGGTACAGATCGATTCCACGGATTATGAAACCACCAACGAAAGCCTGAGTGCAGGTGCAGGGTCCAAGGTGATCGAATCCTCCGGATCCTCCAGAGGACAGAGTGTGATCGACTATGCCTGCCAGTTTGTGGGTAATCCCTATGTCTATGGCGGCACGAGCCTGACCAACGGAACAGACTGCTCCGGTTTTACCCAGTCCGTTTATTCACACTTTGGCGTATCCCTTCCCAGGGATTCAACCAGCCAGAGAAGCGTGGGAACGGCAGTCAGCTATGAGGATGCCAGACCGGGCGATATCATCTGCTACGCTGGACATGTGGCATTATATATGGGCGGCGGCATGATCGTTCATGCCAGCACGGAGCGTACGGGTATCACCTACAGCCCCGCCACGTATCGTACGATCATTACGATCCGAAGGGTGCTGAACTGATACAAAGAAGTTCAAACAGCAGGACCGAAGAGAGAAAGATGTTCGAGAAAAAGACGTATCTGTACAGCGAGAATATGGGTGTCTGCTTTGTGGAGGATATCACGAAGCTTGTTACCGCACAGAAAAAGGAAGTCCTTTACTATGTGCTCAGACCTGTATATCAAAAGGACAAGACCGGATATATCCCGGTGGAGAACCACAGCGTTGAGCTCAGGGAGCTGATCAGTGAAGAGGAGGCAAAAAAGCTCCTCTTTTCATACAGCGAGCTGATCGGCCTGGCCGAGGAGCTGGGACTGGTGGAAAAACAGGACGAAGAGGAGGAAGCCTTACAGACAGTGGATCCTGCCGAGGAAAAAGAGCAGGAGAGAAAGAGGCTTGCGATCCGTTATAAGATGGCAGATACCCTTCCCTTTGAGGAAAGAAGCGCCCTGTATCAGCGCGGGGAGATTGAATTTGTGCTGCGCCGTGCGTTTTTGCAGGAAGAAGAGGGGAAAAAGAAACGGAAGAAGAAAACCTGATAACAGAGACAAAAAAAGATAGGTTGAACAAAGGTGTTCGACTATCTTTTTTTACGTGGAACAGGAAACGCTTTTCCTGCCGGAATGCGTAAATAGCACGGACGGGGAAGTCTTTTGAATAAGAAAGGGGAACATATGGAACAGGAAACAGTTATCGTTTTGGATTTCGGCGGTCAGTATAACCAGTTGATCGCAAGAAGGATCAGAGAGTGCAATGTCTATTGTGAGGTAAAGCCCTACACAACACCGATTGAACAGCTTAGGGCGATGCAGCCGAGCGGGATCATTTTTACCGGCGGTCCGAACAGCGTGTATGATGAAGCCTCTCCGCATTACGATCCGAAGATCCTGGAGCTGGGGATCCCGATCCTGGGCATCTGCTACGGGTCGCAGCTTGTAGCATACATGGCAGGCGGAAAGGTGGAGACGGCACCGGTCAGTGAATACGGCCATACAGAGGTCAAGATCGATCAAAGCAGCGTGCTGTTTTCCGATGTGGAAGAAAATACCGTTGTATGGATGAGCCATACAGACTATATTTCCGAGCCGCCCAAGGGATATCGCATTACGGGTCACACACCGGTATGCCCTGTAGCTGCAATGGAAAATGCCGAAAAGAAGATCTATGCGACGCAGTTCCACCCGGAGGTTATGCATACCCGGGAGGGGATGAAGATGTTGCGCCACTTTGTGATGGATGTATGCGGCTGCAAAGGCGACTGGCAGATGGATTCCTTTGTAGAGAACAGCATCCGGCAGCTGCGCGAAAAGATCGGAAGCGGCAAGGTGCTTTGCGCGCTGTCCGGTGGCGTGGATTCCTCTGTAGCTGCAGTGCTTCTTTCCAAGGCAGTGGGCAAGCAGCTGACCTGTGTGTTTGTCGATCACGGACTGTTGCGAAAAAATGAAGGGGATGAGGTGGAAGCCATCTTTGGTCCGAAGGGTAATTATGATCTGAACTTTATCCGTGTCAATGCACAGGAAAGATACTATAAAAAGTTAGCAGGTGTTAACGATCCTGAGAAAAAGAGGCATATCATCGGAGAGGAATTCATCCGGATCTTTGAAGAGGAAGCCAAGAAAGTAGGAGCTGTGGATTTCCTGGTACAGGGAACCATCTATCCCGATGTGATCGAAAGCGGCCTCGGGAATTCCGCGGTGATCAAGAGTCATCACAATGTGGGCGGCCTTCCGGATGTAGTTGATTTTAAGGAGATCATAGAGCCGCTCAGAATGCTGTTTAAGGATGAGGTCAGAAAGGCCGGCCTGGAGCTTGGCATTCCGGATCATCTGGTGTATCGTCAGCCCTTCCCCGGACCTGGACTGGGCGTTCGGATCATAGGAGAAGTGACCGAAGATAAGGTACGCATCGTTCAGGATGCGGATGCGATCTATCGAGAGGAGATCGCAAAGGCGGCCGAGCAGTGGAGAAGAGAAAATGCAGCCGGCCAGGTTTACAAAAACGCCGGTATCGCAACGAAGGATGCACCCCGCATCGATCCCCCCTGGATGCCTTCGCAATATTTTGCTGCCCTTACCAATATGCGTTCTGTAGGCGTGATGGGAGATTTCCGCACCTACGACTACGCTGTGGCACTGCGCGCCGTGATCACGAGCGACTTCATGACCGCTGAATGCGCAGACATCCCCTTTTCTGTCCTTCAGACCGCAATGCGCCGTATCGTCAACGAGGTAAAGGGCGTAAACCGGGTATTCTACGATCTGACATCGAAGCCTCCCGGGACAATCGAGTTTGAATAAAAGACATAACCCCGTAAAGCCCGTATTTACTGGACTTGCGGGGATTTTTTTGCGTTTTTGACCCCGCTTTGACCTCGCTTTTTCCATTAATAAATAAAAAAATTACTAGACAAAAAAAGAAATAAATGGAATAATGAATAAAAAAGAAATTCTAAGCATCGATGGATGAACGTTTTTTGGGTGATAATATGGAAGGTATTTGGAAAGATTTTCCTGGAAAGGAATTCGATTTAAAAAAAAGAAAAATAGTATTTACCGGCAAAGTAAAAGATGCAATTGATTATTTTGATGCATTGAGAATAGCCCGTGAAAGACTTTTTCATATGTATTGTGAGTTGCAAGGATATCCTGATTTGTCAGGAGGAAACGTTTTCCGCAAAGTTTGGTATGCTAAAAAGAATGCAAGTGGCATTCCGGTTATTGGAGGAAAGTCTATCGATGAAACGTTATATGAGGATTATGTCTGGCGAATAAGAGATGTTCCGGCCACAGATCTTGTAGCGACGCTACTTTATAAATCAAATAACACATCTGCTTTCGAGTGTGGTTTTTTTGTTAAAGAGATTCTTCAATTAACTGCGGACCATACTCTAGTTTTTAATCCCAGTCCTTTTGTTATTTCTGATACGATTGAATTCAATTATAAATATGCCGTTCCGGACATGTATTATACGAAGGTGTACAATGACCAGTTTAAATGCAACCGATTTATTGGTTATCAAGACGGCATAGATAATCCTTTTGATTCAATAATAGGAACGATTTATAGCCAATACGACAGCGATTGTTTCCGGGAACTATTAAACAATGTTAAGGTTTCGGCGATTTTCTGTATTCCGGTTACGGTTTTTTGTGAAGTAAGGGAAGAATTGCTTGCGGGATTGGATCAAAATGGATTTGTAATTGATAAACTTCTTGTACTGGATACAGCTCTTTTTGAGGCAAATCCAAAAAAGAGAATAATCATATATTCAAAAAAAAGTGGATCCATAAATGATGAAATGGTATCTGCATTCAGTATGCGGCTTATTGATGGCCGGATGATAATAGATGAGAAGTCATACCAATTGACTGCTGAATATATTGCCGTTGGTAAAATGACAATAAAGGACATAGAGGCTGCAACAAACAAGAGACAGGTTATTTGTCGAAAAAAGCCTTTAGAATACAATTTTTCAAAGGAAATCAAACTGCAATACAAATTTACAGAGCGTAATGGCGTTAAGGCGGCAATAGCAAGTTATAAATCTTATCCTGATGAGCATGGAAAATCAAAGAAGATATTGTCAGACAGGGAAAAAGGATTAAGATTCAAAAGCGATATGGATTTGCGGTTGCGTTTAGAACGGGTAATGCTGGAAGATGAAGTCGCAGATATAGTTTCAAAGGATATCCGGAAGGCATTTGCGGACAGATTATATGAACTATCCATCAAATCTCTTTGGTATATTAACCGTAAAAAGATGTCAAATATGGATAGTTACAATGAAGAGATTTTCAGGGAGGCTTTTAGCGGGGAGAGTGCCATTGGCAATATGAAGTGCATAGACTTTGTTAAAGGTGATACGGCTTTGTATTTGGAAAAACTGCTAACAGGTAAGACAACTTTGGAAAAAGCAGATTATATAAAACAATTCCATAAGTTGTTTTCGATGCTGGTTCAGCAGAAGGTGATCATGTTTAATCCTATGACGAATATGCTGAAAGAACTGTATAACCGTATGGAAGATGAGCAATACGAAGTCCGTAATGCATTGACAAAAAAGAATTTGCTCATAGAAGAACAGATTGCAATGCTGAAGAATACGGAATGCGCCCATATTAAAACCGAAATAAGATTGCTTCATATGCTTATTGTTTATTTTCGACTGCTCACGCCCGTGCCCGTGAGGGAGATGTTGGCACTGAATTGGTCAGATTTATGCATAAACGATGATTACAGGTTTATGCAAGTCAGCGTTACAAGGCTGATTGAACGAGACAATAAAAGCACTATATATGGCACGCAAAATGATTGGAAGAGGTTTCGTATAATACCAATTGCCCCTGAGGTGGCTGTGAGGTTGTCAAAATGGAAAAATATATTACTGAAGAAATATGGACTGACAGAAGAGGCATTGGCGAACAAGCCTATATTCGGTGAGGACTATGATCGAAAAGAGCCCAAAAGACTTAAATATGAAACTGTAAACAGAATTTGTCGAAAGGCAATTGATAGTATCAATATAGAGGAGTTAGAAGTTACGCTTCCGGGAGATAACGAATTGATTACGGATCTAAACAAATACAATAGTGATCTGTATTTATCAAATTATAAATATCATGCAAATCATACATGCAAAATGACGAAAGGGGAAATCAACTATGTAATGGGTAATATAGCGGATGACACCTTTTCTAAGCATTATTGTGATTTTACAAATGACGCCATCCAATATGGGATATACAGAAAACTGTGCCGGTGGTCTGTAATGCTGTCAGAAAGAACTCCGGGGTTTGATATCATTGATGATGAGTACTCAAAGCAATTAATACGTAAATATGATATCACCTGTAAAACGGATAATTCCGGAAAAATGAATATCTATTTATATAGTCAATTGGGTATGGATATTCAGATTATGGTGAAGGAGAAGGACGAATGATTGATTTAAGTATGTTTGATGACACTGTAGTTGCTATTGGGGAGAAATATACTTTTGCAGGAGTGCTTAAGGAATTTTTTGGGGAGATTTGCGAGACGAATTATTGGAGGAGTGAAGAACATACCCAAAAACCATATTTGAATGATTATATGAAAAGGATTATTCCGTTAATTGATGATCATGATTCAAAAACCATTGATGAATATACTTACGAAGATTACAGACAGGTTATTCAAAAACTGGAGGATCAATCATATTCTCCGGAAAGAATAGTGCATTTTATGAGATTGATCGATGCGGTGACATCAATGGCACATACGAAACTGGGTGTGGTAAATGTTCTATGGGGAACAATATTTGAATTGCCGGAGATAATTGATGCAGATGAAAAGATTAAAGAATTATTAAAACTGAAAAAATCCCTAACTGTCAAACAGGAAATTGCAATTTACAGATTGCTGACAGAAAAAGTTGATATGGATGGTGAGTACTTCGGCGTCTATCTTATGCTTATTGCAGGGCTGAGAGATGGAGAGGCATGTGGTGTTGATTATGCGGATTTGAAGCAGTCGTATGGTGAAGAGGATTTTCATGTATTATTGGTCTATAAGACGGTTGAAAGCAAGGAACACCGATTGGTATCGTCAGGGAAGACGAAAAATGCAGACAGAATCATTCCGATTCCGGATCCGGTATATAATTTTCTTATGAAACGGAAAAAACATATCGCGGAAAAGTTATGCTTAGGGGAAGAAGAGTTAGACGCATATCCTA
>JAILHW010000057.1 GCA_024695605.1 Lachnospiraceae bacterium | reverse complement strand
ACTCTCATGTTAAAATAGTTTAATCCGATCAGAACGACGTTAGCCATTCTAACCTTCATTACTGTCTAGGTTTTGTTTCTCTGAATTTCTACTTTTTAGAACTTTCAGGGATCGGTTGTTGTTCATTTGTCAAGGTACTTGCAGGTGCTGATTTCCAGCACTTTCTGCGTTTATAACGCCGCTTGTTTTCGCAAGCGGCTTAATGATAGTAGCATTTTAATTTGGGAATGTCAATACTTTTTTTCAAAAAAATGAATCAAAATGAAACTTTTTCAAAATCCCCCTAACGAAGCCTGATCTTCTCGAGTTTATCTTCATATACAAACAGGAATTTGGAGTAGGCATCCATGGGAATGATCTGTCTCACACCGCCGCTCAGCTCACCGTTGTATTTCACCACGCCGTTATATCCCACGATGGTCATGTCCGTCTGGTTATAGGCAATGAGACGATTGTCCTCTACGATCACATCATTATAATCAAAGTCAATGGGTGCCGTGATCTTTTCGTTGCCCTTCAGATCATAGACAACGGCATCGTAGCTTCCGGCGCCTCTTGAGGAATTCAAAATGATCGCAAAATAGTTTTCATTATGATACAGGGCATGAATCTCCTGGCTTTGCTCCAGCTCCTTTACCAGGGCCGGCTTTTGCTTTCCTTCAAAGAGTCTGATCTTGTGGTTACCGACCGCCAACGCGATGTCCTCCTTTGGAAAGGTCACAAAGGGAAGCACCTCATCCTCGCACTCAAAGGCGCTGACAAGGTTATCGGTCTCATTCTGTCCCACTCCGCCGAAATTGTAAAAGGCGAGGCTGGTACTGATCTGTCCGCCGATCGCTTTTAAATAGGAAACTGCCACTTTGATATTATCCGCACTGATCGCGTAGGCCAGCGGATAGCCGAAATTACGCATGGTGGTACGATAAGTCGTGATCACACTGCCGTCGGATGCGTACATTTCCATATAGACCTTGTCCTCATCCTGAAGCTGCGCAATGGCGATCCCCTGGAAGGATACGTCGATACTCAGGATCGGCAGATTGGTCTCGATCATCTTGACCAGGCCCTTTTTCCCGATCAGATACAGGTTTTTGCCCTGATAATCCGCGCAGACCACATAGTCTCCCGCTGTCTTCACCATCACATTCTGCATCTGAAAGGTCTGGTTCCACAGCTGGTTTCCGTTTTTATCATACGCGGAAATACCATCCATGCTGTAGCAAAGCAAATTGCCGTTATAGTCTGCAAACTCGCTGTTCGCGCTCCCCACCTTTTCCAATCTGTCCCGGATCTCGCACCTGGTATAAACCTGGTTGTCGATCTGGATCTTGATCAAAAGGGCAACCGCCGCGATCAGAATGATGACCAGAAAAGTGATGTAGAGCTTTTTTAAATTGTACTTAAACTGTTGTTCCTGATATTCCATAACTACCTATACAAACTTATAGACGGTGGTACTTTCAAAACTCTCCCCTGCTTTGAGGATCGGTCTTTCGAATCGTTCATCCTTAGCACTGTTGGGGAAATACTGGGTCTCAAAGCAAACGCCGCCGCGCCAGAGATAAAGGGCGTCGTTCTTTCCCAGCTCCTCTACCATATTGTTGCCGGAGTAAAACTGAATGCCGGGCAGATCGGTATAGACCTCCATCATTCTCCCGGCCCCGGGATCGCGAAGGGTTGCCACCTTCTGAAGCTTTCCTTTTTCATAGTCATCGATCACAAAGTTGTGATCATAGCCGCCTACCAGTGCAAGCTGCGCATGCTCAGCGTCAATCTCTTTTTTGATCTGCTTCTCTGTTGTAAAATCAAACGGAGTACCGGCTACCGGCGCAAGCTCTCCTGTGGGGATCGCGCCCTTTACCACGGGCGTGTAGCGGGATGCCTTCAGCCATACATAGGCATCCTCGATGGTTTTCTCACAGCCCTCTCCCTTCAGATTAAAGTAAGAGTGGTTGGTAGGATTGATCATGGTATCCTTATCGGTTGTTGCAAAGTACTGAATGGTCAGGCCGTTCTCTTCATCCAGAGAATAAGTTACCGCAAACGTTCTATTGCCGGGAAAGCCCAGCCAGCCGTCGGGAGAGGATACCCGGAAGGTCACTGCATTTTTGGCTTCATCTGTTTCAGCGCTCCACATGGTCTTATGAAGGCCTCGCTCCACATCACTGTGCAGATTGTTGTCACCGTCGTTAATGGGCAGATTATAAATGGTGCCGCCCAATTCAAACCACGCATCCTCCGTTCTGTTGGCTACCGGTCCGATGGTTGCTCCGAAGCAGCTTCCGTTGATAAAATAGTCCTTTGCCCTGTCATAGCCCAGTACCACATCATCGATTTGTCCGTCTGCATTGGGTACATAAAGACTGACCAGAATAGCTCCGAAATCCGTCACCTGCGCCTTCATCCCCTTTTGATTGGTAAGGGTGTAAAGAGAGATCTCTTTTTTGTCTATGGTTACGCCGAATTTTGTTTTTTCGATCATCCTGTTTCTCCTCTGTATTTTTATAATCTATGATCCTGCCAAAGCGCCTACAACTCCTGTCTGCCCTCAAGCGCCCGAAGGAGCGTTACTTCATCGATATATTCCAGATCACCGCCAACGGGAACGCCGCTTGCGATCCGGCTGCATTTGATGCCGGTAGGCTTGATCAGCTTGCTCAGATACATTGCCGTCGTCTCCCCCTCCAGGGTGGAATTCGTGGCAATGATCACTTCATTTACATCCTTTTCCAGTCGCTTTATCAGCTCCTTTAAGCGGATATCATTGGGACCGATGCCGAGCATCGGCGAAATGGCCCCATGCAGAACATGATAGACGCCATCGTATTTTCCCGTTTTTTCATATGCCGCCTGATCTCTGGTGGTCTCCACCACCATGATCGTGGAATGGTCTCTTTTTTCATCGGCACAGATGGGACACAGCTCCCGATCCGTTAAGGTAAAGCATTCCTTACAATAGCAGATCTTTTCTCTGGCCTCCATCATCACAGAGGCAAAGCGCTCCACCTTTTCCTTTGGCTGATTGACCATGTGAAAGGCCAGGCGCTGCGCTGTTTTCTGGCCGATGCCGGGCAGGGATGCAAACTCTTCGATCAATTTGCTTAAAACGCCGCTGTACAGATCCATGGGTGCTCCCTTTAGAACGGCAGATTCAATCCGCCGGAAATGCTGCCCATCAGCTTCTCGCTTGCTTCATCTGCTTTTCCGAGAGCTTCGTTGGCCGCTGCCAGGATCAGGTCCTCCAGCATTTCCACATCATCGGGATCTACGGCATCGGGATCCAGCTTGATCCTGGAGATCATCTTTTTGCCGGTCACCGTAACCTCAACCGCAGAGCCTCCTGCAGTCGCGGAAAACTCCTGCTCCTCCAGCTGCTTCTGCTGTTCCTCCATCTGCCTTTGCATTCTCTGCGCCTGCTTTAACATATTGCTCATGTTTCCCGGCATACTGCCTGCCGGAAATCCGCCTCTTTTTGCCATTTGTAATATCCTCCTTTAAAGCCCTGTACGGGCATTTTTCTCAGTCAAGCGGATCGTCTCCGTCCTCATCCGGTCCCTGCTCGATCTCCATCCGTATGATCTTTTCCACATCCGGATAAACCGACCGCTCAAAGGGCTGATCCTTTTGCAATGCCCGGAAGGTGATCTCCACATCCTTATGGATCAGCGACTCGATCATGTGCTTTAGTTCCTCGCACCTTGCCTGTCTTTCCTCCGGATGATCCTCATCCATAAAGTAGTCCTTTGCACCGCCATCCGGCACGACAACGATCAGCTTATCATCCTCTGCAGACAGTCTGACGGACTGCAGATAGATCTTCATGGGTGCCTGGGCGCGGACCTTGATCTCCTCCCAGCGCTGTACCACCAGCCTGATGTCTTCAGGGATTGCCTTTACCAGGGCTTTTGTTTTTTTTTCCTGCAAATCGGCATCCTGCGACGAGGGTGCTGTGGGCGTCCCCGCGCCCGCGGGCGCACTGACCTGATACTGTCCGCTTTCCAGCTTGTATTCCAGATCCCGGATCCTTGCAACCAGGGCATCGTTTTTGGTCTCTGTCTGCGGACGGCAGATCTTGATGAGTGCGATCTCGATCATCACGCGCTTCGAGGTTTCATATCGAAGCCTTCCCTGCAGCTCGGAAACGATCCGGATATACCGCATCAGCGCCTCATCGGAAACCTGCTCCGCCTCCTTTTTCATGACGGCGAGCCGTTCTGAGGAGGCCTCAACCACATCCTCGATGCCATCCGAAACCTTCAGCAGCAAAAGACTTCTTAAATACCAGATAAAATCGCTGATAAACTGCTGCAGATCCCTTCCCTGCATCACAACCTCGTGCAGGGTCAAAAGTGCCGTGGCCACATCCTCTTTGACGCAGGCCGAAAAGAGCCTGCCGAAGATCTCACTGTCCACGACGCCGAGTACGTCAAGCACCACATCATAGGTCAAAACCTCTCCGAAATGAAAAGCGATACACTGATCCAAAAGGCTCAGCCCGTCTCTCATGGAGCCGTCCGCTTTTCTTGCGATATACCGAAGGGCCTTCTCTTCTACCTGCACGCCCTCCTGCTCCATCAGTTCTCCAAGCCTTGCCGCTATGGTATCGATATCGATGCGTTTGAAATCATACCGCTGACAGCGGGACAGGATGGTGATGGGGATCTTGTTGGCTTCTGTTGTTGCCAGGATAAAGATCACATAGCTCGGCGGCTCCTCCAGGGTCTTGAGCAGCGCGTTGAATGCACCGGTGCTGAGCATATGCACCTCATCGATGATATACACCCTGTATTTTCCTTCCGCCGGAGAATAGGAAACCTCCTCCACGATCTGACGGATATCATCCACGCCGTTGTTGGAGGCGGCATCCATTTCGATCACGTTCATGGATGCACCGGACGCTATGGCCTTGCACATCCTGCACTCTCCGCAAGGATTGCCGTCCTGTGGATTCTCGCAGTTCACGGCCTTTGCCATGATCTTGGCTATGGTGGTCTTTCCCGTCCCACGGGTCCCGCAGAACAGGTATGCATGTCCCACTCTTGCGGTGCGGAGCTGATTCCGAAGGGTGGTCACGATGGCTTCCTGTCCCTTTACCTGATCAAACTCCGAGGGTCTGAATTTTCTGTATAATGCCTGATATGACATGATCAATCCCCAAACGAAATGCCGAGCATCTTAGCTTCCTTCACGATGGTGGCATCTGCGGAAACGGATTTCAGCTTGCCTGCTACCTCTTCCAGAGGAACCTTGATGATCTCGCGGTTCTTGATACCGACCATGAAGCCGTACTCGCCCTTAAGGATCAGCTTGCCTGCCTCAGAGCCGAGTCTGGATGCAAACACTCTGTCGTAAGGGCAGGGGCTTCCGCCTCTCTGGGTATGTCCGGGTACGGTCACACGTACATCCACGCCTGCTTTTTCCCGCAGAAGGTCTGCGATCTCATAGGATACGGAAGGATACTTGTAATTCTTCATCTTTTCCTTGTATTCCTTCTTGGAAAGCTTGGCGTCCTTCTTGGAAATGGCGCCCTCTGCCACCGCAAGGATCGTAAACTTGCTGCCTCTTGCGGTCCTTTCATGAATCTTTTCAATGATCTTATCGATGTCGTAGGGGATCTCGGGGATCAGAATGATGTCTGCACCGCTGGCCATTCCGGCATTCAGGGTCAGCCATCCTACCTTATGTCCCATCACCTCTACGATGAACACACGTCCGTGGGAATCCGCGGTGGTGTGGATCCTGTCGATGGCTTCCGTAGCAATGTCCACTGCCGTCTGGAATCCGAAGGTCATATCCGTTCCCCAGAGATCGTTATCGATGGTCTTGGGAAGGGTCACCACGTTCAGTCCTTCTTCGCGAAGCAGATTGGCGGTCTTGTGGGTACCGTTTCCGCCAAGGATCACAAGACAATCCAGCTTCAGTTTGTAGTAATTCTGCTTCATCGCCTCAACCTTGTCCAGGCCGTTCTCATCCGGCTCACGGATCAGCTTAAACGGGGTTCTGCTGGAGCCTAAGATCGTTCCGCCCTTTGTCAGGATTCCGGAAAAATCCTTTCCCGTCAGCATCGTAAAGTTGCCGTAGATCAGCCCCTTATAGCCCTCGAGAAATCCGTAGATCTCCACGTCCTTTTCTGCATTGGTGATGCTCTTTACCACGCCGCGCATAGCCGCATTCAACGCCTGACAATCTCCACCGCTGGTCAACATTCCGATTCTCTTCATCTTGTAACCCTCCTGTCTTTTTTATGCTCGATTATGCTCTTTCCTGTTTCTCCTTGATATAAACCGCTCTTTCCCCGCCGATGTACTTGGGCCTGGTTCTGGCGCAGACCACAAAGGCATCCCCGATCCTGTCGATCTTGGCTCTGACAGGGACTGCCACCGGCATCAGATGCATACCGATCAGTGTACTTCCGATATCAATTCCCGCCTGTGCCTTCACTTCTTCAAGTGCAACGGGCTTTGACATCAGCTCATAAACCGCCGTGGCAAAGGAGCCCCCTGCCTTCAGCTGCGGCTTTACATTCACAATGGGAAGACGCATGGTATCCGCGTATTTTTTCTCCACGATCAGTGCCCTGTTCAGATGCTCACAGCACTGGGCCGCAAGAAAGATCCCGCGCGGTCTGATGATATCCAGGATCGTCAGTGCCACTGCCTTTCCGATATCCTGTCCGGAAAAGCTGCCGATCCGATGACCTGCGATCTCGCTTGAGGAACATCCCACTACCAGAAGATCTCCCTCCTCCAGATCCGCAACCTTCAACAGATCCTCCACGACCTGTCTGGTCTGATCCTGAATCTTTTCAATGTCATGAAATGCTTCGTTTGCAATTCCCGCTCCCATACCGGTTCCCCCATTCTGCCGTTTCGGCTTTTATTTTTCCCGGATCATCTGCTCTTCCATATCCGGTTTAAACTTCAGCAATATCCCTGCCGTGGCCTTTAAGGTGATCTCTACCTTTCCGGCATGGATCTCATACTCTGCCGGCTCCGTCGTAAAGCCGTCGCAGTCCGTGAGGATCAGCCGCTCCATGGTGCCCTCGAGGGAAGCGCCCATATCCCAGACCGCGATCTGTGCCGTGATCTCGTGGTTGTTGTTATTGATCACCACCAGACTGGATTGTTTGCGGTTGAATCTGGCATAGGAGATCACGTTGTAGTCGGAATGCTCTTTTTTCAATGAGCCCGTCAAAAGCTCCTCGTTTCCCTTGTGGATCCGGATCATCTCCTTGTGGAAGGCGATCAGCTCCTGATCCTCATGGCCCCAGGGATACGTTCTTCTGTTATCGGGATCCGTAAAGCCGCAGACGCCCGCTTCATCCCCGTAATAGATCGTAGGCGCACCGGGCCAGGTCATCTGGATCAGCACCGCCTCGCGCATCACTGCCTTGTTGATGTCCCATCCGGCTGCTTCACTTCCCATGGTATTGACCCTGCCCACCTTTTTGTTGGTACGGGTCAGAAATCTGGAATGATCGTGATTGGAAAGCTCATTCATGGCGATCATCAGCGCCGACTGGGTAAACGCCGCTCCGTGGTGCATCATGGCGCCCCAGAAGCTGTCGGCATTGCCCAGAAGATCCTCGCGGTATTCATCACTGTGCTTCTGCATGCCCGTCAGAAACCAGGTGACCGGCTCCATAAAGGCATCATAGTTCATGACGGTATCCCACTCTCCGTTCTCGATCCATTCCTTCGGAGAGCCGTAATGCTCCGCCAGCACGATGGCATCGGGGTTGGCCTCCTTTACCGCTGTATGGAAATCCTTCCAGAATCTGTGGTTCATCTCCGGACTGTGTCCCAGATCCGCAGCCACGTCAAGACGCCAGCCATCTACGTTGTAGGGCGCAGAAACCCATTTTTTCCCGATCTCCAGTACGTAATCGTACAGCTGCTGCGAGCCCTCATAGTTGAGCTTGGGCAGTGTATCATGTCCCCACCAGCCGTCATAGGTGCCGTTGTAGGGCCATTGGTCCTGCCGGAAAAATTCAAAATAGCCGCGGTAGGGACTGTCCTCGGCAATATACGCGCCCTTGGGATATCCCTCAAAATCCTCATACACCCGTTCCCGGTCCATCCATTTGTTAAAGGAGCCGCAGTGGTTGAATACACCATCCAGGATCACGCGGATCCCTCTGCTGTGCGCCTCCTGCACCAGCTCGGCAAACAGCTGATTGGATGCCTCCAGATTTTTCTTATTGGCGATCCTGTTAATGTAACGGGAAGCCTTACGGTTTTCATGCTCTCCCTCCGGAAGCAGCTCCCCTTCGTCCTCAACGATCCTGCCGATATGCGGATCGATATAGTCATAATCCTGAATGTCATACTTGTGGTTGGAGGGCGATACGAACAGTGGATTGAAGTAGATCACATCCACACCGAGCTCCTGCAGGTAGTCCATTTTGTCCAGAACACCCTTAAGATCGCCTCCGTAAAACTCCCTGACGCCCATCATGGCAGGATATTTCCCCCAGTCCGTCACCCTGGTGACGTGCTCTCCGATATAGTTGTACTCGTGATCCAGCACGTCGTTGGAAGGATCGCCGTTGTAGAAACGATCTACATAGATCTGATACATCACGGCTCCCTTGGCCCAGTCCGGAACCGCATTCCCCGGGATCAGTTTGAAAAAATAATATTCCTGTACTTCCTTGACCGCTCCCCGCAGGTCATAGTAGCAGGTCAGCTTGCCTACCTTGATCACAAAGTAGTATTCGAACTTTTTATCCTCCAGCGGCACCTCGATCTCAAAATAGTCGAATTCTCCGTCCCGCTCCACAAAGTGCATCATATGCTGGTGGTCATTATGTGCCAGGAAAACAAAATCCACGTTGTTTCTCCCGGTACGGAAACGGATCCTTACCCTTGAAAAGGGCTTCGGCTCCGGCGGTATCACATAATCCGAAGACATATCGGCAAACAGCGCCTTCTTATTGAAGACCGGGCGCATCGCCATAAAATACTGCTGGTTTTTTTCTGCTTGCAGAAATTGATTATAGTCCATAAAAGTCCCTCACCGCATCAATTATAGCCCAAATCCAGCTTTCTATTCAAGGCTTGTTTTCCCCTCTAGTGCCTTTACAAGCGCATCAAAAGCCATTCCGTGGGAGGCCTTCAGAAGGATGGTATCTCCCTTTGCAAGATGCCTGATCCCTTCCTTTAAGAAGCTGTCCCGATCCGGATAATGATATTTCTCACAACTGCCCCCGGCGCCCTCATAGATCTCCCCGGCCAGATCTCCGATACAGATCAGTACATCCGGTGCAATCCCTTCCTGTTTCATTCCTTCACCAACGCCTCTGTGAAGGGCTCTCTCATCGGTCCCCAGCTCAAACATATCGCCCAGGATCGCCACGGTTCTGGTATCCGCCTCGGAAAGCAGCCGAAGCCCCGCCATCATGGATACCGGATTGGCATTATAGGCATCATCGATCAGGGTAAACAGCGGTGTTTCCATCACCTTGCCGCGTCCCTTTATGGTCTCGGTGTTGCGGATGCCTTCCTCGATCTGCTCTTTGGTCATGCCCAGTAGCTGTCCCACGCGGACCGCCGCCATGGCATTTAAGATCTGATGTGCCCCGGGAACCGGGATGCTCGCAGATACATCAAACTCCGGCGTATGGATCACGCACTCCGTTCCGAGTAAGCCGCGGCTAACAACGTGATCTGCATAACAGGTCTTATCATCATTGAAAAAGACCGGCGGCTGCCCTGCAACAAGCGAAATTGCGGCCAGCTTATCGTCATTGCCATTCAATACCACTCTGCCGTCCTTTGGCAAATATCCGAAAAACTCTGTCTTTGCCAAAAGGATCCCGTCCCGATCCCCCAGATTTTCCAGGTGACACTGTCCGATATTGGTGATCACACCGATGTCCGGTCTTGCTACAGAGGCCAAAAGCGCCATCTCCCCGAAATCGCTGATCCCCATTTCCAGAACGGCCACCTCATGCTCCGGCCGAAGGGAGAAGATCATCATGGACAGTCCCAGGATATTGTTGTGATTGGCCTCGGTTTTGAATACCTTAAACTTTGCGGAAAGAACCGCCGCGATCATCTCCTTGGTACTGGTCTTTCCCACGCTGCCGGTAACACCGACCACCTTTACAGGCAGACTTTTCCGATAGAACATCGCAAGCCGTCTGATGGCGATAAAGCTGTCCGCGACCACAATATAGGACACCTGCTCAAGCTTCACGCCTTCGGGAAGATCCTGCTCTGTCAGTTCTCTTTCCACGACGCAGCAAAGAGCGCCGTTTTCATACACCTGTGGTAAAAATTTATGTCCGTTGGTCCGCTCTCCCTTCGTGGCAAAAAACAATCCGTTCTTTACCAGCTTCCGGGAATCAAAGCAGGCTCCGGTAATCTCCCGATCCAGATTCTCCTGTGGTCCGTGATAGCTGCCGTTTACAGCCTTTGCAACCGCGCTCAGCGTCATGCCCTTCATGTCAGTTTCCTCGGTTTCTTTTTTCTTCATTCCCTATGCTTCCCACTTGCGAAGCGACACCTCGATCAGCTGCTCGCAAAGTTGATTGAAGTTCACACCGACCGCAGCCGCCTCCTGGGGCAGCAGGGATGTGGGTGTCATCCCCGGCAGGGTGTTGGCCTCAAGGACAAACATGTTGCCTTCCCCATCCATCATCACATCAATGCGGGCGTAGGAATCGATATGCAGCGCCTCATATGCCCTCTCTGCATACTCCTGCATCTGCCGCGTCTGTGCTTCCGAAAGCTCTGCCGGACAGGTCTCAACAGTGCTTCCCGCCTGATACTTGTTCTTGTAATCATAAAAACCGCTCTTGGGCGCGATCTCGATAACAGGAAGTGCCTTTCCTTCGATCACGCCAACGGAAAACTCTCTGCCTGCAATGTACTGTTCCACAATGACCTCGTCATTGTATTTGTAAGCCATCGCTAACGATTCTCTGTACTCTTCGATGGTCTTTACCATATAGACGCCGACGCTGGATCCGCCGTTGGAAACCTTTACCACCAGCGGGAAGGCCGGAAGCGTATCCTCTGCGGGCTCCTGTCCCTTTTTCACAATGATGCCGGAGGGTGTCGGAACCTTCTGCTCTCTGAAAAGCTGCTTGGAAATGCTCTTATCCATGCTGACTGCGGCGCCCAGGGGATTGCAGCCCGTGTATTTGATCTCAAACAGATCAAAGGTGGCCTGCACCTTTCCATCTTCTCCGTTGGCACCGTGCAAAGCCATAAATACGATGTCGGACAGCTGGCAGATGGAAAGCACATTGGGTCCGAAAAATCCCTTGCCCGGACGTTTTTGCTTGATGCTCTCCAGATCGGGGTTTTCGGCACCGATCACGGCAATCTCCTTGTCCCACTCTCTGTCCGATTCAAATACCCCTTCAAAGTCGCTTTCGGGATATCCCATAAACGCATCGAGCAGCACCACCTGATGTCCGTTTTCCTTCAATGCCCGATAAACCATCTTCCCGGTCACCAGTGAAACATCTCTCTCCGTACTGGTACCGCCTGCTAATACTACGATCTTCATGTTTTCTGCCTTTCTTGTATGTCTTTTTTATAGTTTGGATCCGGCCATTTGTGCCGGTCAAAAGCAAATCCTGTTAAAAGCCCGCCAGATAGAGGTCTGCCAAAAGCAGCGGATCGCGGACCTGCTCCGGATCCATCCCCGATATGGACAGGCGGTGAAGCCTTTGGTTTTTTGCCGTCTCATATTCTCTGCTGACCAGGATATAATCCGCCAGCGACAAAAGCCTTACCTCGAACAGCCGGTCTGCAAGGTCCTCATCCGTTACGCTGTACGGAAATGCCTCCTGCTCCATCCGCTCTGCGATCGTGCTGCAGCGCATGATCAGCTTCCGGATCATCCGATCGCAAAGGTCCGTATCGACCTCCGGGCCTGCCGTCAGATAGAACCAGAGGATCGGAAAGGTCTCCCCGGTGATGGTGCCGTGGCCTGTCAAAAATGCCTCAGCCTCTTCGGCATAGCCTCCATCCCCTGTCAGCTTAAACAGTGCGGCCGAAGCCGTCGCAACCGCCCTTTCCCGGTCCGGTAAGCCATCCGGCATGGCCTTCAGGATGTCAAAGCCGTCCCTTGCACTCTTTGCCAGTTCTTCGGATGTCTCCGCTTCGGAAAGGGAGGCGATCTGACACAGCATACAGATGCGCTCCGCCAAAGCCGCCGGCTCATCGCCGGGCCCTGCCACATCCCTGGCCATGGACAGCGCATAGTCTGTCAGACTCTGCACAAGGGTTTCGTTTTCCTCCGGATAAAGCTCCGCCGTCATGCCCATCAACAGAAGGCTGTTTGCATCCGGCTGCTGCTTCATCTGCTGCTTCCAAAGCCCGGCAAGCTTAGCCCGGCTAAAAATGGGGTCCTGCTTTATGGAAAACAGCTCCGATTGTCCGATCACAGGGGTCTCGATATAGTACTCCCCCTCGCCCGTCAGATCCGAAAAGGTTCCGATCCAAAGGCTGTTTTCACTGACAGAGCAGTTTTCATAGGGCTGAAGACTCCCCTTATAGACGCGGTGCCCCGACTCCGCTTCCACGATCCAGAAGGTATCGGATAGGCCCTCTCCCCAAAAGAAGGCTTCCTTGATATCCTCCGTCGCATAGCCCGCCGGGTCCGTGCCTATATGGGATACCTGCTCCCTTTCGCGATTCAAAGCACTCTCTTTCGGCGCATCCGCATCCTTAGGGGCCTTCTTTTGTAAGCTTTCGCTAACCGGATCCGGATCGCCGGATCCTTCGGCATACTGCCCCTTTTGTCCGGCGCATCCGGTCAGGAGCAAACATCCGATGATCCCCGCAAACAGCAGGGATCGTATGTCTCTTTTTCTCTTACAGATTGTCACGTTTGTTCATTTCACCACCGCTTCTTATTATACTTCACCTTGCAGGTCGGGTAAAGTAAAAAATCCATATTGTCCCCCCTCGGACAATATGGATCTCTGATCGATAAAAGCACTCGGTTTTCGGGCATTTTCAGTTCCATACCACACAGTTTTTACCGGACCGTTTCCCGCGATACAGTCTCTGATCCGCGGTCTCGATCATATTGCGGATCGTTGTGCCCTTTTCATAGGCGGAAACCCCCAGCGTCAGGGTCACATAAATGGGATGCTCCCCGTTTTCAATCCTGGTCTGCGACATGTCTGAGCAGATCCGCTGTGCCACGCCCCTGGCGATTTCCATATTGCTGCGCAGAAGGATCAGCATTTCCTCACCGCCCCAGCGGCAGACCTTATCCTGCTCCCGCACATTGCTCTGCAGCACCCTGGCCACCTCTACAAGGACCTCATCTCCTTTGGAATGACCATAGGTATCATTAACCTGCTTGAAATCATCGATATCCGCCATGATCAGGCAGAACTCCTCTCCCATGATCTCCGTCTCATCGAGCACCTGCTTGAGCTGGATATTCATACTCCGTCTGTTCATCAGATGGGTCAGGGCATCAAAATTGGCCATTCTGGACAGGGAAATGTTTTCCTCCTCCAGATGCCTTTGCATAAACCGGATCTCCAGAGAAAACAGAATGGCAACCGTACAAAGGAATAAGAAGATCGCCAGCATATTCAGTATAAATACCGTATGCATGACATTCTCCGGTACCACGTCTTTATAAACCGGCCCGTTTATGTAGCAGATCCCATTGGTCACAAAATAGCCGACAAATACCGCCAAAGAAGCCAGAAGCGGAATGGACAGCATTTTTCTCTTCAGGGTCGGAAACGTATAGGACATATAGAAACTCATGGGGATCAGCGGAATATTATAGTTGATAAAACCGAAATCCCACCCCATCAGGATCGTTGCAAGGACGCCGTGGCTTAGGATCTCCAGGTAAATACACATAAAAACCCAGGCATTGGCTCCCTTTTTGGCGATCATTGCCACCACGATCAGATAAAACAGAACGACAAAGATGTTGTAAACCATCAGAAAGGTCAGATGATAGGTCCAAAAGAACAGCACAAACATAAGATGAACGCAGCCGATCATCAGAGAGATAGCCTGATATTTCAGTTTCTCATCGATTTCCTTTGTTCCGGCAAAAACCTGCCTGATGCTGTGTAACATTGCTTTCCCCAATCCCCTTTCGGATGCAAAGCCTACTACACCACATTATCATAAATCGGCTTATCATGCAATTCTTTTCATGTGCAACTGCGCACAACCATTGCCTCCTCAGATATGCTATAATGCATTTATGAACGAAACAATTCCGGCAAAACTGCATCTCGGAGATCATACGATCACCCATGACATCATCCCACAGGGTGTGACGGCCCTGGGGGACTGGGCCTATGCGCACTGCCGCAGCCTTAGCATGGTCGCTCTGCCCTCCTCCGTAAAGCAGCTGGGACGTGATGTCTTTTTGGGATGCGATGGCCTTTGGCAGGTATACTGCTATGCCGAGCCCGTCTTTCCCGGCGCTTTGCCGTCGGAGGATCCGCCATATCTGGCAGCCTGTCTGAACGCCTATGCCATGCGGTGCTTTCCCGATCCCCTCCCTTTGCTGTTTTCAGCAGATCCTCCCTTGCCAAAGACCCTGGCTTTGTGGGATGAGAACTGTCTTTTCTTTTGTCAGCAGCCCCCGGACCTGACCTTTCGCCCTTTCCTGGCCGGCGGTGAGGAGGATTATACCGAGGGTGAGGATCAATATGATGCACATCTTCGGGGGCAAAACCGGCTTCGCGCCGGCATGCTCTATTTGCGCCTGCTTTTGGATCGGATCTCCTGCTTCCCGTTTCAGGATGAGAAAAGAGAGCTGTTTTTCTCCCTTTTTCGCTCCAATCCGGAAGCACTTTCTCTGCTTTCACAGATCAGCTCTCACCACCATGAGAGTGTGGCCCTTTACAAAGAAGCCGGGCTTTTGAGCCCCGAAACGCTTCCGGCCATCATCGCATCGCTTCCGCCCTCACGGGTTGAAATGAAAGCTGCCCTGCTCAGCCTGCAGTCCGGCAGCATCCTGGATGCCCTCTCCCTGTAAATGCATTTTAGGCAAATGAAAAAGGGTTGTAACGTCATTACAACCCTTTCGTCGGAGTGACAAGATTCGAACTTGCGGCCTCCGCCTCCCTAAGGCGGCGCTCTAGCCAAACTGAGCCACACCCCGATTTTCAACTGCCTATATATCATATAAGCAATCCCTGAAAAATGCAAGCACTTTTTTTATTTTTCAAAAAAATCCCGAAGGATCCGCATATTTCTGGCTTTTACGAGTCAAAGAACCCTTCCCCCGTCACCACATGGATAAAGTGCTTTACCTCTTCCCAGGCCGCCAGCGACTCCGGGTAGGTCCCCAGTCCCAGCTGAAAGACATGAAACATTCCGGGGTACACATGCACCTTGACCTTGGTGCCGGCCGCCTTGGCCTTTTCGGCCACGGAAAGCGTATCATCCAGCAGCATCTCCAGCTCGCCCACCTGCATCAGCATGGGAGGGAACCGGTTATAGACGCCGTAAACCGGAGAGATATAGGGGGTTGCCGGATCGTGATTCAAATAGTATCCCTGCTTATACACCAGGGTATGTCTGCTGCCGCCGAAGATGGGGTCCTTATCGTAATTGTCCTGATAGGAATCTCCGCTCTTTGTCAGATCCGTCCAGGCAGACATGGTAACAAGTCCTGCCGGCAGGGCGATCTTGCGGTCCCGAAGGTACATGCACAGCGCCAGGGTCAGTCCGCCGCCTGCGGAATCTCCGGATATGATGATATGCTCCGACGGGTACCCCTGATCCAGCAGCCATCTGTAGCTTTCCACCGCATCCTCCAGGGCTGCGGGATAGGGATGCTCGGGCGCTACCCGGTAATCTACCGACAGCACATCAAAGCCTCCTGTGATCTCATGGAAATACACAGCAGCCGCCCGGTACGTGTTGTGAAGCCTCCCATAGTAGCCGCCGCCGTGCAGCTGCAGGATGCAGTAGCGCTGCGTTTTTTCCCGCTGGTCACCCTTTTTTTCCAAAAGCTCCATCTTATACAGCTTCCGATCGATCTGTGTATTCTGCAGATAGACCGGGAAGCGAAAGCTGCGCTCATGCTCACTGACCAGATTCTGCAGATCCCCGTTGACCCGCATGGGTCCCAGCACCGGCAAATGATTGGCAACCTTGACGATCCCCCGGGCAGTCTTTCCACGCAGGCTGATATCCTCCCGCGTTTTTTCCTCAAGGCTTTTTTTCAGATCGCTGTTTTCATAGTCCTCTTTCAGCTTCTGGACCTTTTTCTTCAGTTCGGAAACTACCTCTTCTTTGTTCTTTTCAGACATACACCCTCCGAACCATTAAATATGAAACCGTCTTCGAAGCTCTCTGCCCGCTGCCCTTCCGCCAAAGAGCATGGCCCCGAAGAAATAGAAACAACTGACGAAAAAGCAGATCATCGGCATCACAACGCTGCCGATCTTTCCCATAAAATAGAATGCCATGATCACCACAGAGCAAAGCCCCATAAACAAAAGCAGCAGCATGTAGCTTTGCCAGCGGCTGCGGTTGAGCAGCATCAGAATAAATACCAGACCGTCTCCCAGCAGGATGATACTGGGGATCGCCCATTGCAAGGACCACCCCCGCATGCCGTTAAACACATCGATCTCATATAAAAAGATCATGGTGATCAGCATCTGCAGCCCTACCTTTGCGGCAAAGCCGGCATCATGGCTGATCCAGTAAACCAGAAACAGGTAGATATACAACAGCGAAACCCCTGTGATCAGCGACCACGGATAGGTGACGCTCGTATAGTAATTGATCAATATCATCACAGCCTCGGCGATCACAAAGATGAACAGCACCAGCCTCAGGATAAAGCGGAGCAGCCTGTTTCTTCCCCGGGCATTGGGATAGGGAGAGGAATGGCCGAACAGCTGTTTTAGCGTTTTTTCCTCTTCGGGTGCCAGATCCTCCGTTACGCAGTTACAAAGCGGACAGATCCCGGGATTGTGATAGAGTATGACATTACACTGCGGACATCTGTTCATTCCGACGCCTCCTGTTGTGACAGATAATCGTTGGTTTCCACGGCCACCTTTACGCCGTCATTGCAAATGGTCCTAAAAAACCGCTTTTGAATGGATGCATCCGCCAAAACCGTGGTAAAGGTCAGGATCAGGGTATTGTTAAAGCATACGATCGCACCCTTGATATTCTGGCCTCTGGACATGGACAGCATGGCATAAAAATGCTCCACATAGTCCTTGTAGGGCTCCCGAAGCTTCACATCTCCGATATTGGTCAGCGTAGCCGTGGTGGCATCCACGGTAGAATAATACACACTGCGGATGGCGATGTTCTTGATAAAGATCGGGATCGGCCGAAGCAGCGTATTTTGCTCATTGGAAACATTGTAGGAAAGGATCGTATCCAGATTGTCCTTTGTGATCTGGCTTTTGAGACTCTCCGCGGTGATCCTGAGGACATCCTCAAAGGTATAAGTTTCCTCTCCCGGCTTGAATCTGGCCATGACCATAGCAAAGAAATTCTTTGTGGTATGGGACTCATAAAAGCCCCTCAAATCCACCGGCACGCAGCAGTTGATGGGATGCTTTGAGCTCCCCCCCTTCAGATACTCCTTGTAAATGGAATAGACAAAGGCCCCTACCAGATACTGGTTGATGGTCACGCCATGATTTTTTGCAGCTGCCTTCAGTTCATCCAGCGGGAAATACCCGTGCATAACGCCAAGCTCGCCCTTAGGCAGCTTTTCGCCCTTGATGATCACACCCTTCTCCGCACGGTAGGCTTCATCCCGGCTTTTGGGCTTTCTAAAGCTCTTGACATAGGAATCCTCCATGTCCAGCACAACGCCGGGTGAGATCCGATCCTTTTCCCCTTCCAGCTCCGTGGGATGGGCAAGGCGCAGATACTGATAGATCAGCTCCTTTAAAAACAGCAGCCCGCCATACCCGTCCGTCAGGGCATGAAATACCTCCAGGTTGATCCGCTTCTTATAATAGGTCACCCGAAACATATACTGGTTATTGCGGCTCTTGTTGATGTAGGTCCCGGGGTAGCTGTTTTCCTCGTTTACCTTGGGAGGCTTTCTGTCGTTTTCCTCAAAATAGTACCAGAACAGACCCATCTTGAGGCGCATACGAAAGGTGAGAAACTGCGGCAAAAGAATGTCCTGTGCTTTTTGCAGCAGATCCCCATCGATCTCCTCCTTCAGCGTAGCCGAAATGCGATACACATTGCTCATGTCCTTTGAGGCGATCACCGGAAACAGGATGGCCGTGTTATCCAGCTTCGCCCAGGCAGGCTGACGCTTGCGTTTATGCAATTTCTGTTTCGGGGTCTTTTTCTCTTCCATACAAATTTCGCCTTTTTTCAAGGTTGCCGGTCATCGTCCGATCCGTTTAGAAGGTAACGACCTCCGGTGCTGCGGTAAAGCTGCTGAAGGTAGCCGTTGCGTTTTTGAAATAGAATACCTCCGTATTCCCGTCATCTGCGGAATACATATTCTGAAGAGACGGATACGCATCCAGCATCGCCTGCCTGGCCTCCCGTCTTTCATCCTCTGCCAGCTCTCCGGCGATACGCAGCCACTGACCGTCCTTGAATGCACAGATCTCTACCTTGGGATTATTATGGATCTGTTTGGAGACATCCTTGACCTTTCCGGTCTGGATATAGAGCTTTCCTTCAAATACATTGGCTGTTCCGAAGGGCCTTACTCTGGGCTGATCCCCATCTACAGTTGCCAGATAATAAACGTCTGCTTCCTTTAAAAATGCCACACATCGTTCCATCTTCAGATCCTCCTGTCGTTTTCAGATTTATATGCTCGCCTTCGCGTTTTGCAAATATAGAAAAATCATACCACATTTTCAAAGATTATGGTAGAATACTTTCGAATCAAAAACAGAGAGGGGCTTAGTCGTGGCACATTTTAACAGTTTACAAGAGGCACAGGAGTTTTTCAAAAAGGATACCTTCGCTACCGGAAACGGTATGGTGGTGGATGAGATCGGGGAAGAGAGCTGCGTTTGCAGCATGAAGATCTCTGATCAGCACAAAAATGCGCTGGGCGGTGTTATGGGCGGCGCCATCTTTTCGCTGGGCGACTTCGCCTTTGCGGTGACGGTCAATCACGTGCATATGCCTTCCGTGGCGCAGCAGGTAAACATCAATTTCCTCGCACCTCCGAAGGGCGATACACTCATCGCAAGAACCCACGTGAAACGAAGCGGCCGCACCAGCACCATCGTCAATATCGATGTGACCGACAATACCGGACGGGATGTGGCACAGCTGACCGGAACGGGATATAAGCTGTAACCGATCAGACTCATAATAAAGGGCGGCAGCCGACGCTGCCGCCCTTTTTGATGCTTTTTTGTCAGCATATCCTTACTCTGTCTCAATCCCTTCGGTCTTGATGATGAATTTCACGCTTCCGTTCCTGCCGTCTGCGATGCCGCTGAAATTGGTATAGGAAGCGCCTGCCTTTTGAATGGCGCTGACACGATCCAACAGCGTCTTGATATCTCCGTCAAAAACGCCAGTCAGTTTATCGATCCCTTTTTCATCCAGTGTCAGAAGACCACCGTACAACTGCCCGGTCCCTTCTTTGAGGGTTCCTATCCCTTCTGTCAGCTGCTCTGTGGCAGCTACCAGCTTGCCGCTGCCTTCCGTCAGTTTTCCGGAATTGCCATCTAAACGTCCGGCTCCTTCATCCAGCTTGCCTGCGCCTTCGTTAAGCTGTCCGACACCGTCTGAAAGCTCCGTGGATTTCTTTTTCAGACTGCCAAGTCCGTCATCCAGCTTGCCAAGTCCCTTTGCCAGTTGTTTTGTCCCATCAAAGAGTCCCAGCACCTTTTTCCCTGTTTCATCGGTATATCCGTTGATACCCTTGTTCAGACTGTCGGCTCCGCCTGCCAGGGACTGTGCGCCCTCTGCCAGCTTGGAAACGCCGTCCTTTAACTCATTCATCTGCGCTCCGACCGCGCCAAGCGTCGCCTGCGATGCTGTCTGTGCCGCCGCCGTTCCTGCCTGCTTTGCCGCATACTCTGCCGCTGCCGCTCCGGCCTTCTCGGCTGCACACTGCGCTGCTTCCCTGGATGCAATCCTGGCACCTGCTCCCGCTGCGGCACTTCCTGCTTTTGTCAAAGCTGCGGTCACACCTGCATTCAGCGCCTGCGGTACCTTTTCGGAGACTGCCTGTTTCGTCATGGATCCTGCCTCTTTGGCACAGGATGCTGCTGCGCCTGCTACCGCACCGGTTACAACCTCCTGGATGGCTGCCGCCTCGGGACTGTTACCGCTGACGGTTCCGCTGGTAAGCAGTGCTGTCATGATGGCCTGTACCGCCGCCTGCGTCTGGGCCTGCACCTGACTTGCCATCGCTGCCTGCAGCGAGCTCTCATCGATCTGCTCCATAACGCCGCCTGCTGCTTCGGTGGCTGCCTCGGCAGCGCCGCTTTGCGCAATGGCTCCGGCGATCGTTGCCTGGGCAGCGGGATCTGTCATGCTGCTCATGACTGCCTCAGAAATGGTATCCTCTGTCACGGCTTCGGTTACCACCCTGGCAATGCCCTCCCGGGTCACTGCCTTGCCGACAGTTTCCGTTACGGCCTTAGATACGGCCGCCTTCTGCTCATCGGTTGCCTCCAGGGAGCTGTTTTTTAAAGTTGTATCAAGCTGATCCAGCCCATCGGAAAGCTGCCTTGCTCCTTTTGCCAGCTGCTTTGCACCGCCGGCGGCACCTGCAGCGTTCTTGCTTCCTGCATAGCCGGCAACCAGCTTTTCCGCGCCGGATTTTGCCTCGCCGCTTCCGTCCTTTAGCTGGCCGACGCCCTTTTTCAGCCCGGGCATAGAACCTTCCAGCTTCGCGGTTCCGCTTGCCAGCTGCCTGCTGCCCTCCGCCAGTTTACCGACGCCGTTTGTATATTCACGAAGCCCTTCATCGAAGGTCTTAACGCCCTTTCCAAATTCAGCGCTCTTATCCTTTAACGTTCCGACACCTTCATCGATCTTTCGGCTTCCATCCTCCAGCGCTTTTGCCCCGTCGGTCAGTTTTTCCATGGAAGCATCCAGTTTATCGGTGTCCAGATTACCGAGAGAATCATTTCCGCCGGAGAGCTGACTGAAAAGATCACTGACAACCACCGACATGGTCATACCCAGCTGAAAGTCCTTGGCATCCGCTTCGATCTCAATGTACTCGGGTATTTCGTCCTCCTCCGATTCCCCGGTGTCTTCACTTCCTGTGCTCTGTTGCTGATCCTGTGATGGATCCTGTCCTGCTTCTTTCGCCGGCTGCTTATCATCCTCAGCAGCATCCAGTGCATCCTCCAGATCCTTCATATCCAGATCCAGACTGTCAAGGCGCAGGCTTTCCTTCAGACCCGGGATCGCAAGACCGGCTGCGATGCAGCGGTTGCCTTCATTGATGAGCTTACCGTTTGTTACCTGTACATTGGAAAAATGCTCGTTGGAAAGCACCACGCCGGAGAGTACCACGAAGGGCACCTTGATGGTCTCTTTCTTTCCGTTGATCTCTACCTGTCTTTCCTCCGTATTGTTGTAATCAAAACGGATCTTCACCCGTCCGCTCTTTCCCGCAAGATCTGCAGGGTTTACTTTCTCACCGTTCAGATAGTAGGTAATGGCCTCCTCAATGGGACATTTCTGCTTCGTGGTTCCCTGGTAGTAGATGTCCTTGCCGTCTGCCTTCCACTCCAGGCTGTCTCCGCTTTGCGAAAAGCCTTCCTCTCCCTTCACGTTCTCGATATCCGAAAGAGATGAAGAATCGATCAGGGTTTTGGCCTGATCGGGATTTTTCAGCCAGTCACTGACAAGAACGTGATCCACATTTCCCGCGGCATCGGAAAATACATAAACCGTTTCTTCCTTATCCGCCGACTCGCTTCCGGTTGCAGCGGTAGTCCCGGCAGCTCCCAGGGCATTTGTCAAAATCTCTTCCTGCTCGGAAAATTCTGCCTTTTGCTCATCTCTTTTCTTTTCCGCCAGCGTCTGTTCTGTAAAAACGCTCGTCACAAATAACGCCGTTGCGCTTGCCAGTGCTGTGGCCCGCATGATATTTTTTCCCGTTTCTTTCGAAATCCTGCTGTATGTTTTCATTTTGCTCCTCCTCTTTGACTGTCTTTCTTAATGCGCGATCCGAAGCTTCTGATCTATCGGATGCTCCTTTGGCTTTTGGGCACGGGCTGTCCTCATTCCCTTTGTTGTCACAAGGATCAGTCTGTCAAAGATGATCAGCATGCTCGGAAGCACCAGGATCACCACCGTCATACTGATCAGTGCACCTCTTGCCATCAGGGAGCAAAGCTGGGAGATCATATCGATCCGGGAGTAAAGCCCCACACCGAAGGTCGCCGCAAAGAAGCTCATGGCACTGACAAAGATGGACTGGATCGACGCCTGATGTGCCGTGATCACCGCGCTCTTTTTATCCCTTCCCTGCATTCGTTCCGCTTTATAGCGGTTCGTCATCAAAATGGCGTAGTCCACTGTGGATCCCAGCTGAATGGTGCCGATGACAATGGATGCCACGAACGGCAGCACCGCCCCGGTATAATAGGGGATCCCCATGTTGACAAAGATGGCAAATTCAATGGTAACCACCAGAATGAACGGCAGAGATACGGATCCGAACACAAACAGTATGATCACGAAGATCACACCGATGGAGACTGCGGATACCGTTGCAAAATCCTGATCCGTGATCTTGATCAGATCTCTGGTACAGGGAGCTTCTCCGATCAAAAGGCCGTTTGGATCATATCGTTTTACCACCTCTTCGATGGCATCGCACTGGGCATTGACCGCATCCGAGGCCACCTCATATTCGGAGGTGATCATCAAAAGCTCCCTGCCTCCCTGCCGAAGCTCGTCTGTCAGCTTCTTCGGGATCATCTCCTCCGGAACGGATGCGCCCAGCAGAGAATCGATCCCCAGCACGGCCTTTACGCCGTCCACCTTGCCGATGTCATCTGCCATTTCCATTTTCTGCTTTCTGGAAAGTCCTTCATCAAACAGCACCAGATGCATGGTGTTCATGGAAAAGTGCTCTCCAAGCGCCTTGTTGGCCTGAATGCTGGACAGCTCCTCCGGAAGGGAAGCATCCAGCTTGTAGTACACCTGCGTTCCCTGATAGCCGATCACCGCAGGGATCCAGGCAAGTGCAAAGACCAGGGCGATGATCCGGTAATGCTTTGCCACAAATTCCGAGATCGACAGCTTCGGGATCAGAGGCTTATGTCTCGTCTTTTCGATGACCTTATCAAAGATCAGGATCAGGGAGGGCAGCACAGTCACGCAGCAGATCACGCCGATCAGTACGCCCTTTGCCATAACGATCCCCAGGTCCAGTCCAAGCGTAAAGCTCATAAAGCACAGGGCGATGAATCCGGCTACGGTCGTGACCGAGGATCCCAGTACCGAGGAAAAGGTGCTTTGGATCGCCGCTGCCATGGCTGCTTCTTTATCGCCGTCTCCTTTTTCCTTTTCCTCCTCATAGCTGTGCCAGAGGAAGATGGAATAGTCCATGGTCACACCCAGCTGCAAAACCGCCGCCAGCGCCTTGGTAATGTAGGAGATCTCTCCGAGAAAGATATTCGATCCCAGATTGTACAGGATCGCCATCCCGATGGAGATCAGGAAAAACAGCGGTATCATGTAGCTGTCCATCGTCAGGGACAGCACTATGGCCGACAAGACAACTGCGATCAGCACATAGATCGGTGTTTCCTGATCCGACAGATCCTTGGTATCCGTCACGATGGCTGACATTCCGCTGATGAAACACTCCCCGGCTGTGATCCTTCGGATCTGCCGGATGGCATCCATCGTCTCATCCTCGCTGGTCCCGGTATCAAACAGGACCACCATCATCGTTGCCTCATCATTGATAAAGGCTTTGGACAGTCTGTCCGGCAAAAGCTCTGCGGGGATGGACAGATCCGCGAAGCTGTCATACCAGAGGACCTTTTTAACGTGCTCTACGCCCTCCACCTTTTCCTTCAGCTTTGCGGTTTCCTTCATAGGCATGTTTTCCACAACCACCATGGAAAAGGCCCCGGTACCGAACTCCTCCTTCAGGATCTGCTGGCCCTTCATGGTATCGATGTCGCCGGGCAGGTAGGCCAGTACATCATAGTTGATCCTGGTAGATACAAACCCGATGACCGACGGCACCAGCAGCACCAGACTGATCAAAAAGATCAAAGCCCTTCCTTTTACAATTGCTTTACTGATCGCTTTCATACTCTCATCTCTTTCCTTGCTTCAAGCGTGTTTTTGTCTTCTTTCGACTGAGAGTATAGGACCGGTTTTCCCAAAATAAAAGATGCAAAACAAAAAATGTGTCTTTGGTAGAGCGACACTTTTCGTTGTTTGTCGCTTTTCCAAAGACACATCTTGGTTTTTGGTTTGGTATATTGTTGGATACTATGTATGGTTTTTGGGTTTTTCCGATCGTTTGCCCGGTGTCTGATCCGGCTGTTCCGTGAAAGACTGCTAGGATGCGCCGCCCTGCATGCCGCCCTGGGCATCATCCTGCAGCTCGTCCACCACATCCTGCAGGGAATGACTGATGATATATTCATAGATCACACCCAGCTCCCTGGGACTGTAGGGCATCCCAAGCTCGATCCAGTACATCACGATAAAGGACATGGTCTTGGAATAATACATGGATACCATTTCCGGTGACAGCCAGATATGCTTCAGGGACTTGGTATCGATCCTGGCCTGGATCTTTTTTGCGATCACCTGATACAGCAGGTCGTTGACGCATTTCTGGACGATCTCCTCAAAGGAATTCTGTCCGCTCGTTTTCGCCAGCCGCTGATACAGCTCCTTTTCCCGCATCAGATTGGAAAAGATCAGGACCACCGCTTCGTCGATCATATCGTTATCGATCAGAGAGCCGATCGGCTCGACGATGTCCTCGCGGATGATGTATTCCATCAGATCGTACTTGTCCTGAAAATGATTATAAAAGGTGGTCCGGATCACACCTGCCCGCTCCGCGATCTGCTGGATGGTGATCTTCTCTACCGGCTCCTCCAGGGCCAGTGCTTTAAAGGCATCCTTCAGTCTGCTTTCAATCTGGGTTTTCGATTGCATGCTACTGTCTCCTTTGGATGATTACCCCTCCTGCTTTTGCAGCTCATTGACCTCCCGGATAAAGGCCTTCATCCCCTGCAGAGTCTTTTTTGAAAATGAGGGCTCAGCTGCCATGGCATCCTTCAGCGCCTGCTCATAGCTGATCCCGCAGGTCATCTGTAAAAACTCTACGATCATCTCCTGGCGCTTTACCAGCTCCTTTGCTTCCTTGAGCCCCTTTTCCGACAGCTCCAGGATCCCTCCCTTTTCCACTGTCAGATAGCCGTCCTTTTCAAAGCCTGCGATGGCGCGGCTGATGCTCGGCTTGGTATAGCCCAGCTCTCTGGCAAGCTCCACGGAGCGGACTCTGCCGCCCTGCTTTTTCAAACGATAGATCGTACTTAAATAGATCCTTCCCGATAACAGCATACTGCCTCCTTCATGCCCTTTAGAGTATTTATGAATCCTGTTTCCCCGGATCCTGTCTTCTTTTTTCCTTTTCCGCCAGATGATCGTCAATGATCTTCTGAATGCTGTCCCGGGATAAGGGATACTTGTATTCCTTCAGGATCCGATCTGCGCTGTACCCATGATCTGCCAAATGCCGGATGGCTCCGCCATAGGCAAAATCCCTTGTAAAATTCTGCAGTGATTCCTCGAATTGTCCCATACCTTACCTGATTTCCCCCGGTACTGTTGCATGTTTTAAAAGCGCTCAGTCTGCAATCTGCCTGCGGATCTCCTCCAGCTCGTCCTGACTGGGTGCCCCCGGCTTCCAGCCGATCTTCTGGCCGTCATCCGTATATCTGGGGATCAGATGCAGATGGAAATGAAAGACCGTCTGTCCCGCACATTCCCCGTTGTTCTGTACCAGATTAAAGCCATCGGCCTTAAGCTTTTCCTTCATCCGTGCGCCCAGCGTCTTTGCCAGCTTCATCACTGAGGCAGCCGTTTCATCAGGCAGCTCGAACAGATTCGCATAATGATCCTTGGGCAGGATCAGCGCATGTCCCTTCGCTGCCGGTCCCAGATCCAGGATCGCGCGAAACTCTTCGTCCTCATAGATCGTCTTGGAAGGGATCTCTCCGTTTGCGATCTTACAGAAAATACAGTTGTCATCTCTCATGTTGTTTCCTCCTTATTTTTGAGCAGCCTGTCTGTCAGTCTGCCTCAAACAAAAATACCTCATCCAATACGCGGAAGGTGGCAAAATCGCCTTTCATTTTGATCTGTCCTGTCATAAATGCCTTCTGAAAGGTGGTTTTTCCTTCCAGGATATTCTCCAGCACAGGCTGTTCCATCCAAAGCTCCACATCCGTTCTTCCGCCCTCCCGGTCAAAGACCGTAAGACCGGAGGGTTCGATATGCAGCATCAAAACAGGGGTTCGCGAGCCGCTGATCCGGAAGGTGAAAACGCCCTTGCCTCCCGGCTTTGGTGTAAAGCCACGCTGCAGGCGGGCCGTATAATCCGCGTGCTCCAGGCCTTCTGTTTTCTTTTTCTGCTCTCCGAGCTTCCCGCCGAAGATGGCCGCCAGCTCCTTGATATCCTCCTTCTGCCTTTGCACATAGCCCTCGTCTGCCGCATAGCGGGAGAGCTGCTCCGATTCCTGGGGCGTTAAGTTCATGCCCTGATTGAGTGCAACGGTCTGCTTGACTGCCTGGTTGCTGGCCGGAAGCGGCTTGACCTTCTGGTTGATGGTCCGGTACATATTCTCGGCCTTCTTTTCGATCAGCTTCAGATATTCCGGATCGTGCTCCAAAATGGAGGTGTCCTTGATATAGCCGCACATACCGCTGCAGGGAAGACCGCCCAGGATCTCCCAGGCGTTGGACAGGGAAAGCTTTGCCTCCCGCTCTCCGTAAGTGGTGCTCATAACCACCGGGCACATATAGATCCTGCTGATCTTTTCCTTATCTCCGTACAGCCAGATGGCATCCAGAAAGGTTTGCAGATACCCGCCGATGCCAAACCACTCCAGCGTGGTCGCCAGAATGATGCCGTCCGCGGATTTCAGCGTTTGCGGAAGCGTCGTCAGTGCACCGCGCAGCTCATACAGATTAAAGCGCTCCACGATAACGTTCAATTCCTCCAGAACCGTCTGCATTTTATTCAGTACCAGGTTGGTGGGATCATCCACCAGTCCCCGGCCTCCGTAATAGATGTTAATCTTCACGCCGTCTCTCCTTTTTGCTCTTTTGCGTATTTTCGCTTCCTGTAAAACAGGATCCCTCCCAGAATGCCGCCGATCAGACCTCCCACATGGGCCGCATTGTCGACTCCGGTGGAGGTAAAGCCAAAGTACAGGGTGTAGGCGATCAAAAACAGCAGTTTCTTTGTTGTCAGCATTTCCAGCTTTCCGCTGTTTCGAAGGATCACCCACAAAAGCAGCCCCACCACGGAAAAGATCGCACCGCTTGCACCGATGGAGCCGATATCACTTCCCTTCCAATAGGACACATACATCGATACTCCTGCCGCAAACAGTCCGCCGCAAACATACAGGATCAGATACTTCAAATGTCCGACAGCCCGCTCCGTAATGTCCCCGATCAACAGCAGCATCAGAAGATTTCCTGTCAGATGCGCCGGATCGGCATGCAAAAACAAGTGGGAAAAGAGCCGGTACCACTCGCCCTCTCCGAACACCCTGGTCCATCGAAGATCTCCCCAGTTGTAGATTGCCACGGGAAACAGGATACAGAGGATATATCCCATCAGATTCAGGATCAACAGTCCGTGATTGACGATGGGCCGCTGTCCGATATGACGGATACAAAGCTTTCCTCCCGCCTCATACTCCAGCGGCGCCTCCATATATCTGGAGGTATAGGCAGCAGGTGCCAGCACTGCTTCCAGCTCCTGTCTGAGGCCATAAAAGTTTTCCACCGCCTCGGGCAAAATGAAAAGCTGCCTGCTTGTCTGATCGATCACCCAGCAAAAGCGGTCATCGGCGGCCGTTTCTGCAGCCTTTGCAACATCTCGTGTCAAAATAAGCGTCAAAAGATGTACTTGCTGCCATCCGCTGTCCGAAAACCGCCAGCGGATCTTTTCGCATTCCTTTTTGTAATCCGAAAAATCATCCTCCGGATCCTCGATCATGGCACATACATTTACAAATCCGGATTCCTCCAGAAAATAGACCAGAAAGCCCTCCTGATCCGTATATAGCTTTTTATAGCCTCTGCTTCTGAAGTACTCCTCAAGCCGTTCTCTCATTGCTACTTATCCCTAACCATTTACTCCTCATAAATGTTAGCATAAACTAACTTTTTTTGCAATCAGTGCGGCCTTTTTTCAAAGAAAGGAAAGCACCTGCCAGCCCTGCCAGAAGAAAGGCGCTTCCCGCGATCCCTTCCTTTGCCATCAGCAAAAGGCCCAGGCCAAAGGGTCTGATCTGCATGCCCCGCATCACAAGAAGGGCCGTGCCGATCAGACAAAGCACCAAAAACAGGATCGCGCCTCCGATATCAGTCCCGCTGTCCGATCCCTGCTCTCTCTCCTTCCCGTTTTTTCCCTCCTCGTTTTTCTCCTTCTCTTTTCCATCGGCAGGAAGTTTGAAATCACTTCTGTTCCCCTGCCCCCACGCCTCATTTTGCAACGGGTCTATCTCGCCGGGGGCAGACTCCGCATCCTTCCCCGATGCTTCCCCCAGGGTCTTTTCCAGACAGCCAAGAAGGCCACCACTCTCCCCCGCCGCCTTATAAAACCGATAGCCATACAGCACCGCTTCCTCATCCTCGTGATCCAGAAGACCCAACAGTTCTCCCGCAAAAGCAAGCTTTGCATTCGTCATCTCTGCCTGTGTCGCCTTCGGCCCGGAGGGGGCATAACAAAAATAAAAGCCGGCTGTGTCCGTGAAGATCCTGTCCGGCGAAAGTGTGATCCCATCTTCCTTTAATATGTATTCCGGCAATGTGCGGCAGAGTCCGTACAGATCTCCCATCAGCACCCGGAGCATCCTTCCTGAAAGAGGTCTGATCCGGCAGAATGCTTCCAGACTTTGCAGATGTGTGATCTCATAGTACAGATTCCTCTCTCCGTTAAAGCTTCGGATCTGCATCGGCAGCAGTCCGCGGATCCTGTTTTCGCACAACATCCTGATCGCGAAGGCTTCCTCCGGCAAAGACTCGCTCCCAAGCTGCTCTACCAGATAGCTTCCACCTGTTTCCTGTTTGATCATATCCTACCTCATCCTTCATCTGACTGTTTTCCGGCCTGCGGCCGGCTGCTTTGATCACGTGCTTTGTTAGCGATCTTTATGGTTCTTAAATACTTGGCCGGATCCAGTCGCTGCACCGTCTCCTTTGCCGTATATTCCGCTTCCCTGTTTGCTAACGGAAGCAGCATGGCCTCCACCTTTTGCCTGAACTTCACCCTGACCTTTACCTGTAAAAGAGAAACCGAAACCTCGCAGGCCGCCTCTTTTGCCATGGGAAGATGTGTTTTCCCTTCCTCTAAATACCGATCCAGATCTTTTTTGATCTGCGCCGGACTTTCATGCTCCATGCCGGCTGCCATCACTGCCGCCGTCCCGGCCAGGGCGGATGCCGCGCAGCGATTATAAAGAAAAACCGATACATAGATCAAAAGGATCATGACACCCAAAAGCAGGGGCAGCAAAAGCGCTGCCTCCACTGTCATGCTTCCCTCGCAAAGGGGCCGCTTTCTTCTTTTCCCACCTACCACCCCAGAATCACCTCCATGCATAACAGTCCCAGATAGCTAAGCAGCATGAACGGCACAAATGGCAGTCTGCTCTTTCTGTCTGCCTTTTTCTGCCACAAAAGGAGCATTCCGACCATGCCGCATGCCAGAAAGCTTCCCATCAAAACCGCCAAAAGCCTCCAAAGGCCCAGGTAGAAGCCCATCACAATACTGACCAGCGCATCTCCCATTCCGATGGCGCCATCGCTTGCCAGAGACAACAAAAGAAGCAGCACCCCGGCCAGGACGCCAAAAGCCATATCCCGAATGCTCTCCATCGCTGCAGCCGGCTCTTTTACCATATGCAGATACAATAGAAGCACTACCCCTGCAATGGAAAAAAGCGCAGCGGAGCAAAGACTGATCCGCCGCTTCCGAAGATCCGTCGCCGTATTGATGCCCAAAAAGAGCAATGGAAGTATGCGCATCATCCACAATCCAGACATGGCCGTCTTCCTCCTGCCTGTGAGAGTGGGATCCTGCGAACCGTCCGCTTTAAATGCGAACAGCTCCTGCTGGTATGAAACCGGTTTCCATAGTCTGAGGCATATACCGTCATTCCCGCCAGATCCCTTTTTGTCATCCCCCTGCCGCAATGGGGGCAGAGGTAGTATTTGCTGCCGTCACTACTGCGCAAAGATCCGATGCTGCCATAGGATACCTCCCTGATCGTCACCTTTAAATGGGAGCACCCCCTGGAGCGGTGATACACGCTGCTATCCTCCGTCACGTAGACATATTCCTGCTCCGTTTTTGTATCGCCCTTTGGACGATCTCCCGAATAGCCGTTAAAGATATGCACATTGACATGGTTTTCCAAAATCAGCGTATGGGCAAACAGACTGCCGCCCCGGGAGCGGGCCGGATAAACCAGCTTTAGCCGGATCCAGTCCTCATCGCTCGAAAGGCCCGTGGTATAGGGCTTTTCACTGTAGCTGATCAGCGCAAGATCGCGGGCACTGTTATACAACTTCATCTCTGTGTGCATATAGGTTCTAAGCATATCCAGAACGGATAACAGCGAGATCACTGCAAACAAAAACAGCGGCATCACAAGCGCTGCTTCCACGGTCAGGCTGCCGCAGCTGTATGTTCTTTTTTCCGACAGACAGGGATGCTCTTTCAGGTGTCTTTTCTTGATTTTTTGTGGGATCATAATACCTTCGATCAAAGAACGTATCCTTTCGAAATTAATGATCATGACTACGTATGTGAGTTAGTGCAGGCAAAAGAACTGGCAGATTCTCATGCTTGATATGGCGCTGAAGAACAACATTTTTTTGACTCCCGAAAGAGCACCCCTGTCTGCCGGATCAGTCATAGGAAAAATTCCTTCGCACCACCCTTTCCCCGGAGCGTCTGCCCCGCACCGAAGCCTCAATGGTCAGATATTCCATACAGTCCGATAAGCAAAATCCATAATCCTTTGTGTTTTTTCTGACATCCATCTGTACGATGTCCATCATCCGCATCAGCTGCGTCTGTTCCGGCTGCAGCGCAAGAAACATCAGCAGATACTCCTCGTAGCCCATCTCTCCTCTTGCCAGTGCGGCCTGCTTTTCGGCAGCACTTTGTTCGGGGACGGCTGTGCCCTCTCCGTCTTCCCCCTGCACGCTTCCGGCGCTTACACTAAGCATACCCTCCAGAGAATAATGCCAGGTTTCCATGGTTTTGATCAGCGGGATCGTTTTCCCTGCCAGAAGCTGCTTTACATCCCACAGACTCTCCGCATAGGCCCAGGCAAACAGCAAAGAAATCTTCAACGGCTCAATGAGGATCGGCAGTCCCGCTGCTGTGGCGATGGACGCTGCCAGAGCCTGTGCCTCTCCCACCTTGGCAAGGTCCGAAAACAGATAGACCACATTTGCCGTTTCCCGCAAAAGCAGCAGCCGATTCACGGCAGCCTTCAGATTCTCCACATCCGAATTCTTTTGGTAGAGGATGTATTCCAGCTGGTATTGCAATACCCCCTCTGTCTTTGGATGCAGAAAGGTTCCGCAGTGTTCCCGGATGTAGAGATCAAACCACAGTTTTCCGGTGACCCCCGGCTTTTTCCTACCGCACAGACCGTCCCCTTCCCTCGGAATCCCCTGCCCGGATAAAAGCGTATCCGGATTGACGGCCTGCAGGGATAACCCGGCGGTATCAGTCACCAGTGAAAGGATGCCAAAGGATCGAATGGCATTGACAGAATCCGCGGGGTTTTCGAACTCTGCCTCCCGGTAGATCTTTTCCCCGTTCTCATCCACCTCTCCGGTATCGACCCCTTCCTTTCGGATCTGATCCAGCACGCCTTCATTGGCCTCTCTTTCCGAGTCCAGATCCCTGGTAAACAGATCCTCCTCTTCCGCCTTTTTCAGCTCCTTTTGCAGATCCTCCAGATATCCGACGCCGTACTGCTGCTTCATAAACTCCACCGCCTGCCGCAGAAAGAGCATGCCCTTTTCATCCGTAGCATAGGAGCATTCCTCAATGGAAAGATCGTCCAGATAAGTCTGGGTCAGATCCACCGCGGGCCAGCCGGCGCCCTTTTCATCACTCAGATTTTCCTCTATATAATCCTTCAGCCGCTTCTGTAACAGTCCGGTTGAAGTGTTTGATGTTCCATAGGAGGTATCAACAAACAGCAGATCGTATTCCTGAAACAACTCCCTGTGATACTCCGCAAATACGGAATATACCGCCAGATCCACAGCACACCCCGCCACCAGCTCCACTGCCCTGCTTCTGGCTCCCTCGATGAGTGTCAGAAACAAGGACAACAGAACCGCCAGTGAAAGGGACATATAGATCGTGATCGCTCCTTCCTGTTTTCCGATTTGCCGTTGCATGTTGATACCTCGTTCTTTTCTTTTCCCCCGCTGCGCGTTATGCCTGTATTGCCCTGACGCATCTTTGCGCTTAGACCTTTTTGCTCTCTGTGGTAATGGTTTTAAAGATATCATTCACCAGATTTGTCAGCTGCTTCTTAAAGATCAGCACCAGGCCGATCAGAACGACCAGGATCAGAATGATCTCCACTGTACCAATACCTTCTTCGTCCAGCCAGAGCGTTTTAAGCTGCGTCATACTATCACCTCCTTTCCCAAGATCCGTTCATACTTCATCATTCAGAAGGATAAAAACGCGGGCATCATGATCACTGCCATTACCACGCCCAGCATCAGGATCATGGGAAAGCAGAGCTTGGTTCCCGCTTCCTCTCCCAGCTTCCGGGCCAGATTCCTTCGCATCAAAAATGCCGCGTCCGCTTCTTCCTTCATTTGCTGCGTAAACTCCGTGTTTCCTTTTTTCAGATTACTGATCAAAAGTCCTGCAAACTTGATATAGGATGCGCAGCCGCATCTGCGTCCGAACATCTCCAGTGCATCCTGCTCTAAAATCCCGTTATGCAGATCCCGAAGCAGGATCAACAGTTCCTCCCGAAGCTCCGGCTGCAGAGCATCCCGTCCAAGCCGTTCCAATACCCTGCGGATGCTCATCCCGCCTCCGTAAAGCAGCACAAATTTTCCCACAAAGGACGGATATGCCGTTTCGATCTTCTTTCTTCGAAGGAGCATCTCCTTTTCCAGATCCTTATCCTTTCCCACATACAAAAGGGCCGCGATGACCAGCAGAAGCGGCAGCAAAAGCCACAGCTGACCTTCCCCGCTGATGGCGTAGCTGACGCGTTTTCCCTGGATCGTATCCGGCAGAACATAGGTCGCCTGCTCCTGCTGGCTTTGATCGGACAGATCCAGCTGCTTTCTGATCTGCCGGTCCAGCTTTTCCTCACTGCTCAGCTTTGCCGGATAGACCGTCACCGGGATCGTGATCTCCTTCTCATAATCGCGGTAGGAAAGAAGCGCCGTAAGCGTTGCGGTTTTGGGTGCTGTCAGCTCCGTGTTTAAAATTGTCCCGTCGCTGTCCGCCAGACTGTAATCGGAGCTTTCCCAATCGATCCAAAAGGGATAGTCCTCCACTCTGGTGGATAGCAGCAGATCCGACCGGATATGCCCGGTATCGGTGTTTTCCCCCAAAATCAGATCCGGCAGCTTTTGCTCAAGCGCATCCGCCATCTGTTCAAGCGTTTCCTTCGGATAAGTCCTTCCCAAAAGCGTATGCTCATATACCCTGCTGATCCCCGTATCCTCCTGGGTGATGACCAGTTCAATCTCTTCATCCTCTGCCTCATATCCGCCCCGCATCAGCTCATGACTGTTTTGGAGCAGGCTGTCCTGTTGGGATACAAAAACGATCAGCCAGACGAAGCCACTTCCTGCCAGTAAAAATGCGGCTATGACGGCAAACTTTTTTCCATAGTATTCTCTGCACAGCTCATCGATCTGCCGGGTCGGATACAGTACTGCCAGCCTCGTCTTTACATGGGGCCTGATCCACCCCAAAGTCTTTGCCTGCCCGGCCAGATACAGTCCGGCCTTCATGGCGATCCTTCGGATCCCCGTATCCTTTGCTTCCGTCTCTTCCCCGCGGCCCAGATAGGCCAGCAGCAGCCAGAGCAGCGCCAGCAAAATCGTAACGGCGCCGAGCACATCGCTTTGTTTCATTCCAATCTCCTTTATGCCCTTTAGGGTATTAATGCTCTTTTTAAATTTCAATCCGCATGATACGGTATGCCCAAAAGTAAGCGAAGGCGTATACGATCAGACAAATGCTCATGACAACAATCCCCATGGGATTTTTGTACATCGGATCAAAATACCCCGGATTGCTGATCCCGATGTAGAACATGATAAACACAGGCACCACGTTCATGATCCTTTGCTCATAGCGCTTTGCCTCAAAGAGCAGCTCGATCTGCTCGGATTCGGACATTCTCTCCGCGATCCTTGCCGCGGTATCGGATAGGATCTGCGACAGATTTCCGCCTGATTTTTTTGCCACCGAAAAGACCTCCGAAAAATCCCGGATATCCTCCGTATGGCTGCGTGCTCCGAAGTCCGCAAGCAGCTCCTCGAGGGAATGGTTGTTTTGCATTTTTCCAACCATCTGCCGGCACTCCACCATGATCAGATCCTCCGGCCCAAACAGATACTGCAGCTCCTTGTAGGCCTCCCGCATGGCATTCTCAATGGAATAGCCTGCTTTCAGGCAGTTGGCAAAGGAAAGGATCCATTCCTTGAACTGGGCAAGCAGCTCCCGTTCTCTTTCTTTCCTCTTTTTTTCCGCCTCGCGTTTTAGCAAAAAGGGGATTACCGCAATGCCAAAAAGGCCCGCCAGAGGCGTCCCGTAAAACAGATATCCCAGCATGAAAAATATACCCAGATATAAAAGGCTGTATTTTAAGCGATCAGTCCTGCTCAGCTTGTATATTCCGTAATCCATCCCTATCCTCCGCCTGCAAAAGTCCTGCCAGCTGTAGCTTTGCCGTGTATTTCAGCTCTGCTTTTTTCACCAGCGCTCCCAGGATCCTTTTTTCTGCATCCTCTCCGGTTTCCTCAAAGGCAAAGAGCGTTCGCAGCGCGATCTCTCCCTGCTCATCCGTATCCATCTCATGGATCGACAATACCCTTCTGGATCTGTCCCGAAGACGGCCCAGATGGACCAGAATATCGATCCCGCTGCTGATCTGCCTGCGGATCGCGCTGATGGGCAATTCCCCCGATCCGAGGATCACCATGGTTTCAAGCCTGGATATCATATCCGCAGCGGAGTTGGCATGCGCCGTGGACAAAGAGCCGTCGTGTCCCGTATTCATCGCCTGGAGCATATCGAGTGCCTCTGCTCCCCTGACCTCGCCGACGATGATCCGGTCGGGACGCATACGCAGGGAGGAACGGATCAGATCCCGGATGGTGATCGGGATCATATCCTCCAGATTGGCATTTCTGGTCTCCAGTCTGACCAGATTTTCAACTCCCTGGATCTGCAGCTCCGCGCTGTCCTCGATGGTGATGATGCGCTCTGTTTTGGGAATAAAACCCGAGAGCACGTTCAGAAAGGTGGTTTTTCCGCTGCCGGTCCCGCCGCTGATAAAGATGTTGTAGCCGGCGATCACCAGCTGCTTTAGAAAATCCGCCGCCTCCCCGGTAATGGAGCCAAACATAAGCAGCTGCTCCATGGTGATCGGATGCTCCGGAAATCTCCGGATCGTAAGGATCGGTCCGTTTAACGCCACCGGCGGCAGCACCACGTTTACGCGGCTTCCGTTGGAAAGCCTCGCATCCACAATGGGATTGCGCTCATTGACGACCCGGTTGCACCCGGCCACGATCTGTGCGATCACATCCTCGAGCTTTTCCCTGGATACGAACTGTTCCGGGTACTTTGTCAGCGCCCCCTGCCTTTCAATGAAAATATGGTCGGGGCCGTTTACCATGATCTCCGTAACTGTGGGATCCTCCACCAGCTCCTGCAGGATATCGAGCTTCCGGATCCCGAAAAACAGCTCCTTTCTCAGCTTTTCCTTTTGGGACAGGGAAAGATAACTGCCGCGGGAATGATACAGGATCTCCTCACGGATCATCTCCATCACCTTTTCATCCGGCATCTCCAGCTGTCTGTCCAGCTTTTCCAGAAGGCTTTCCCGGATGGATTCCCTCAGTCTCTCATAGTCGTTGTCCGCTCCCACATCCTTCATCCGAGGATCTCCTGTCTGATATAGTCC
>JAILHW010000056.1 GCA_024695605.1 Lachnospiraceae bacterium | reverse complement strand
TATGGCGTTTTGGTGCACTCCTTAAAGAGTACGTCAAAGATGATCGGAATCATGGATCTGTATGAGACTGCCGCACAGATGGAAAAGGCCGCGGATGAGGCGGATGAGAAGACCATCGAAGAGAAGCATTCCGCCATGATGGAGCGATACGATAAGGTAACAGAGTTGATCGGAAAGACCATCGGAGAAGTGACCGGGGAAGGTTCTAAAGATGGGGGCGATGCATCAGATGATGAGGTGCTGGAATTTTTGCCGCAGTAAGTCTTTGAAAAAGAAAACATTGCAAAACTATGCAGAGAAAGGGGTATCACAATGGATGAGAAAATTGCAAGACTGCAGGAAATGATCGACGAAAGCAGCAGGATCGTATTTTTCGGAGGCGCTGGTGTTTCCACGGAGAGCGGGATCCCGGACTTTCGAAGCAAAGACGGTCTGTATAATAAGCCGGATGTGAATTTTGCCCAGTATCAGCCGGAGTATCTGCTCAGTCACAGCTGTCTGGTAAGGGACCCGGAGGTGTATTTTGAGTTCCACAGACAGAAAATGGACACCCGAAAGATCGAGCCCAACAATGCCCATAAGTATTTGGCCAAACTGGAGGAAACAGGCAAACTCATCGGCGTTGTCACCCAGAACATCGACGGTCTGCATCAAAAGGCCGGCAGTAAGGTTGTATATGAAATCCACGGAAGCGCACTGCGGAACTATTGCATGAAGTGCGGAAGGGAATACCCCATAGATTACATCTTTGAATCCACAGACAAGATCCCCAAATGCGAAAAATGCGGCGGCGTGGTCCGGGCTGATATCACTCTGTATGAGGAAGGGTTGCCGGAGGATCAGGTACAGGGCGCAGTTCGTGCCTTATCCGAAGCGGATATGCTGATCATCGGTGGGACTTCCCTGACGGTTTACCCCGCAGCCTCCTTTATCAATTACTTCAGGGGGAAAAACCTTGTCATCATCAACCGGGATCCTTTGAACGTAAGAGTGGGAGAAGAGACGTTGGTGATCCAGGAAAAGATCGGACAGGTCTTTTCAAAGCTTGCCGAGATGCAAGGCATCAGTCTGGATTGACATTCTGACCAAATCTACTTCCGTAACAACCGAATAAGCAAAACCTATGGAGAAAAGCCGGAGATTGGTGGTATCATCACCATATCCGGCTTTTGATTGCAAAGGGAATTGACGGAAACCGGAAAATACCTGAACAGGGCATAAAGGAGGGAGGTTAATGAGTAAAGAACGTACAAACATGAAAAACTGGTTTACTAGACTGTGCATGTGTTTCGCAGTGGCTTTGGGAATTTTATGGGCTTCATCGAATCCGGCCTTTGCTGCGGCAGGGGATCTTGTGATTGGCGGAACAAGTAACGACAGCACACAGAATTGCTCCGGACAGGGGTGGTCCTATGTGGCATCAACCCATACGCTCACCTTAAATGGGGTTCAATTCAGCTATACGGGAACTGATACAGGTAGACCGGATGGGGGAATTGAGTACACAGGCACTGAGAAGCTTACGATCACAGTTAATGGAACAAACAGTATTAATGGATGCTGGGCAGGAATTTTGTGTGAATATGCTGATCTTTCTATAAACGGCAGTGGTAGTTTAGCTATTGAAGCGCAGTCAGACAATGAAAATTATTATACAGATGGGATAAAAACATATAATGATTTGACTATGCAGGCTGCAACAATAACAGTGAATACTGACGGGTTTGGTGTACATGGTAAAAATCTTGTAATTGAGAGTGGAGATGTGACATTTACAGCCGGATATGACGGCATAGACTGTTGGTCGCTTACGATTAATGGCGGAAGCGTGAAGGCCGTAGGAAAACGTTGTAACGGAATGCAGGTTGCCGGTCAAGATGCGTTTGTAACAATCAATGGCGGTAATGTGATTGCTGAGGGACAATCAGGCGGTAGTGGAGATATGAGCTCCGGTATTTACTGTACCGGTGATGTAACGATTTCCGACAAATGTACGTTGATAGCAAGAGCCGGAACAAATGTAGCAGACCAATTAGAATATGTGGCTATTCATGGTGTAGTCAAAAATGCAATCGCCGGCAAAGGTTGGATGAACTATACAGGAGAGGGCGATTCGGCAGATATCGCGGTAAATACTACGGGAGCGGAATTAACATATAAGAGAGTTGCTTTCCCTGCTGGTGCCAGCAGCGAGGTTGCTGTTACCGGCATCACATTAAACAAAACCACCCTCTCCCTTACCAAGGGCGCGAGTGAGACTTTGACGGCAACCGTAGCACCATCTGATGCAACGGACAAGACCGTGACCTGGACCAGCGACAAACCGGCGGTTGCAACCGTGAAGGACGGCAAGGTGACCGCAGTGGCAGCGGGTAAAGCCACCATTACCGCAAAGGCAGGCGAAAAGACTGCAGTCTGCGAAGTAACCGTTACCGAAGCCTCTTCCGATATCAAGACGGATCCGGATCCCGCAAAGGATCCTTCCAAGGACACGACCACCGGCACCGGCGATGCACAGAAACCGGGTACCGAGGATACGGCTAAGAAGGCAGCAAACAGTCTGAGCGTAAAGGCAAAGAATGTTACCCTGAAGGTTAAGACCGTTAAGAAGAAAAACCAGAAGATCACAGCAAAGAAGGCCTATGCCATTGACAAGGCCGTTGGGAAGGTCAGCTACAAGCTGGTCAGTGTAAAGAAAGCGAAGTTTAAGAAGAACTTTTCCGTAAATGCAAAGAACGGTGCCATCACAGTAAAGAAAGGCCTTAAGAAGGGAACCTATAAGGTGACGGTGGAGATCACGGCAGCAGGATCGGAGCAGGTTTTGCCGGCGTCAAAGAAAGTGACCGTGACAGTGAAGGTGAAATAAGATGCGAAGCAGGTCCGGCACCCTTTGACGGAATGAGGATCCGGCGCATATAATACCGAATAAGCACGGAAAACGACCGAATATACACAAAAATCGACCGAATAGGCAAAAGAAATAGACGCTGAGGGGCGATTTTCGGATAATATTTCGGGGATATTTTTCGAAGGTACGAGGTATGTATATGACGGATATGATAGAGATCGAGGTGGTGCTGGACGAGACCTGCATCGAACCGAAGGTGAAGATCTTCACCAAAAGTGAGACGTCGCAGGTGGAAGATATCATTTATGCGATCGAGAACAGGTCGAGGTCCAGCTTTGCACCAATCCCGGTAAACGAAAACGGAAAGTATATGGTGATCTCACAAAGAGACATTTACAGGATCCGGACCCAGGGGCGGGAGGTGCTTTTGGATACGCAGGATCGTTCCTACAGCGTCCGGGGCACCATCGCTAAATTTGAAATGGAGCTGGATCAGGAGCGCTTTTTCAGGAT
>JAILHW010000078.1 GCA_024695605.1 Lachnospiraceae bacterium | reverse complement strand
TTGCGCCAGCAGCTTTCCCTCTGCTCTTTTACCCTCCGTAAGACTCACATCCACCACCAGGGAGTAAAGCAGCTCCGGCTTTTTCCTGGCATCCAGGCTTTCCCGGATCAGCTCACAGCCTGCGATCTTTTTTTTATCCAGCTTCAGATACTCTGCTGCCAGAGCAGGCAGGCTCTCTTTATCATATGTAATTGGAACCTTCAGCTGCGTGATCCGCACCATAGCTTTATCCTTCAACCTCTGCACCGGCCGCTATCATATATCTTCGCCGCACAGCATCCATATTGCATCCCGTCCACGATACCTTCCTTAATACAGCTTCAGCCATCTGGCGATGCTGACCGGAAGTGCTTTTCCCGGTACCTGCATCAGCTCGTGGCTGTCAAAGGTATGCGTCATCACGATCCCCGTAATGTAGATCAAAACGCCACAGGGAATGCCCAGTCCAAGCACTACCCAGCATCCGAGGCTTTGATACACCACCTTCTGCAGTACAAAGGTAATGAGTCCCAAAAGCACGCTGCATACCGCCGTCAGAACAAAGATCCGAAGCAGATCCTCCTTGAAATGATAGGTACGCCAAACCATAACCGTCTCGATCAAGAGCATGATCAGCGCACCGATCAGGATGCCGGAAAGGATCCCGTTTTGCGGCAGGGCATCGGGCTGCTTTCCTGCAAAAAAGCTGCCGCCCACAGCACATACGATCCCAAGTACCAAAAGCAGATTGGTTTTGGTTCTTGTATATCCCAGCGACAATACGCCCCAGAGAAACAGGGCAAGTCCCAGGATCAGAATACACCAGACTCCCATTCTCAGGCCGCTGACAAACTCAGGCTTCGTATCATCAAACAAGGCTTCCGTAACAGACGGTGCCATCGTAAAGAGCATGGTCAGATAGGGGAATACCAGATACACAAAGGTTTTCATACACAGTGCGATCCGGTCTCTGATACTTCGCATATCCCCAAGCTTAAAATCTCTCTGCACCTGCTTGTCCATGGACATGCAGATGTGTCTTGCCAGCATGGAGATCGGAACAAACACCCACATGGCGATCAAAAAGATCATTCCCTGATACTCAACCGAGACAGGTGCCTCTTTTGCTCTTGGAATGATCAGCAAAGCAAGCAGCATCACGTACAGGAAGCTTCCCTCCCATGCAACTGCATTCAGACTTCCGAGATATCCCAGGATCACATCCGTGACGCTCTGCTTGTTCTTGCGAAGGCCGCCGTCATAGACCCTGTGGATCTGCTTCATCATGGATGCCCGCAAAAGAAGCATCACCAGAAATGTCACCAGATCGCCTGCGAGGATTCCCAGTGCGCCAAGTGTGGAAATATACGCATAATAGTATTCCTGCGAACGCATCAGATCCGAAACCTTTCCCGCATAGGAAAAGACCGGTCCCGAAATAAAGAACAAAACCACACATCCGATCAAGGGTGAAAGGATCTTGTTGATCACGCTGCTGAAGGAAAATCCCATACCGTCCAGATATCCGCCCATTCCGTAAAGAATGACCTCTAAGAATAGCACCGGTCCAAGAATCCGCAGATTGAGCGAACACAGGGTTGTCTGAAACAAAAACAGACTCAGCTCATCCGCAAACAAACAAAAGATCACGCTGATCGCTGCTACAACGGACAGTGTAAAGAACAGTATGATGTGATACACCTTATTGGCCGAAAGGAGTGCATCCCTGCCGCGGAAAAACCGCACCCTTCGCCGTACGATCTCCTCCATACAGTTTCCGCATACTGTCCGAAGAAGCAGATAGATCAGCATAGGCCCCGCCAGATAAGCGATGGCTCCACATCCAACCTTGTGTGTCAAAAGCGTCAAATACAGCAACTCAATCAGCAGTATGGGCCATTCCCATACCGCCTTAAGGCCTGCCTGTCGGATCAGGCTCCCTTTTCTCTTTCTCATATCTTTAACCTTTCTGTAATAAGGACAATGTCAGATTCAGTACCAAACTCCTCAGTCTTCTCTTGTGATCCCCATGCGAAGGAGCACCTGCTCCTGGCGACGGAACATCTCCTCTTCCTCTTCCTTCTCCATATGGTCATACCCAAAGAGATGCAGAAAACTGTGGACCAGCAGGAATGCAAATTCCCGCTTCGGGCTGTGACCGTACTCCTTTGCCTGCGAAAGCACACGGTCTGCATTGATCACAATGTCACCAAGGATCAGTTCGCCCGTCTCCTGATCCAGGTAAGCTGCCGGCTCCCTTTTTACCAGGGAAAAATCCGCCGGCTGTTCATAATCGACAAGCGGAAAGGACAACACATCCGTCGGGTTGTCCAGACCGCGAAACTGCTTATTGTATTCCCTGATCCCCTCATCATCCGTAACCAGAAGATTCACAGAGATCTCATAGGGGCAATTCTCAAATTCACATACACTCGCTGCCACATCCCGAAGCAGCGCTTCCTCATCCTCCACTGTTTTGGTTTCTGTTTCTTTTTCAACGAAGAAAGTCATAGTACAGCGTTTCCTCCATAAAGCATTTCTTAATGATCCAAAGCTCTTCCATGGTCAGACGGCATCGTTCCAGATAACCGCCTTCGATCTGCTTGGAAAAGACCACCTGCGTGATCTGCGCATAGTCAAGCTGTGCGTCCTTGTTTTTATCAAACAAAAACATCACCGAGGATACCATCGCATCCGACAGGAGCAAAATCCCAGCTTCCCTGGAATGGAGCGGCTCCTTTGGGGCGCCATACTCCCGAAGGAGTCTGACAAGCTCCTTGGGGAACTCGTTTTCCTTTGCGATATCCAGGGTATTTCGAAGGTTTGTCTCCCCCCGCAGCTTGCCGATCTTGTGATAGTACCCGCCCGCCTTGCAAAGCGGCGCATCCGCACCGATCCTGTCCGCCAGCTTTTCACAAAAATGCGCGGTATGGACCGCATGGTAATAGGACCGCTGGCTTTTTTCCTTCAGCTGCACAAGAAGACTGTTCTCCGGATCGTTGAGCTCCGCATACAGATCGATAGCCTTGTGAATCACACGCGTTGACATATATTTCAAAATTCCTGTCAGAAGCAGGAAGCAAAAAATCAAATTCAAAACAATCAGCAAAATGCTTTTTGGCGCAAACAGTTTTCCCTGTCCCAATGCCACACACAATAGCAGCAGCGTCTGGAACAGCAGGCTGCAAAACAGCGGCACGCCAAATAAAAAATCATCATCCAAAAAGGAAAACATCAAAATACCGATACAGCCGATCAGTGAAAAGCTCACAAAAACCTCCGGCTGCAGCTCGGACAAAAACACCTGCAGGATCAGTAGCGAAAAATAGCCGCCGAAGGCCTGTGGCAGGTCTGATGATAACAAAAGCAGCGCTGCAAGCGGCAAATACGGCCAGCACAGCGGGCTGACAAAGGAGCAAACAAAGCTCAGAAGCAGTCCCGCAGCATAGACAGCGGCAAACCGCATCTTCTGCTTTTCCTGATGGAACCGCCAGGCTTTGCCCTTCATGCTCATCAGCAGCACAAAGTAAAATGCAAGGCTGCTGACACCAAGCTGAACAAAGGCCACAGGTGTTCCCGGGGCATGGATGATAAGGAGCCTTAATCCAAAGACCAAAAGCGGCGCAAAGGAAAGCACCAGCCACAAAACCATCTCCCTCGGGAAAGCGGCCTTAGCCTTTGCGGATCCGGTAGGTGTTTCTCCTTCCGCCTTCCTCTCTTCTGCGATCGGCTCTGTCTCTGTGAGATTTTGCTTCTTTGTTTTCATACTCTTCATAAGCCTTTACGATTCGTTGTACCAACGGATGTCTGACCACATCCCTTGCAGTCAGGGGACAAAATGCGATCCCCTCCACATGCTTTAAAACCTCTGTTGCCACATCCAGGCCGCTTCTGACATCCGGCGCCAGATCCTTTTGGGAAAGGTCTCCGGTGATGACCACCTTGGACCCAAAGCCGATCCTGGTCAGAAACATCTTCATCTGTGCCTGCGTGGTATTCTGTGCCTCATCCAAGATGATGTAGGCATTATCCAGTGTCCGCCCCCTCATATACGCAAGGGGTGCGACCTCTATCAGACCTTTTTCCATATTGCGGACAAAGCTCTCCGCTCCCATGATCTGATACAGTGCGTCGTACAAAGGACGCAGATACGGATCCACCTTGCTCTGCAGATCTCCGGGTAAAAATCCCAGCTTCTCTCCGGCTTCAATGGCCGGTCTGGTCAGGATGATCCGCTCGACTTCATTTTTCTTAAATGCGCTGATGGCCATTGCCATAGCCAGATACGTCTTTCCGGTTCCCGCAGGTCCCGTTCCGAAAACGATCATGTTCTCCCGCATGGCCTTTACATAGTCAGCCTGCCCTTTGGTCTTCGGATGGATGGGCTTTCCCGCCACCGTATAGCTGATGCAGTCACTGTCCATTTCCTCAAGGGGTGCATCCTCTCCGTCCGTGGCCAGATCCAGCGCATAATCGATCCGCTGTTCATCGATCTGTCCGCCCTTATCCAAAGAGCCGACCAGGGACAGGATCAGTTTTTCCGCCTGCGCTACCGCTTCATGGGAGCCCTGGATATGAAGACTTCCGTCCCTGTCCTGAAACAGGACATGCATCTGTTTTTCGATTTTTGATAAATAGGTATCATACTGGCCGAACAATGCCTGCATGGCATCCATGTCCAGCTCCAGTCTGCTTTCCGTTTCTTCGTTCATATGCTCCTCTTATCTTTATGATCAAAGGATCTCCCAGATCAGATTTCTCTTTTCTACTTCTTCGTTCGAAATCGTAACCGCATCCAGATACCGCTTCATGACCTTCTCGGCATCCTCCTGGCTTTTGGCGTGTAGGATCGCAATGGTATCTCCCTCCGTGACTCTGTCTCCCACCTTCCTGGTCAGGATCAGTCCCACCGTCAGATCGATCTCATCCTCCTTGGTCTCTCTGCCGCCGCCAAGCATCAGGCAGCAGTTTCCGACCTCATCACACCGGATCTTCTGGATCAGGCCGCTCTTCGGTGCTGCGATCTCAAACTGCACGGGCGCCTGTGGAAGCTTTTCAGGTTCATAGACAAAGGAGGCATCTCCTCCCTGTCCGCTGATCAGATCTGCGAGTCTGTCCAGGGCGCTGGAGTCACGGATCACGGATTCCAGGCGCTTTAGTGCTTCTTCATCGCTTTTACAGATGCCGCCTGCAACCAGCATCTGCGTTCCCAGGGTCATGACCAGTCTGGTAAAGTCCTTTGGTCCTTTGCCCTTTAAGGTATCAATGGCCTCTCTGACCTCTAAGATATTGCCCACGGCGTTGCCCAGGGGCTGGTCCATATCGGAGATCACCGCACGCATCTTTCTGCCGGCGCCTTTTCCGATTTTTACCATCTCCTCTGCCAGTGCTTTGGAATCCGAAAGCTCCTTCATAAACGCACCGGATCCGGTCTTGACATCCAGTACGATCAGATCCGCACCGGCTGCCAGCTTTTTACTCATGATGGAGCTTGCGATCAGGGACATCTGATCCACCGTTGCCGTCACATCACGGAGCGCATAGAGCTTTTTATCCGCAGGTGCCAGATCCGCTGTCTGTCCCATCAGTGCGATCCCCAGCTCGTCGGCATTTCGCTCAAACTGCTCGATGGGGATATCCGTCCGAAAGCCCGGAAAGCTCTCCAGCTTATCGATGGTTCCGCCGGTATGCCCAAGCCCTCTTCCGCTCATCTTGGCTATGGTCAGCCCGCAGGCCGAAACCATCGGAAGCAGCGCAAGGGAGGTCTTATCCCCCACACCGCCTGTGGAATGCTTATCTGCCTTGATCCCGCTGATCCGGGAAAGATCCAGCATCTCTCCACTGTGCGCCATGGCCATAGTCAGCTCCAGCGTTTCATTTTCACTCATTCCCTGAAAACAGATGGCCATCATCATGGCTGACATCTGATAATCCGGGATCTCTCCCTTTGTAAAGCCTTCCACCATCCATTTGATCTCCTCAGCCGAAAGCTCTCCACCGGTTTTCTTCTTTACGATCAGGTCGTACATTCTCATATTTTGTGCCCTCTTTTCACAAATAAGATACATACATTCGCAGTTCTCCACACGAGCTCTCGCAAACCCGATGCAAAGCATCTCAACTGCCGCTTACGCGGCTGTTTGCTCGATGTGCGTGGAGTCCCAGCTTCGCTGTCACGATCCGCACCAACAGTCCGTGTCTTACGTGCGAGCACGACGCCACGTACTGTCGGCACGTCTCAACTGCGAATTTGTAACAAGTGATTGACAAATTGTTGAGCAGTTCTCCCTGAGATACCGCCATACATCATTTCCCATTTATTTGCTTCCGCAAGGAGCGTCTCTTCATCCATATCGATTCCTGCACGCTTTGCCAGGACGGTGACGATATGATTAAACTCCTTCTTCATCGGCTTCTCGTATCCGATGGTCAGTCCGAATCTGTGTACCAGGGAAAGCTTCTCCTCCATGGTATCAGACTTGTGGATGCCCTCATTCATCTGTACATCCTGTCTGTCATTCCAGGTCTCGCGGATCAAATGTCTGCGGTTGGAGGTCGCATAGATCAGAACGTTTTCCGGTCTTGTTTCCACACCGCCCTCGATGACAGCCTTCAGGAACTTGTATTCCGTTTCGTTTTCTTCAAAGGACAGATCATCCATATAGATGATGAACCGGTAATTTCTGTTTTTCACAGCGGCGATAATGGCTGAGAGATCCTTGAACTGGTGCTTGTAGATCTCGATCATCCGAAGGCCCCTGTCATAATACTGATTGACGATCGCCTTGATGGAGGTGGATTTTCCGGTACCGGAATCGCCGAACAAAAGCACATTGTTGGCCGGAAGTCCCGTCACGAATGCCTCCGTGTTGGCAACCAGCTTCTTTTTCTGGATCTCATATCCCACCAGATCATCCAGGGATACGGATTCCATATTGTTGATGGGCAGAAACTCGATGAGGGATCCTGCCGGTCTGTAAGCGCCGCTTCGCCCGATGCCGAAGGCCCCTGTATCCGCCTGCGCCTGCCGGATCCGGAAGGCTTTGTTGAGTCCGAACATCCCCACGCCATACTGCTTATAGAAGTCTGTCAGGATCTCAAAGAACACATCTACATTCTCTGCCCCGGCCAGCTTGACGGAAAGACTGTTCACCTTACTGCTGACATTCTTGTTATACATCAGCTCCGGTTTTCCGATGGCCTTGTAGTTTTGCAGAATGGAAAAGCAGCCGATCTCAAGATCCTTTTCGATCCCGGAAAAATCATAGTGAAACAGCGTCCTGAATACCTCCAGATCGTTTTTCACAAAGGTGATGACCGATCCATCCTTGACCCCCATCTTCTCACAGGTCACCGTAAAGGGATTCTCATTGGTGATCAGAAGAAAGGTCAGATAGTTCTGCCAGAGATTCCGGTCAAAGGCGTAATCCGTGGAAACCTGCAGGATCCTTTTGACCTGACTGTATATCTCACTGACTAAAGTTGCCTTATCCTTACTTTTTTCTTCATAAGCCCTGAAGATCTCTCCCAGCTGCACCAGGATCTCATCCTTTGGCATGCTCCCATATAGGATCAGCTTCGCGATCTGTCTGTACATAACGTTTCCTCACACTCTGTTTCTGTTGAAAATCAGCGGTCCTGCCCCGCAAAGGGCATAAAACCCCATAATCGCTTTATTTTACCACAACTTCCTCCCGAATTGAACACCCTTTCTCAATTCCGTTGAAAGAAATCGATTTTTTCACCTCCCCGCCCGGAAATACGCTTTGCGGGCGGCCTGATCGCGCAAAAAAACAGGCGTATAGTCTCCTATACGCCCGCTTGCTGCATTTTTGCCTGATACTGCCTTTTTAAGAGGATTCTCAGATCTCCTTCTCGTGCAGCTCCTGGATGGTATCGATAGCCGAAAGCATCGGCTTTACATCCTTGCTCTGAAGCTTTCTCTGTACATAGTTGTGTGTGATCTTCATAACCGTACCGGACAGAGCGATCACACCGATCAGGTTGGGGATTGCCATCAGACCGTTGAAGGTATCGGACAGATCCCATGCAAGGGAAAGGTTCATGGTCGCACCGATCACGATGAAGCATACAAATACGATCTGGTAAAAGATCACTGCTCTTCTTCCGAACAGGTACTCAAACGCCTTGGTTCCGTATTGGCTCCAGCCAAGTACCGTAGAAAATGCGAACAGTAGGATCGCTACCGCGATAAAGGAAAAGCCCAGTTTTCCGAACACGGTGGAAAATGCCTCTGCCACCAGTGC
>JAILHW010000042.1 GCA_024695605.1 Lachnospiraceae bacterium | reverse complement strand
TGTTTGCAATTCTTCTTTCTTTTCAGCGATCTGTGCTCCTTCGCGGGAAAGCCGACGGGTCTCATCGCCTGTATATGCCAGCATCAACCATGCATCGGAAAGGTCATCCTTCTTTTCCTTAAATACGGCAAGAACGCTGGGAAGTTCGCCGTCCATGGAATGACTGGTCAGATACTCCTTTTGTTCTTTGATCTTCTCTTCCAGCTGCTCTTTTTGAGCATAGCAATCATCATAAATGCTTTTAGCGCTGTTATAGGACTGCACTGCCTTCTCATAGGCATCGCGCTTTTCCTTTTGGATGGCACTTGCAGACATAAAACGGGTGTCAAGTTCAAGAACCTGATCCCAAAGGATCTGCAGTTTTTGCTTTTCCGTCTTCTTATCCCGATAAGCCTGCTCGGCCGTTTGATAAGCCTCCCTAACGCTCTCCAACCTATTTTGATTATCTAAAAGGATCTGCTGCGCCTTTTTCTCTTTTTCCGTCTCGTCTGCAAGGGCTCTTTGCGCATCGATCAGGCTTTTATAAGGCAGTTCGCAGTCCTTTGCTTTGTTAGCATTCGCTAACTTTTTGGACATTTGCCAAAACTCTTCAGCCTTGCTTTGAAGCTCCTCCAAAGCCTTCTTCGTTCCTTCAAAGGTTCTGTTTGCCTCTTCCACTCTGGCGATCCAGGAAAGCTTTTCCTGTAAGGATCCCTGGGCCTTCGCTTGCTCTTTTACTTCTTCGGCAAGCCGCAGTTTTTCTTCCTCGTTTTTGCTTCTATCCTCCGGTGACAGAACCGCAAAGCGATCCCTTTCCGCCTCCAATTCATGGTATTCTTTGCTGATTGCAGAGGCTTTTTCATTGAGCTTCACCGCCACTTTTTTATAGTATTCGGTATGGGAAAGCTTTGCCAGGATGGCTGCCTTTTCCCGGTCACTGCTTTGCAGGAATGTTTCAAACTCTCCCTGCGGGATCAGGATACAGCGTACAAATTGATCGTAGGAAAGTCCGATGAGTTCTTCGTTTTTCTTTCCCAGGGCATCCGTGGTCCTGCTGTCGATCTGATCCTCCCCGGTATCCGCATTGATGATACGGCACTCCGGAGGCTGCAGTTTGCCACTCAGCTTTCCTCTGGCACGGCGCTGCAGAAAGTTGCTTTCAAATTTCCCTTTTGCACAGGAATATACCACAGATGCACTGCAGCAAACGGACCTTTTGTTCATCAGCTCCCCTGATGCTTCTCTGCTGGAGATGGTCATTCTTCCCAGTCTTGCGGTGCTGCCGAAGAGAGCCAGGGTGATGGCGTCCAATATGGTCGATTTACCGGCGCCCATGGGACCGCAGATCACAAACTGGTTGTTTCCTTTGGCAAAGTCGGGGTGCGTAAAATCAATCTCCACCTTTCCCTCATAGGAATTCAGGTTTTCGAATGTGAGCTTATTGATCCTCATAGTCACCTCCGCTCATCACAGCATCAAAGGCTTCCAGAAAGTAGGGAAGGTATGTTTTCACTTCCGCATCCCTGAGTTTTTCGATCTCCTCTTCGGTTTTCCCTTCGGTATCCAGCTCCGTTTTGGATAAGACAAGCTCTCGGATGATCTCCTTTGGCTGAATATTGCTCATGCTGTGCATATCGTGGCCGCCGAAATCTGCCTGATAGGTATGTCTGCTCTCCCCGGGCTTCCAGCTTACAACGCTGACTTTCTCGTGAAAATCGGTGTTCTCCACAAGCTCATGAAGGGCCGGTCCGTCACCCGCATCATAGCAGATCTCGATACAAAGCTTATCATAAAACTCACTGTCATGGTCTTTTCCAAGTACTTCCTTCAGCTTTTCTTCAATTTCTTCCTTTTTGCCGGACAGACGCCTGAATTTGATCCCGGCAGGCACCTCTATCTTTTCCACGGACAGGTTTTTGCCATTATCATCATGGGTAAGATCTACCTGCAGCACATAGCGTGGGATCCGGTCTTCGTCAAATCCCATGACAAATGGAGATCCGCTGTATCTGATCCGATCCTGATGATCTACCCTTGACTGGTAATGGATATGGCCCAGAGCCACATAGTCAAATTCATCCGGGAAGGATGCAGCATGCACCTTGCCAAGATTCCCAACCACATCGATCTGCCGTACGCCATCATCGGTTTTCTGCTCTTCCTCCACCCCTTCGTAGCGGCCTTCCAGCCCCGCTGCATAAAGGTGTCCGGTGGCGATGAGCGGCATGGTCTTCCCGCCGGTCAGGGCTTTGGCTTTTTCCAAAAACGCTCCATACAAACCTGAAAAACCGGCATCGGAAAAGGTTCCCTTGGCGTACTCCTTTGCTTCGCAAAAGTCCTTCAACATGATCTCGGATACATAGGGCACCGCCGCAGCTACGCCGCAGATCTGTCCCTCCTCATCCGACAGAGGGAACACCATATCTTCGATGTTCTTTCCTCCGATATTGCCAACCACATGAATATTGATGGCATCCAAAATCTCCCGGGGAGCATCCAGAAGGTTCCCGGAATCGTGATTCCCGCCTACCAAAATGACATTGCGGCACTTGGTGGTGATAAGGGATGCCAGAAATCTGTAATAGATCTTCTGGGCCCAGTTGGGCGGCGTGTAGGTATCAAACACATCACCCGCCACGATCAGGGTATCGATCTGTCTGTCTTTAACGACAAACAAGAGCCAGTCAAGAAAGGCTTCCTGCTCGCTCTGTCTGTCAATATTATGCATGGTATTACCGAGGTGCCAGTCTGCTGTGTGCAAGATCCGCATAGTTTCCTCCGTTTTTTGAACTGTTTGGTCAGCTTGTTCATCCTTTTGGCGGCTGTTCCGTCACGAAGCTCCATCGTCAGGGTTTCGGGAATTTCGTTGCAGGAACCCCGCACCTTTTCTATTATACTCTATCTACCCCCGATTATCATCAGAAAAATGGAGTTCTTCCAGAAAAATCGAAGCTTCCCGAAAGGTCACATAGCTCATCACAAGCCTTTCCTTCGCCCTTGTCATTGCCACGTAAAACATTCGGCGCTCCTCCTCTGTCTCCCCTGCTGTCAGGTTGCGGCCATGAGGCACCGCACCTTCATTCACCCCGGGCAGAAAAACATTGTCAAACTCCAGTCCCTTAGCCCCATGAAAGGTCATGATCACCGGCCGGTCCTCCGGGATCTGTGTATCTGCGGAAGGCTGCTGCAATATGCCTCTTTCATACTCTTCATAAAACTGCAGAAAAGCTGCGGGATTTTTGATATGTGTCAAAGAAAATAAGCGGTTTACGGATGCCTCGTTAGCCTCCCGGATCCCTTCATCCATTTGTCTGCAATACCTTTCATAGCCCAGTGTTTTCCAAAAGAAGGTCAGGGCTCCGAAATAGTCCAGTCCACTTGCAACGGACAGCTTGGTAAAGAGTTTTTGAAAGCCTGTCGCCAGCGCCTCTTCGCCCCGCTCCCTGCATTCCTTTTGTATCTGCTCCGGATCCACGATCTCACTTGTCAGCACCCGCCTGGATAGTCCTCTTTCCGGTTTGTTCATAAAGGCTAACAGATCTTTTCTTCTTCCCCCTGTTGGGCTATCCGGGATGCAAGCGAATCGTAAAAACGCCATAAAATCCTTTACAGCCTCCGTTCCCAGCTCATTCTTACGTTTTTCCCGGATAAAAAAGGGGATCTTTCGTGATACCAGATCTGCTGCAAAGCGCTCCATCTCTGCGTTTGTACGGACCAGGATGGCGGATGTGCCTGATCTTGATAATTCCGAGATCACATAGGCCGTTTCCTCCTCTTCCCTGTCAAAGGAGCGGATCGCAGCCTTGCCCTCTGTTGCTGTCTCACAGGCCTTGATCTGCTTATCAAACCGGTTTGAGTTATTGGAAATGCAGCGAATGGAAGCATCGACGATCTCTTTCGCGCAGCGGAAATTGATGTCCAGCATAACGGTTTTCGCCTTCGGATAATCCTCCAAAAAAAGCTTCATATAAGACGGATCCGATCCCCGGAAGGAATAGATGGACTGGTCATCATCCCCCACTACAAAGAGATTCCCCCGCTCTGCACAGAGCAGCCTTACGATATCGTACTGGATAGGATTGATATCCTGAAACTCATCGATCTGCAGATAGGTAAAGCGCTTTTGCCAGAAAGAAAGGAGCAAAGGCTTTTCCTCAAGTTCCTTCTTACATAACAATAACAGATCGTCAAAATCCAGCTTCCTTCTGTCCCTGCATTCCTGCATGTAAGCATATGCTAACGATTCTATGACCTTCTCATCCATCTGCGGTGGTGTTTTGCCTGTATTTTTCCAATAGGAAATAGCCGACAAAGCTATCTGCGGATCCTTGATGGGTGATCTTTCCAATAGGCTTTTGATGATCTTTTGCTGTTGATAAGGGGAAATAAATGAAAAACCCTGATAATAACCTGATGTTCTTAAAATCTGATAGAAAAAACTGTGAAAGGTACCAAATACGCTTTGCCTTGCTGCGCTGCATTCTTCGATGGCACGCTGCTTCATCTGCATTGCCGCACTCTTGGTAAAGGTGATCGTAAGGATCTGCTGCGGCGCAACGTGCGCTTCTTCGATCAGATACCTGATCCTGCCGGTGATCACCCGGGTTTTACCGGAACCCGGACCCGCCAGGATCAGCATCTGTCCAAGACCAAAATGCATCGCTTCCAGCTGCGCCATAGTGGCAGAGCCTTCGCCCGGTCTTGATTGTGTCATATTTGCCTCGTTATTTTGCTCAAACGGCCGCTGTCAGTTTCTCGATGGCTTTTTGAATACGGGAAAGGCTCTCTTCTTTTCCCAGAAGTGCCATCAGCTCGGTTGCCCCGCCGGGGGTCATCTGCTTGCCGGAAACTGCGGTACGGATCGGCCACATCACATATCCGTTCTTGTACTCCTTCTCCTGTGCGAAGGCCAGCAGGCGCTCATACAGCGCATCATTGGAATAATCCTCCTGCTCGGAAAGGATCGGCAGCACTTCCCCAAGGACCTTCAGCGAGGATGCCGCATCGGTCTTCATCTTTTTGTGGGTGTACATTGCCACATCATAGTCCGGAACCTCCTTGAAGAAATCAATGAGGGCGGGAATGTCCGGATACACCTCGATTCGGGTCTGCACCATTTTTGCCACGGTCTCGTAGTCCATCTCGCGGCCCACTGCCTCTTTGATATAGGGCAGCGCCTTTTCATAAAATGCTTCAAAGGGCATAGCCTTGATATACTCGCCGTTCATCCATTTAAGCTTCGTAAAGTCAAAGACCGCCGGAGACTTGGAGATATGCGTATAGTCAAAGGCCTCCACAAGCTCCTTCAGGGAAAAGATCTCACGGTTATCCGAAGGTGACCATCCCAAAAGGGCTACGAAGTTTACCACAGCCTCGGACAAAAAGCCCTGCTCGATCAGATCCTCATAGGAGGAATGACCGCTTCTCTTGGAGAGCTTCTGATGGTTTTCATCGGTGATCAGCGGACAGTGTATATACTTGGGGATCTCCCAGCCAAAGGCTTCATAGAGCAGATTGTACTTCGGCGAGGAGGACAGGTACTCATTGCCTCTGACCACATGGGTAATGCCCATCAGATGATCGTCCACCACATTTGCAAAGTTGTAGGTCGGATAGCCGTCGGATTTAATGAGGATCATATCGTCCAGCTCGCGGTTATCCACAGAGATCTCTCCGTACAGCTCATCCTGAAAGCTGGTCGTTCCTTCCGCGGGCACATTCTGCCGGATCACATAGGGCTTGCCGGCTGCCAGATTGGCCTCAATCTCCTCCCTGCTAAGAGAAAGGCAATGCTTGTCATATACATTGATCTCCTTGGTGGAGCCATCCTCCATGGTAATGGTCTGGGAAAGACCCTCCAGACGCTCTTTATCGCAAAAGCAATAATAGGCCTTGCCCTTCTCGATCAGCTCCCTGGCATACTTAAGGTAGATTCCCTGCGCCTGACGCTCACTTTGTACGTAGGGTCCGAAGCCCTTGTCCTTATCGGGGCCCTCGTCATGGATGAGGCCAGCTTTTTCCAGGGTTCTGTAAATGATATCAACGGCACCCTCGACATAGCGCTCCTGATCGGTATCCTCGATCCTGAGTATGAAATCACCGCCCTCATGCTTTGCCACAAGATACGCGTACAGCGCCGTCCTTAGGTTGCCGACATGCATTCTGCCCGTGGGCGAAGGTGCAAATCTGGTTCTGATCTTTGCCACTTGAAAATCCTCCGTTCTGTTTGTCTCTATAAACGTTTAAAAAGCGGAGCTTTTACTCTCCGCCTTTTAATCCTTATCATGTAATTGTCTGAAACGTTATCAAAAGATGCTAACCAGCTTCTTCTTCTCTGCTTCATACTCGGCATCGGATAAGATTCCGTTGTCGCGAAGCACCTTGAGCTTCTTGATCTTGGTCTCGAATTCCGAAATATCCTCTGCAATGCCGGCCAGTGCGATGGTATCCGTTGTATTCGGAGCCGGTGCCGGTGCTGCGGGTGCAGGTGCCGGACTCGGTGCTACAGCTGCCGGAGCAGGCGCAGGTGCCGGAGCCGGTGCTACCGGTCTAGGAGCAGGTGCGGGTGCCGGGGAAGGCGAAGAGCTTGCACTCGAGCTTACGCTTCCGCCGCCGGTGCTCTGTCTGATCCTCTCGGTCAATGCCGTTGCCTTCTCTTTTGCATCCTGGATCGCTCTCATGAGCTGGTCGCCCTCGGAAAAGCCGGGCAGATACAGGAATCTGGAATATCTGTTCTCACCGGTACCCTCTACCTGGATACAGATATCCTTGGAGGTCGCGGTTACATTCTTGACATTCAAAAGATAATGGGAGAAATTATCGATTCGGGTATTCAGTCCCTTGTTATTGTCTCCCATGGAAAGACGTCCGCTGATTCGCAGATTGGAAACTGCCACACGGTAATCTTCATTTCGTGCCAAAAGGCCGGCCTTATGGGACCATTCCTTTTGGTATAAAATTTTCTCCATACGAATGCAGTTGTTGCAAACTTCATTCGATGCATCTTTTCCACATACTAAACATTTCATAGACTTCACTCCCTACCACTTAGTTGATGTTTTCACCGTTTTCGACAATGAACGCACCATAGCAAAACTATTATAAGACTAAATTAA
>JAILHW010000031.1 GCA_024695605.1 Lachnospiraceae bacterium | reverse complement strand
GCCCCATATTTTCTGGGTGATGTATTTATGGGTAAGTACTTTTCCCGTGTTCTGGGCCAGGAGGCACAAAAGCTTATACTCTATCGGTGTCAGCTTCAGCTCTTCCTCGCCTTTATATACGCATCCGGCAGCATAATCAATCCGCAGATTACCATTGGTATAGACTGATCTTTCGCCCGTTTCATCATCCGACTGCAACAGGGAGATCCTGCGCTGCATCACCCGCAGTCTTGCCAGCAGTTCCTCGACGGAAAAAGGCTTGGTAAGATAATCATCAGCGCCCGAATCCAGCGCCTCGATCTTGTCTTCATCTTCACTTCTTGCGCTGATCACGATGATGGGCATGTTGGACCATTCCCGTATCTTCTTAATGATCTCAACGCCGTCGATATCCGGAAGCCCCAGATCCAGAAACACCACATCCGGGTTGCAGGTAGAAGCCTGCAGGATCGCCTCCTCACCGCTTTTGGCCAGAAGAAATTTATAATCATGTGTCTTTAATGTGGTCGCTATCAGGTTCCTGATCGGAGGATCATCCTCCACGATAAGTATCTGACATTTATTCATTGATCAGCACATCTCCTTTTTCCAGATAGAGGGTAAAAATACATCCCGAAGGTTCATTGTCCGTAATTTCGATCCTCCCCCCATGGGCTTCGACAACGGATCTGCACAGCGCAAGACCGATCCCCATGCTCCTTTTACTGTCTGCGATTTTATTCTGTCCGGTGTAAAACATATCGAAGGCATGCTCTTTTGTTTTCGTATCCATGCCCGGACCGTTATCGGAAATACGCACAAATATCATGGTTCCTGCATAGCCATACTCTATTTTGATGACAGAACCTGCCTGGGTATATTTGATCGCATTATTGATGATATTGATGATCACCTGCGTGATCAGCTTGGCATCCATATTGGCGATAATGAGTTCTCCTGGCGGACACACCTCTATCTCATGCTCCGACTTGTTGCGGTCGATATGCTTCAAAGCCTCATCCAGCACATCGTCAAAATCCTCCACCGCCTTATTGAGCTGCATCTCTCCGTTCTCGATTCTTGTGACGGATAAAAGATTTTCCACCAGCTGTATCAGCCACTCGGAATCATCCAGGATATCCGAGAACATCTGCCCTCTTGTGGCGTCATCGAGCATTTTGTAATGATTGCACAGATTGCTGGCATTTCCGGATATGGAGGTCAGCGGCGTTCTGAGGTCATGCGATATGGTGCGAAGCAGGTTCGCTCTTAGTTTTTCCTTCTGGGCGATCAGTGTTGCCTCATCCTTTGCCTTCTGGTTGCCCAGGTTTTCAAGGGCCAAAGCGCCCTCCCCCAGAATCGATATCAAAATACTGTATTCAAAGGAACTCAGGGTTTTCTTTTCTATAAGAATTCCCATGATCCCATAGACTGTTTCATTGATGCGGATCGCCAGATAAAGGCACTTGGCCCGTGGGAACACCTTCGTTGTGGCGCCGGCTCTTTTTTTATTCTCAAGCACCCACTGCACCACCTCGGCTTCCGAATGATCCATGCCAAGCGTATGATCTGTCTTCTGGTCCCTCGCATAAACATACCCTGCGCCAAGCTGCCCTTCTTCCACCGGATAGATGATAACATCCTTATCAAGCAGCAGGATCACCCGGTTGGCCATCACCTGCAGTACATCGTCATAGGTTCTGCTTTTCTGGAGAAGCTGGTTTGTGTCAAACAGGACTTTCGTTCGGAAGGCTGAACGCGCCGACTCCCGGGCATTGTCCTTTAACCGGTATGCCAAAGACCCTGTCAGCAGTGCCGCGATCAGCATGATGACAAAAGTGACCGAATAACCGGGCTCGTAGGCATGAAACGTAAAGCGCGGCTCCGTAAAGAAGTAATTGAATAAAAGCACGCTGCACAAAGAACTGATCAGACTGCAAAAATGACTTCTTGTCAAAATCGCACTCAGCAGCACGCCCAGATTATAAACGGTTATGATATTGGATTCTGTAAAGCCGAGACTGCTGAAACACAGGCCAAGGCTTGTCATTGCGATCAGAATCCCCCCCGTTACCAAAAGGTCCTTTCCGGTGGGGACGATCTGCTCCGCTATTCCACTTGCAGTCACACCGTTAGAGCTCATATTTTTTCCTCAGGTCTTTTCTTTATTCATTCCTGTTACAGTCTCGCAGAACAATCTCAAAATCAGGGTGTTGCTGTCTGAACCGGGCAATCTGCCTGTCAATTTCCATCAGCGGTGTTTCACCTGAGATTATAACAGAAAAAGGCTCGTTAAGCTGTATTTCTTCACTCTTTTTGAGCGCCTGTTCCATCATAAAGAAATCCAGCTTCTTCATAATATGATATCCGAATACAAATAACGGTATAAATGCTGTCAGTAGTATGATATCCTTCACGTCATCGCCCCATTTCAGATATGAAAACACTTTTGGATTGCCCTGTGCTCTCCAAGCACCAGAAGGGTCAGGTCCTTTTCAAAAACCGTGTCGGGTGCTATGGCAAGATTCATATCCCCGTCTTTCTTTAAAGCCATGATGTTAATACCGAACTTCTGTCTGATATCTACCTGGCATACGGTCTTACCGATCCAGTCCTTTGGCAGCTTGACCTCAAAAATCGCATAATTATCATCCAGCTTGATGTAGTCCAAAATGTGGTTGGAAGTGTAACGGATCGCCGTCCATTTTGCGATCTGCTTCTCCGGATTGACCACCTCGTCTGCGCCGTTTCGAAGAAGGAACTTTGCCTGCACCTCTCTGTTGGCTCTCGATACGACTTTTTTCCCACCCAGTTCTTTTAACAAAGAAGTGGTCTCCAACGAATTCTGAAAGTTATTGCCGATCGTCTCAATGCAGACATCAAAATTGTTAATGCCAAGAGAAGCAAGGAACCCGGCATTGGTGCTGTCTCCGATCAGCGCTTTTGTCACATAGGGAAGCGCCGCGTTGACCCGTTCCTCATCTATATCGATCGCCATGACATGATGCCCGAGTTCACGTACCTGCTTTGCGATTAACATTCCAAAATTTCCAAGTCCGATGATTAGCACTGATTTCATAATGATTCTCCTTTACCCTACCGTAATATTCTCCATGGGATACTTTAGTGTGCTCCTGTCCTTGCGTGAAAATGCCGCAAATATGATGGTCAGTCCTCCCACCCGTCCAAAGAACATGAGCATCATCAATATGATCCGTGAAAAGAACGATAGCTGCGGCGTGATCCCAAGGCTAAGCCCGACCGTTCCGATTGCCGAAAATGCTTCAAACATACACAGCTGCGTCGGAAGTCCCTCCGCAATGCTTATGATGATCAGTGCCAGCGTGGCCAGTGCCATATACATAAACAGGATCGTGGAAGTGTTTTTTACAATGGAATCATCCAGCCTTCTCCCGAAATAATTCGCATTTTTTCTTTTTCGGAAAACCGCTATGGTATTTGCAAACAAGACCGCAATGGTGGTGGTTTTCATTCCACCGGCTGTAGAGCCCGGAGACCCGCCAATCAGCATCAAAAGCATAGTGACTGCTTTTCCCGCATCGGACATATGAGACAGATCTGCGGTATTAAAGCCGGCTGTCCTTGGTGTGATGGATTGAAAGAGAGAAAGACAGATGCGTTTCCCCATGGGTTCATTGAAAAACTCATTAAAGAAAAAGAAAACGGCAGGCAGAATGATCAGAATTGCCGTGGTGGAAAGGATCACTTTGGTCTGCATCTTGTATTCCCGGACATGGAATTTTCTGGTGGCGATATCGCTCCATGTAATAAAGCCGATCCCGCCCAGTACGATCAGAATACAGATAACCCCATTCAGATAGACATGATCCGCAAAAAATGTGAATGAGCTAAAAGGACCGGTGCTTCGCCCCATCAGGTCAAATCCGGCGTTGCAGAACGCCGAAACAGCATGAAAAAGGGCCATCCAGGCGCCCCTTATCCCGTATCTTGGGATAAACACCGGACAAAGCAGAAGCGCCCCGGCCCCTTCCATAACAAATGTTGTAACGATAATGAATCTGGTCAGCTTGACCATGCCTCCGACATTGGGCGCCGAAAGGGCATTTTGCATGGTCTGTCTTTGCATCAGACTGATCTTTCTTCCTGCCAGAATATATAAAGAGGACGCCACGGTGATGACTCCAAGGCCTCCGATCTGAATCAGGGACAGTATGACCAGCTGCCCAAAAAGGGACCAATAAGATGCTGTATCCACTACAACAAGTCCCGTCACGCAAACGGCGGATGTTGCCGTAAACAGTGCCGTTCCAAAAGAAGTAAACGTCCCGCTTCTTGTCGATATCGGCAGCATAAGAAGCAGCGCTCCCAAAACAATCGCGCTGATAAAACCCAGGATGATAATCTGAAAGGATGAAAGCTTTTCCTTCAGCTTCATGAAGCCGAACATGCCATGACCTCCGATTTTCTTATTTGCTTACATTGTATCCTTTGCGCAAATAAGATGGCATTAAGGCTTCCGCTCAGACATTAAGATTGTATAAAGATGGCAACTTACCTCTGTTTACATGACATATACTTGACGGCCTTATCGGCTTTATCACACAAAAAAGGCATGATCACCGCTTTGGTAACCATGCCTTTCGCACCGCTGTAACTCTTATTTCTCCAGTTCCTCCTTCACCTTCCGGGCAAGCGCCGCTACCGCTTTCAGATCCTCATTGTTCGGTCTGCCCTTGTGTACGCCCTTAAATTCCCCTTCATAAGGAACAGCCTCGAGGGTATCCTTTTTCACGATAAAATGCTCGATCTCCAGACCGAGTTCATAACTCTGCTTTTTTTCAGCACCCTTTTCAAAATATCGATTTAATTCATCACGCCAACTCACCGGCTT
>JAILHW010000029.1 GCA_024695605.1 Lachnospiraceae bacterium | reverse complement strand
AAAACAAAACACATCCTGTACATCTCACAGGCTGCCATGATCGCGGCCGTCTATGTGGTGCTAACGTACCTGATCAATTCGATCAATCTGGCAAGCGGAGCCATCCAGATCCGTTTCTCGGAGGCCCTGACCATCCTTCCGTTTTTTACCCCGGCTGCAATCCCCGGCCTGTTTGTCGGCTGCATTCTGGCCAACACCCTGACCGGCTGTGCACTCTGGGATATCATTTTCGGATCCCTGGCCACACTGATCGGCGCACTGGGCACTTACCTTCTGAGAAAGCATTCCGCCTTCCTTTTGCCCATTCCTCCGATCCTTGCCAATACCATCATCGTCCCCTTCGTATTGCGATATGTATATGAGATCCCCGGCGCCATCCCGTTTTTGATGCTGACCGTGGGCATCGGCGAGGTCCTTTCCTGCGGTGTTCTGGGACTGCTTTTGCATCGGATCCTGCTGCCTTATAAGGGCAGGCTGTTTGCTGCAGATGAAGCAAGCGTTTCGCCCCTTTCCGATCAGCAAAACATCTGATCTTACTGCTTAAGATATACCGGTGCAGCAGGCTCATTCGGGTCTGCTGCTTTTTGCATCAAAAATTCCGTCCAGTAAATATGGGCCTTTGCCTTCAGGTGAGCATGATCCATCGACAGATCGGATCGCAGATTTCCGTTCTCATCACACACCGCCGGGTTGGGATCCAGGTAAAAGATATCCCTTCCGTTTGCCAGCGTGGAGATGGCCAGGTTCTTGTCCACCACAAGGGAATTGGTAAAGACGCTGTCGCTGCTGCTCTTTGCCGCTGTCACATGCATGATCCCCTCGATATAGATGATGGCCGTAGGCTGCCTGGTCTTGATGGTAGCGACCGCATTGCGGTAGGCCTCATAAAAATCCGCCGTAGTTCCCGTGCCCAGTTCATTGACGCCGATCTGCAGATAGATCTTGTGAAAATGTCTGCCGTCCAGCACCTCTCCCAGGCTCTTATAGCCCTTTCCGCCGTAAGGATCCCGATAGCGCATCGCCTCGGAAAACAACTTATAGACGGTCAGGGAGTCCCTGCACAAAAAGGTGGCATACTCCGAAAGACCGCCATAATCGCAAAGGCCGTCCACCCTGGAATCTCCGATGAACAGTGCATCGGAAAAATAGTCCTTCTCCACCTCATGCAGCGTTCTGTAATAGCCGTTGGTGGCAAAATAGCCCGTTGTATCTTCTACAGGCTCCCAGTCCTTTGGCGCCATATAGGCAGGATTGGCCAGCCCGTAATCCTTGGCCGGACACACCTCGCAGCGGCTTTCGGCAGGGATGGAAAAATCCAGCTCCGGCTCTGTAGTCTCCTCCTGTTTCGCGGTTTCCTCCTGCTTGGCATCCTCCTGCTCCGAGGCACCCTCCTGCTCCGAGGCATCTTCCTGCAGATCATCCTCCTGCTGCCGGCCGCTTTCCTTCTCCGGGGCTTCATCCTCCGTTTTCACCTTCGCAAATTTGGGCGGCTTTGCTTCCGATCCGGCAGAGGACGCCGTACCCTGTTCGGGATCTTCTCTTTGCGCCTGTTCCGCCGTTTGTATCTGCTGCGCAGCTTCTGCCTGCTCCGCAGTTTGCGTTTGCTCTGCGGTTTGTGTCTGTTCCGCCGGCAAAGAAGGCACACCGGTCTCGCTTCCTCCTATCATCACTCTGACAAACAGTGGCTCCAGATAGGCCTTTTTCGTATATCCGGCATACGCGCCCATCGGATCCATATATGCAATTGCGGAAAAAAGGAGCGCTGATACCGGCACCAGAAACATAAGCGGTGCCTTCCGGATCAGGGCGCAGACCTTTTTGATCATCTCTATCATATACTTTCCTCAGATGCTTTTCCGAAGCTTTCGGTCACATCAGAACTGCAGGTACAAAAACGGATTCTCGCCATTTTGGCAGATCCGCTGTATGGCAAACCAGAACAGCACAAGCAGCAGCAGTTTGATCACGATGTGATGGCGTTTTTCTACCAAAAATGCCGTTGTTTTCGGGATCAAAAGAACCGCCCCCAGGATAAACTCCAATGCACAGGCCTGCAGGGGCAGGATCCAGTCTCCGGGATTTACATTGCCGTCGATCTGCCACAGGGGGAACAGGCGAAGCAGATACGCCCCGAGCGAGGGCAGATCCGTAATGGCAAACAGGATCCAGCTGATGGGGATCAGTAGCAGTACATGCACCCTGCCCCATACCGGGACCTTTTTCAAAAAGTTAGGGATCGCAAACTTTTCCCAGCAGATGACCAGAAACAGAAAGAGCGCCCAGATCAGATAGTTCCATCCCTGTCCGTGCCAAAAGCCCGTCAGCGCCCAGACAAACAGAAGGTTGCAAAAGCACCTTGCCTTTCCGACTCTGCTCCCTCCCAGGGGAATATACACATAGTCCCGGAAAAAGCGCCCCAGCGTGACATGCCAGCGCCTGTAAAAATCCGACACCGAAGCAGCCGCATAGGGATGGTGAAAGTTTTCAATGTACGGATAGCCCAGCAGCATCAAAAGTCCCGCTGCCATCAGCGAGTATCCCCAGAAATCAAAATACAGCTGCAGGCTGTATCCATAGATCCCCATCCAGGCCAGCGGCGTGGAGATGCTCTCATATCCGATCCTTGTAAGCCTTGCAAAAAAGGCGGCAAATTCATCTGCCAAAAGCACCTTCATCACAAGTCCGCTCAAAAGGAGCATAAGCCCGTCCTCGGCACGCTCCGGATTGATGCCCCGCTCTGTTTCCCCTTCTTCGGAAAACTGCTGCTCATAGCGCATGATGGGCCCCTGCAAAAGCTGCGGAAACATCACAAAATAGCCCGCCGTTTCCATCAAAGAGGGCTTCTCCCTGATCCTGCCCCGATGCAGATCCGCCTGAAAGGATATCATTTTCAGAAGATAAAAGCTCATACCGAGCGGGATCGCAGAAAGCCCTTCCCAGGCATTTGCCGCCACGATCAGCTTCACACTCACAAGAAGCCCCAGATCCAGCAGGATCAAAAGAACAGTCCTAAGGCGGCTTTTTTCCTGTGCAAAAAGCCAGTTCAGAAGGCTCATTCCGATCAGCAGAAAAACAAAACGCGGCTCAAGGGCCGCATAATAAAGCAGACTCCCTACCACCAGGATCACGCCTCGGTATCGGGGGCCTGCAAGCAGATATATCAAAAAGAAGATCGGTAAAAACCGGAACAAAAACAGAATCCCGGTAAACAGCATTGCTTCCATTTAGATCCCTCTGATCAAAAGTCCGGTGATCAAAACCATCACAACCTCGGCGCCGATCATAAACAGCACCACCGGAACGTCCTTCCAGCCCATATTTTTCCGCATCTGGTCATGGACAGGAAACCGGATATTGGTCAAAAACCGGATCTTAAAGAACCGGATCACAAAGACCTTCACCAGTCCCAGACCACCGTCTATGATAAATACCAGTCCGATCAGCAGAAACGAGATCGGATGCTGGCTTTTCATGGCAATGATCGCCAGCCAGATCCCGATGGCACGGGATCCCGCATCTCCCATCAGCATGGTTGAGGGATGCCAGTTAAACCGAAGATACGCAAACAGCGCGGCCGCAAAGCAAAGCGTTCCCGCCCGAAACACAAAGGGCATCTGATCGATAAAGATCAGGGCATAGCCCACAAAGGCCACAAGTGCCACGCTGCCGCATAGACCGTCCACACCGTCCGAGCAGTTGGTCACATTCACGGACAGCCAGATCAGCATAACGCCCAGCACCGCATACAGCATGGGCGGCAGATGCAGGGTCGCTTCAAAAAACCGGATATCCGCGGAATTATTCATCAGATAATTGACTACAGTCAGTACCGAGAGCACCAGATCAATGGCTCCCTTTTTATAATCACTCCAGGGATTCTCGGAGGCATCATCCAGATAGCCGGAAAGCATCATCAGATATACCAGTCCGCCGTAGATCGCATACTCCCTTGTCATCGGCAAAAAGACCAGGCCGCAGATCAGAAAGATGGATACAAACAAAATGCCAACGCCTCTTGTTTTTCCCTTGGAAAGCGCTCCGTTGACGGCAAAGGCCCTTCCCTGATCCTTGGGAAGAAAGGCCGGCGGGAACTTCAAAACCAGATAGGTGATCAGAAAGCATGCCGCCATGCTGATCCCCGTGATCCCCGCTTCCGATACATAACTGCCGATTAATCTGTACATCCTAACTCTCCTGACCTTGTTTCCCTTCTGTTTGCGGAAACCTTATTCATTATAATGATTTCGGCACGAACCTTCAAGTCAAAGAAGCAGATTCCTGCAGGATATACTCAGCCCCGCCCAAGATCAGGATGCTCTCCGGAAAAGCCTGCCTGCGGCAGACAGGACAGATAGGACATATCCTCCTCAGAGATCACAAAGTCAAATACCTGCCTGTTTTCCTGCATCCTCCCGGCAGAGGAAGCCTTGGGGATCACCGGAATGTTGCGCTGGATCAGATAACGAAGCAGGATTTGTGCGTTGCTCTTTTGGTAATGCTCTGCGATCCTTGTGATCCTCTCATCCGAAAGCACTCTGGCTCTTCCCAGCGGACTCCATGCCTGGGGCAAAATGCCCTCTGCCTTCAGATAGGCCAGGGTATATTCCTGCATATAGCCCACATGCAGCTCCAGCTGATCCACCATGGGCCGCACCTTTGCGATCTTAAGAAGCGGCCTGATATGATGCGGCAGGAAGTTGGAAAGCCCGATGGCCTTGATCCTGCCCTCCTGATAGAGCTCCTCCATTACCTTCCAGCCTGCAGCCACCTTGACAAACCAGTCCGGATCCGCAGGATCCTCCTTGGGCCAATGGATCAAAAACAGATCCAGATAATCTGTCCCAAGCTTTTGACAGGATGCCTCAAAGGAGCGTCTCGTCTCCTGCTCCCCCAGATCCGAGGGCCACACCTTGCTTGCCAGGAAAAGCTCCTCTCGCGGGATCCCGTATTCTGCCAGCGCCTCACCGATGGCCTCTTCATTCTCATAAAAGCTGGCCGTATCGATGTAGCGGTATCCCGCATCCAGCGCCTCCTTTATGGTCTCTTTTCCGTTTTTCTCTGTGGAAAGATAGGAGCCATACCCCACTGCCGGGATCACGACGCCGTTGTCCAGCACAAATTCCGTCTTGCCCTCGTTATAGCCCACCAAATCCAGGATGCGCTCCAGAAGATGCATATTCCGAAGGGAAAAGTCTTCTGTGATCAGCGGTTTTTCTTCTCCCCTGATCACGCGGCTGACACGGTCGATCTCCAGACTGTAGTTGGATTCACTCTTTACGCTGCAAACCCTGCTGATCCGCTCTCCGGCTTCATTTTTCACGGTCACGGAAAATTCCAGCTCACCCTCCTGGTTGTATTCCACATCCGATCGGATATAGCCATTGCTTCCGTGGATAAAGAGCCTGTCATAGCGGTCGCAGGTATCCGTACCCAGATTCATACCCGCATGGAAGGATGCCCTGACACCGTTCTCGAATTTCAACAAAACGCCTGCCATATGATCCACCTTCGTATCATCCAGCTCGGCATCCGCCTTGATATAGGCAATGGGCGCATCCACCAGCGTCAGGATCAGAGAGGTGCAGTAGCAGCCGATGTCATAGATCCCGCCGCCTCCGAGCTCCTTATGCAGTCTGAAATCCTCGGAATATCCCTGGGTCAGAAAGGCGGTATCGATATAGTCCACCTCGCCGATCTCTCCGCTCTGGATCACGTCCCTTAGCGCCTGCACATAAGGACTGTTCAGATAGGCAAAGGCCTCCGTCAGCGTAACGCCGTTTTCCTTTGCCGCTGCAAACATCTGCCGAAGTTCTGCCTCATTCATGGCAATGGGCTTTTCGCAAAGCACATGCTTTTTGGCCTGCAGCGCTTTGATGGCCCACTTGCAGTGAATATCATTGGGGAGCGGGATATACACCGCCTCTACCTCGGGATCCGCCAAAAGTGCATCATAGCTGTCATAGGCCTTTGCAAAGCCGAAGCGCTCCTTGAAGGCATTTGCCTTTTCAAGGCTTCTGCCTGCTATGGCATACAGCTCACACTCCTTTGCACGCTGCATCCCCGGGATGGTACATCCCGCTGCGATCCCCGCTGTTCCCAATACCGCCCATTTTACTTTGTTTTCCATCTGATTCCCCTCCGTTTAGTATTATAGTTTTATGGCACCTGTCTGCTTTTTGTTCTGTCTTTGCTGCAGCCTGCTGATATCGTTTGCATACTTCTCTTTTCGCTGCTGATTGACAGGCTGATAATCGATCTCCTGCTTGGTCTGCACGGATAAAAACCGATCCTGCAGATCCTCTCCCTTCAGATCGCTGCGGATCAGTTTATCGGCAAACTCATCAAAAAACGGTGTTTCGGTAAACGCCTGTACGTTCTGTTGAACGCTTTCAAAATTCGGAAAGGTATAGTTGATCATACTGTTCAGAAACATAACATACGCCTTGATCACAACCTTCTTTTCCTCCGGTGTCTTCTCATCATACTGTCCCGACAGGAAAAATTTATTTACGGCTTCATATTGCTCCGATCGTTCATCAACCGTCTCATCCGTTTCTCCCTCTTCCTCACTAAGAAAGCTGTATTTCAGTTCATTATCTTCCTTCATGGCGTTTTTCCAATCCTTTCTGCAATTCTTCCTTTGATGCATCCGATCCGTGCAAAAAAACACTTTCCTACATCAAATACTCCGGATTACGCCGACGGGTTGCACCTCTATGTTCAGAATAAACGAAAAAAGCGCTCTGTACAAGGCTTTGTTTTCAGTTGCCTGATCAGACTGATTATTGTAAGATAGCATCAGAAATGAAAAGGGACTATCCTGCAACCCTTTGCAGATCTTTTCCCTATTCTTATCAGAACACTTTCAAATGCCCTCTTACAACAGAGCGGCAATCAAAATATCAAAAAAAGGAAACCATTATGAAAGAATCGGAACTGGAACTGGAACAAAACGCAAGTAAAAAAAGCCCGATGCCCTTTATGCCGGCACCCTCTGCTGTTCAGAGCCCTCCGCCCAAGGAGATCATACAGCCCGGCGAGGACATGCAGCCCAAAGAGGGAGAGCTGGCCGAAGAGATAAAACAGCCGGCTGTCAGCTTTGCTCCCGGGCAGATCGATGACGCTTCCCTTGCCAAACGGGAACAGGCGATCACAATGCGTGAGCCTTTCCCGGATGATCGCTGGAAGACGGAAGTGCCCAAAGCAGCCATCCCCATCGACAAGTCCCCCAGAAAGCCGGAGGATACCCCGGAGCAGGTAGATGCCAACTGGGAGATGGTCCGATATATCAATGACCTGCACAATGAGCTGGAAGAAACCTACAAGAAGCTTTCGGAAACCCACAAGGAGATTCTCGGGGTCAGCTCCAAGGATACCGGCCTGTACAATCAGATGATGAAAAAGCTGCAGGATTGTATCAAATTCACCGATCCCGAAACCGAGCTGGCACGTCCGATCAATATGGAACAGCATTTAAAGGCGTATAAGGAAGCTGCAGCGGCATATTATAATGACCGTAAGGGGATCTTCTTCGGTCCTGCCACCGATGTCGGCAAGCTTCGCCTGAAGGAAGCCAAAAATGCAGTCAACACCATGGACAGCAAGATTGCAAAAATAAAGGAACTGAATCAAAAGGTGCATCCTTCGAAGTATCAGAAATATGCCGTATTTGACATTGCTGAGCGGGCTATTTCTCAGGGCGCGCTGATTGGAAAAGATCTGGACACCGACAAGCTCCCGGGCTCCTTTGGCGATGCCTTCAGAGAAAAATGCGCCGGTCTGGTTCTGGAGAGCGAATTAGCCAAGCGAACCGGCGGTACCCTTTATGCACATGAAGCCCCCGGGGAGATTCCCGCTGCAGAAAAGCATAGTATGATGCTGGATCTTTCTCTGGACAACGAGTTTATCAATGTGGTGCAGCATTACCCAAGGCACTTTGAGCAAAAGTGGAAGGAAACCAAGGCCGCCATGGCGATTCTGAAGGAACAGGGCCACAAGCACCCCGGCTGGAGGCAGATCACCGATCTGATCGAAAATCTGGAGTTTGTTGCCACATTTAAAAACCATCAGGACGAAATGCCCGGATACTGGGATCAGTACCTGCAGGCAAAGGAATATCTGCACCAGACCGGCGCCGGGGACCTGTCGACCGAGGCTGCCATAAAGCTGGCAGATGATCCTCATTTTCGCCGGGTCATCGCAGATCATCCCGATGATTTTGTCTCCGTCTGGAAGCATACCGAAGCGGCTAAGTCCGTTCTGCCACAGGGTGCAAAGATTGCCACGGTCGATGCCCTGGCACAGGATCCGCATTTTATCTCCGTCTGTGACCGGTTTCCCGAGAGCTTCGCGGCCAAGTGGAATCTGATCGAGAAGGCAAAAAGCTGTCTGGATCCGGATACCTTTGCCGATCCTGCCAAGCGAAACGCCGCGGCGGAAAATCTGGCGCAGAATCCGGCCTTTCTGACGATCCTTTCCGAACATCCGGATACCTATCAAAAGGAGTGGGAGCACTTTACCAAAGCCAAAGCCTATCTGCAGGAAAAAGGCACCGCCGAGCCCACCTCGCAGGAGGTTCGAAAGCTCGCCGCAGATCCGGTCTTTGTCCATACCGTTGAACATCAGCCAAAGGCTTATGGCTCCGCCTACGAGCAGGTCCTTTCCACTGCCAATACCATTGTCAGCGATGCCCAAAAACAGCTTGCGCAGGAAATGACTCTGCTCAAGGGGAAAGCGCAGCTGCCGGCAGAAGACGTGCGGATGGCTGACTTTATTGCCACAGTCACTCTGCATCAGGCCCTCACCGATCCAAAGCGCGGGAATGATATCAGCCGCGTGATGGCAGTTGAGCCGGCCCAAAAGGATGCGATCCTTTCCCATACCAAACAGATTTTGAAATCCGAAGAAGGCCAACAGCTTCTTCGGGATCCAAAATTAAAGGATATGCTGCTGGATGGCAGCCTGTCGCAAAAGCTGATCGGCAAAAAGCCGGCGAAACCGCAACAAAATAAGGAGCTTGAAAAAGCTCCCCGACAAAATGCAATGGGGCTGTAAGGCCCCATTCTTTATTTCTTGCTTTTTTCCCGGTTTCTTTATGCCTGCTCCGGGGGTGCATATTTCATAGACACCAAAAGCCCCAGGATCAGAAGCTGCGCCACATTGCAGATCAGTGGCGGCAGGATCCGGCCATAATCCGAGCAGGAATCATAGACAAAGGTTAGCAGATAGGTCGGAAGCAGTCTTCCGAAGGAAAAATAGATCGCCAGATCCGGTACCAGCAAAATCGTTGCGATCATGGAAACTGCTGCGATCACCGGACTTTTATACAGCACGGAAAACAGCTCTGTATAAATGACGATAAAAAACAGATTCATGCTGTGCACAAGGCCCAGGATCAGGGCATTTCCCAGCCCCATATTTCGCTCCATACAGGCATTTGCCACCATAAAGTAAAACAGATAGCCGGCAAATACCGATGCTCCGGCTACAGCCCCATATACCAGACATTTACTCAGGATCAGCTGCAGCTTCGTATAGCCCTGCTGCAACGGCAGGACCCATTTTTCCTTCTGCATCTCCGAGGGCAGGATCCCATGCACGATCAGGATCACGATAAGAGAGTAGAAAAATCCGATATAATAGGCATAGACCCCGGCACTTTCCCGCACCAGCTTCGGATACAGAGAGCTGATCACTTCCTCTAAGGAAGAGATATTAAAGCCGGGCAGCTGCTCCCACAAAGCCTGTGGAATATCCGAAAACACCAGCGTGATCCCCAGGATCATCACCGCGATCCCGAAGGCGAGGGCCAGAAAGATCACCAGCTTTCCCGTCCTGAAAACCTCCCGCAGATCCTTTTTGATACAACTGACCATTGCCCCGTTCATAGGCACACCTCCCGAAAGATCTGATCGAGGGTTTTGACCGCACTGCCGATGGAGGCGATCCTTAAGTCCGTTTCGGACAGCACCGATAAGATCTGCTTCTGACTGCCGATGGGATCTTTAGGATCAAAGAGGATCCGAAGCGTATGCGCATCCTGCCATTTACTATCGCACCCCATTCCCGCCAGTAGCGTCTCTTTGTTTTCTTCCTCCACGTCCCCGGCAAATCTGACGATCAGTCCCGCTGCCTGCTCTCTTTGCTCCCTTAGCATCACTTCCTTTACAATGGTGCCCTCATGCAAAAAACCGGCCTTGTCGCAGATGGTATCCATATCTGCCAGAATATGGGTGGAAAGCAGAATGGTCTTTCCGCTCTTTTTCAGATCCAGCAGGATCCTTTTGACATCCGACCGTCCCGCCGGATCCAGTGCGCTCGTAGGCTCATCCAGAAGGATCACGTCGGGATTGCCCACCAGCACTGCCGCAATCCCGAGGCGCTGGCGCATTCCCCGGGACATGGTCTTGATCCTGACCCCTTTGGGAAGACTCACCAGAGAAAGGAGCTTATCCCTGCGGATGGGATTTTGATCAAAGAGCAGATAATCCAGATACTCATCGGTGGTCAGATAGTCATAAAACTCCGGCAGATCCGGAAGATAGCCGACGCTCAGCGGCTTTTTTTCTTTTTCGAAAACACAGCTTCCCCCATCCGCCGTAAGAAGATTCGTCATGATCTTCATCAGCGTGGTCTTCCCGGCGCCGTTTTTCCCGATGAGGCCGTAAATACTGCCCTCCTCCACCTCGAAGGTCACGTCCCTCAGAACCTGTTTGGCTAAAAAAGCTTTTTGAATATGTTCGATCTTGATCATCTTTCGCTTCCTGTTTTTAACATTTTTCAAACAGCTTCAGTATAGCATACAATCCGGGCTGTGAATACAGCTTTTCTCCCGTCAGTGTCTTCCCCGATTCCCAAAATACATATTGCTTTACCGCAGGCGATTCGTTAGAATGAAACTGTATTGGGAAAAAGGAAAGCCGGTCCGGCTTTTATGAACAAAACTAATTTCACAGAGAGGGGTTACACTATGAGCAAAACGATCTATGTCAACAAAAATGCCGCTGCCGGCGGATGCGGCAGCAAGGATGCGCCCTTTACCTCCATACAGGAGGCGGCAGCCATTGCCGCTGCCGGTGACACTGTCCTGGTAGCTCCGGGTATCTACCGGGAGGCTGTCCACCCGCTTCGCGCAGGAAGGGAGTCGGAACGCATCACCTACAAATCCGAGGTGCCTCTGGGTGCCGTCATCACCGGCGCCGAAGAGGTAAAGGACTGGACCCTGTATGAGGGAAATGTCTGGACGGCGCGGGTTGATAACGCCATCTTCGGTGATTACAACCCTTACACCACCTTTGTCTGCGGAGACTGGTATTTCGCACCTACGATCCGTCACACAGGTGCCGTTTTCCTCGGCGATCTGATGATGTACGAGACCGCTTCCCTGCAGGAGTGTATCGACGGCGAAGTAGAGGTGCACAGCTGGAATCCCGAAGAATCCCGGTATAAATGGTTTACCGAGCAGGACGGCGATCAGACCGTACTGTACGCCAACTTCCAGGGCAAGGATCCCAACCGGGAACAGGTTGAGATCAGTGTACGTCGCAACTGCTTTATGCCGGAGGAGAACGGCATCAACTATATCACCGTCAGCGGCTTTCTGATCACCAAGGCCGCGACCACCTGGGCTCCGCCCGCTGCTTACCAGGACGGTATGATCGGCCCTCATTGGAGCAAGGGCTGGATCATAGAGGACTGCGAGGTATCCAACAGCCGGTGCTGCGGTATCTCACTCGGCAAGTACAGAGATGAAGAAAATGATATGTACTTCTATACCAAACGCGTTAAAAGCCCTACGCAGATGGAGCGCGATGCAGTCTGCCGCGGCCAGTATCACGGCTGGCTGAAGGAAAAGATCGGCGGCCATCTCATCCGCAGATGCCATGTGCACCACTGCGAGCAGACCGGTATCGTAGGACGTATGGGCGGCGTTTTCTCTACCATCGAAGACTGTCACATTCACCACATCTGCAACTCCGCACAGCTTGGAGGTGCAGAGACTGCCGGCATCAAGCTCCATGCAGCCATTGATGTGACGATCCGCAGAAACCATATCCACAACTGCATCGAAGGCGTATGGCTCGATTGGGAATCCCAGGGTGCCAGGATCAGCCAGAATCTGTTTTATGCCAACAGACGGCCTGACGGCACCGAACCCTGTGACGGTTCCATGTTCAGCTGCGATGTTTTCATCGAGGTAGGTCACGGCCCGACTTTGATCGACAATAATATCATGCTGAGTGAGGTCTGCATCGTGATGCCCAGTGAGGGACTCGGTATCGTTCACAACCTGATGCTCGGCTCCATCAGCTACCTGAACGCCGGCGTAGATTCCATCGTCAACGACCAGCGAGAGCCCCGCTATACCCCCTACCACATCCGTCACAGGACTGAGGTGGCAGGCTTTATGACCATCCTTCACGGAGATGACAGAGTCTATAACAACATTATGATCCAGACCTATCCTGTAAATGACAAGACGCCTCAAGACTTCGATTACAACAAAGCCGGCACCGCTGCCTTTGATATCTTCCCCACCTATGAGGAGTGGATCGCGCAGTTTAACATTGGAAAAGAGCCGGATATGAAGGGTCTCGGAAAAGCGCATTTCGGACATCTTCCCGTCTGGATCGAGGGCAACGCCTACTTCAACGGCGCCAATGTCTTTGCAAAAGAGAAAAAGAACTATATCAATGACAGCGGGAAAGCCTTCTTTGACCTGACCGCTGCAGAGGACGGAAGCTTTACGCTCGATACCAACATCTATGAGCTGCTTGGAGATTACCGTGTGGATATCATCGACAGCGATGTGCTGGGAAAGGCCTTTGAGCCCGAGCAGAGATTTGAAAACACGGATGGCTCCACCATCCACTTTGATACCGATTACTTCGGAAGAAGGCGCTACGGCACAAACGCTTATCCCGGTCCCTTTGCCGATCCGGATAAGATCTGAGAAACTAAGATATGCCAAAAAAAAGCAGGGATGATCCTTTTGATCATCCCTGCTTTTTCCTGTGATCGCTTAATAGATGGTATGCTCCAGACTGTTATACACCTCAAACAGCTTTTGGCAGGCCCCTCGGTCTATGCAGACCAGAAAATCCTTGAATGCTTCACGGCCGCCGGAGAGCTGATCAAATTTTTCATCCCGGAAACCGATCGAGGCATTATCACTGATCGTACAACCATAATAAACCTTTTCGATATTCGCCCACAGGATCGCGTTCAGACACATAGGGCAGGGTTCGCCTGTCGTATATAGCTCGCAGCCTGAAAGATCATGGGTGCCGAGCACTTTTTCCGCATCCCGGATCGCACTGATCTCACCATGCGCCGTCGAATCGATGATCGACAGTACCCTGTTATGGCCTCTGCCTACGATCCTGCCGTCCTTTACGATCACACAGCCAAAGGGACCGCCGTGTCCGTTATAGATGCCCTCGAGCGCTTCCGCGATCGCCTCCTTCATGAAGGGGTTTTCCGCCTCGATCTCTTCACGGTGGTTGTTGACAAGGATCAGGTGATGGAAGAAAGCGATCTGACGAAAGGCTTCCATCTGCGATACTCTCATCTCCAGCTTCACCATGTCATCCTGCCATGCTTCATCCGCATGCTTTTCCTGCTTTTGCTGAAGGTCCCAGAACGTCCTGATGCCATACACATTTTCCACATCCAGATCCGGCACCCACGTATTGATATCCTCATCCTCGTAGTACCTGATCTCGCCGAATCTGGACGCCGTGGAATTCTTGCCGTCGAGGAGGGCATTTGCCTTGTCAAAGTCATCGAGCAAAACCGCCATCTGCATTACCCGTCCTGCGCGGTTGTGCTTGGCAATTGACATGATCCCGCCCGGCTTTAATACCCTGGTCAGCTCCTGCATCACGCTCTTTTTATCATCAATGTATTCGAGCACATTATGACAGAGCACAGCATCAAACGTATCGTCATCAAACCGTGAAAGCGCGCTGACATCCCCCACGATCTGGGTGTAGGCATGGTCCTTCCAGGCATCTGACAGCATATCCTCATCCGGCTCGATCGCAGTCACTTCATTATACCGGGCGAAATGATCCGCCGTGATCCCTTCCCCGCTCCCGAAATCAAGGATCTTCTTTCCCCTGATGTCTCCGAGCTGCTTCCATATGATCTTTTTAAATAGCCGTTCCCAAGCGGGCAATTCTGTCAGTTTGTGCATATTGTCTCCTTCAGTCTTTTTCTAAATATACAAGATCCATTCTGTCATTGATCCTATCGATCCTACCGGTTCTGTGATACCCCAGTTTCTCGTACAGATGAAGGTTGCCTTTTTCCTGTAGTATCGTATCCAGGCACCAGTGATCAGGCCCATACATCTTTTCCGCTTCCAGAATGGCCTGCTGTGCATAGCCTTTATTTCGAAACTCCTGCATGATCCAGATCGGCGATATACGCTTTCTGCTGCCATCCTTTTTATCCACAACCCGGATCACTCCGGCTTTTTCCTCCTTCGCCATGATGAAATAATACATCGTCCATGGCTGCTCGAACCTGGCGATCACGCTGTCTATCCCTTCAGCGGCAGGGCTTGTTTCAAAATCCTGATATTTTTCCAACAGCTCTGAAAAGGCTTCCACTTGCATCTTCCAGACTGTCTCAATATCCTGCTTTTCCACCGGCCTTAGAGTAATGTTTGTCCTTTGCTCATTCATGAATCCACTCCGATTCGATTCGTTAAAACACGTAGTTCTTTGCTGAAAACCCATTACCATTACCGTTTGATTTTATTGATCCAGTGACCTTTCTGCAGATAATCGTATCCATGCAGTGATAGTGAGGTACTCCGCCACTGTTATCTTCGAATATCACTTCATCAATACGCTCAACCTTCCAGTCAGCAAAATATGTGAAGAGCTCACCTGATTTCCACATCTTCTCTTCCATATCCCAATCCGGAGGTAAATCCAAGAATGGCTTCTCAACAAATACGTTGATATAAACAATTCCGTTCTTCCTTGTGATCTTATCCAGCTTATCAAAGAAACTTTTTTTGTTTTCCTCGAAAAGATACTGAACGGTGCCCGTTGAATATACTATGTCAAACTGCTCATCAGTGCTGAATGTATTAATATCATCAACATATGCTCTGATATAAACGTTTCTCTTCTCAGCCAAAGCAATTGTCTTCCTGATACCATTCTCAGTCAGATCAAATGCCGTAACATCGTACCCATTCTGAGCCATATACACGGCATCTTTTCCCTCACCGCATCCTATGTCGAGAACCCTTTTATCAGCAGAAGGCGGACACAGCTTTATTAATTCTTCCAGAAAGTCCCCCGGTTCCAGCCCCCAGTAATACGCATCTCCTTCATACCATTTTTCATAATTTGTTCTTGTACTCATATTTCCCCCTAATCGTCAAAGCGGTCTGACCCCCGGTATCTGATTGTAACCGTTATATATCGTTTAAATAATTAGTTTGTGCTGTAGTTACAAAGGCAGCAAGATCTGCTTTGAGCGTTGTATTCTCAGCATTCCCTTTTACCGAATGAAATCCAGGATATATCGAAAGTTCCTTTTCTGCAATGTAACGCATATCATCACTTGGCTCCACAGAATACACTTCGCTTCCCCGCTCAAAAAGGTGCTTGGAAAACTTTCCGGTGTCCGATCCGATATCGGCGATCGCTGATGATCCGGAAAGATCATATTCACTGTATAAGCATTCTAGCAACTCTTCTGCATAATCAGGTCTTCCTTCTGTATATACCTTTGCATGGCCATCAAATCACTCTTTACTCATACAACCTCTCTTATTCATCCATTGTAATCATAAAACATTTTATCAAGCAGTTTATCAAGCCCTGACTTATCACCCATCGCTGCCTTGATCAGGGTCCCGGCGTTTTTTATCATCAGCTTTAAATATAACCAGTCACCCAAATCATCATATTTCCTGGTAGAATTGATCAGATAATTCTTTTTCAGCGTAGTATATTTCTTTCCCTGTTTCTTACCATATTTCTTCAACAGTTTTGCGGTGGCAACATCTTCCATAGCCTTAATATCAGCAAACCCGCCAATAGCATCAAATGTTGCTTTCTCCGCCCAGAATATCCCGCTATAGAGACCGGTGAGTCCAAAGGATATCCTGCATAAAAGGTCATTACACCACAAAGGGAATGAATAGCGTTCAAACCTTATCGGAGCGCCTCCGCCTATATACCTCCCATCCTTTAAAAGAACATATACTTCTCGGAGTGTACCTTTAGTCATACGGTTATCTGCATCTATAGTAACAATGATATCACCTGCAGCAGCAGAAATGCCGGCATTCCTTACTTTTGCGATGCAGCGGTCTTCGTTTAGAACCACTACGGCACCGTTTTGCTTTGCTATATCTTCCGTTTTATCCGTGCACCGGTTACATACAACAATTATTTCTGTTTTGCCGGGAAATACACTGCCCGCTCTCTTTATGGAATCGATACAGCGTTTTATGTATTTTTCTTCATTATGCGCAGGTATTATAACCGAAATACTTTTCATAGCTGGTCTCCTCTGCAATGCTTTGAATGATCTCCTCAAGGTTGATTCCCTTCTCTATACTGCTTTTTACTGCTTCAAATCTCAGCAAACCCGATCTGTCTGTAGCCGGCCCCGGCATTGGTAATGGGGACCCCAATCTCATTAACGAAGAATTCTCATTAACGAGGGATTCTCATTAACGAAGGATTCTCATTAACGAAGGATTTTCATTAACGAAGGATTCTCATTAAGATGTAAAATAACTCCTTATGACTGCATCAATCTCATTCGTTCCAAGCGGATTCGATGTCGTCTCCTCAGTGATGATCAAATTTTTCCCGAGAATGATCCCGTCTTTCATCATGGATTTCATCTTGAATACCGCTTGTTTCGCATACTCTCTGTCGTCCATCAGTCCCCTGTGTTCCCAGTAGATTTCTTTTCGCGTCCTGACATCCATAATTGTAAAATCCGGATATATCTTTGTACCATTCGAAAGAGTCAGCGGACACTCATACTTGTATGGAATCCCTTTATCAGCAAGCTTGTTCGCAATTGTTAATTCCGATTTGGAACGCACCATCTCTCCATTATTGGTTTGATATACCGGAATATATTCCTGGATTTCTTTCCCTTGATAAGGAATTCGTAGCCAAGTTGTAATATAGTCATCATCTGACATATCTATCGGGTCGATATAATGTTTAATTTCCAAAGGTAACTCGGAATACGCGTCCTGTATCTTATTCGTTATATTATCAGTTTTTTTCAAGAAATATTCAAGGTTTTTGAGCTCAACCTTTAGGATTTTCATCACTTTCTCGTAATAGTATTTCTGAAGAAAAGTCCTAATGGTCTGTGCATCAGCTTTACGAATATATTTGCCGCTTTTATCGGATTTATCATCACGAAGATAGAATTGAACTCTTTTTCCTGAATTTACAATATGAATGATCCCGGTGGGTGCTTTTTGAAGTTTGCTTTCTATCTTGTCTGCGCATTCCTTAATTTCCTGATAACGCCTTCTTGCCTCATCGTATACAAGAGAGGGTTTGAGTATGTATGATTTCATATTTTGTTTCATTTGAATGTCCTTTCTTTTTCATTCTGTTTCGGTCTTATTCTTTCTAGTTCGGGCATACTCTTTCTAGTTCGGTCTTATTCTTTCTAGTTCGCTCTTATTCTAGTTTTTTAGATCTGAACAGAGTATTAGACGCTTTGGCGAGGGTAACAGCTTATGAATAGCATCGGGATTTGATGCTATAGCCGGTTTTGATGCTTTTCCGATAATGAGCACTTGCTAAAAGCATCGGGATTAGAAAAATAAGCGGGTTTTGATGCTTTGACAGCATCGGGCACTTCTTAAAGGCATCGGGGTTAGAAAAATAAGCGGGTTTTGATGCTTTGCCAGCATCGGGCACTTCTTAAAAGCATCGGGATTAGAAAAGCAAGCGGGTTTTGATGCTTTGTCAGCATCAGGCACTTCTTAAAGGCATCGGGATTAGAAAAATAAGTGGTTTTTGATGATTTGTCAGCATCAGGCACTTCTTAAAGGCATCGGGATTAGAAAAATAAGTGGTTTTTGATGCTTTGTCAGCATCGGGCACTTCTTAAAAGCATCGGGATTAGAAAAATAAGCGGGTTTTGATGCTTTGCCAGCATCGGGCACTTCTTAAAGGCATCGGGGTTAGAAAAATAAGCGAGTTTTGATGCTTTGACAGCATCGGGCACTTCTTAAAGGCATCGGGATTAGAAAAATAAGTGGTTTTTGATGCTTTGCCAGCATCGGGCACTTCTTAAAGGCATCGGGATTAGAAAAATAAGCGGGTTTTGATGCTTTGCCAGCATCGGACACTTGTTATAGGCATCGGGATTAGAAAAATAAGTGGTTTTTGATGTTTTGCCGGCATCGGGCACTTGTTATAGGCATCGGGATTTGTGAATATTAGGGGTTTTGATGCTTTGACGCCTATGCGTACTTGCTTAAAGCATCATAATTAGGAAAAACGAGAAGAATCGATGCCACGCCCAAAGGAGGGGCATCACAACAAGCATACGGATCTCAGGAGGGGCATCACAACAAGCATACGGATCTCAGGAGGGGCATCGCAACAAGCATACGGATTTCAGGAGGGGCATCGCAACAAGCATACGGATTTCAGGAGGGGCATCACAATAAGCATAATGATCTCATGACCGCCATAAATACAGGGATACTTCAAGCAGATATCATACTCCTAGGCAACCTACTGTATCTTCCAAAACAGCAACTAACTCCTAGGCAACCTACTGTATCTTCCAAAACAGCGACTAACTCCCAGGCAACCTACTGTATCTTCCAAAACAGCAACTAACTCCGGGCAACGTACTGTATCCTCTAAAACAGTAAATACCCCCAGGCAACCTACTGTATCCTCCAAAACAGCAACTAACTCCGGGCAACTTACTGTATCCTCTAAAACAGCAAATATCCCCAGGCAACTTACTGTATCCTCTAAAGGACCAATATCCTTAGGTACCGTACTGTATCCTCCATAGGGCAAATAATGTCACTCCATTTCCCTAACTAAACCTGTGTCTTAAACATTTTTGTTAGGGTTTTCTGTTACGACTTGACTTCATTTGGTTTCAGCTGTCCATATCATGTGGACTGTATCAGCTAATGTTATCAAATTGTTATCACGGGAGTGTTATCACACCGCTGCATCAAATATCCTTTTTTACTAGATAGCGCTATTGTCTCTCTTTCCATCCGACACTTTCGCTTAGTGCCTTATATAATTATCTACCGCTATATTATCAGAGCCATAAATATTTCAGGCAATTATTTTGCGAACTAAATTTCTTACTTTGTTACAGATAAATGTTCAACTAAAAACTTCTCAAGTATATCAAAGTTTTGATATTGCAATATAATACTACACAGTTCTTTTACAAACACCTCTTCAGTGATTCCCCTTTTAGTTAAATTTCCAACAAGTAGTTTGTACAACTTTTTTCCATTGCC